>NZ_CAKKTM010000355.1 GCF_920888515.1 Protofrankia sp. CiP1_Cm_nod1 | reverse complement strand
GCCCGTGCCTGGCTGCGTTTCGGGGTGGGACGGCCTTTCCCCACCCCGCCCCCCGGCCGGTTCCCGGGCTCGGCGTCGGCGGGGGGAGCGGAGCCGGCGGTGGCCACCGGTGTGCCCGCGGTGCCCGCGGTGCCCGCGGTGCCCGCGGGATCGTCGGGGACGGACGTGCGTCGTTTCAACAGGGCCATCAGGGCAGTGCCAGCATCTGGTCGAGGGCCTTCCGGGCGTGTGCCGCGACGTCGGGGTCGACCGTGATGCGGTTGACCGTCTCGCCGCGGACCAGGGACTCAAGGGCCCACACGAGGTGGGGCAGATCGATACGGTTCATGGTGGAGCAGTAGCACACCGTACGATCCAGGAAGACTACGGTCTTGTCAGGGTGCCGGTTGGCCAGCCGCTGCACCAGGTTCAGCTCGGTGCCGACGGCGAACCTGGAGCCGGGCGGGGCGGCATCCACCGCCTTGATGATGTACTCCGTCGAGCCGACCAGGTCCGCGGCGGTGACGACCTCGTGCCGGCACTCGGGATGCACCAGCACGGTGACGCCGGGTATCCGGGCGCGTACCTCGTCCACGCAGCCGAGGCTGAACCGGCCGTGCACCGAGCAGTGCCCCTGCCACAGGATCATCCGGGCGTCCCGCAGCTGTTCGCGGGTGATGCCGCCGCCGGGGCGGTGCGGGCTGTAGACGACGCAGTCGTCCAGCGACATGCCCATCTCCAGCACGGCGGTGTTGCGGCCGAGATGCTGGTCGGGCAGGAACAGCACCCGCTCGCCGCGCCGGTCCGGCCCGAACGCCCAGTCCAGCGCCCGGCGGGCGTTGGAGGACGTGCAGATGGTGCCGCCGTGCCGCCCGGTGAACGCCTTGATGGCGGCGGAGGAGTTCATGTAGCTCACCGGCACGGTGCCGTCGGCGAGGCCGGCGTCTGCGAGCGTCTCCCAGGCCTGTTCGACCTGTTCGGCCGCGGCCATGTCGGCCATGGAGCAGCCGGCGGCGAGATCGGGCAGGATCACCTGCTGGTGGTCGCCGGTGAGAATGTCGGCGCTCTCCGCCATGAAGTGCACGCCGCAGAAGACGATGTGCCCGGCCTCGGGCCGGGCGGCGGCCTGCTGGGCGAGCCTGAACGAGTCGCCGGTGACGTCGGCGAAGGCGATGACCTCGTCCCGCTGGTAGTGGTGGCCGAGGACGAAGACCGAGTCGCCGAGGGCGGCTCTGGCCGCCCTGGCCCGCTCGACGAGCGTCGGGTCGGACGCGGGCGGCAGCGCGCCGGGGCAGTCGACCCCGCGCTCGCTGCCGGGATCCGAGCCGTGCCCGAGCAGCAGCAGCTCGAGCGGCCCGGCCAGGGAGCGGGGGCGCGGCGGGGACGGCGGCGTGACCGGAGGTGTTCCCGGCGCCGCGACGCCGGCGCGCTCGAGCGCGGGATGGGTCGTCATGCTCGCTCCTGAGGTCGACCGGCCGTGGCGTGGCCTGGCCGCACGCATGGGGACGTATGGTCGGTAAGACTCTAACTCGCCGCGGCCCTGTACCGCATCGTCTGGGACCTTCTGCCGTACCGCGCGGGACGAGTTCGTGATCACGCCGCGGGCCGCGTGCTTGGTCATGCGCGGACGATCTGCGTACGATGGGAAGGCAATCGCGGCGGGCGGCGTTCCAGCCAGACGTGTGCAACGGCTTGCTGGTGGCGGCCGCCGCTGGTAGTGACTCTGGTAGTGACTGCTGTCGCGATGGCAGGAACGGCGACCGTGCATGAAGGGTGGCGTCGCAGGCATCCCATGTTGTTGCCTACAGTGATGCGCACATCTCGGATGCGCATGTATTGCGAGTAGCCGAATACCTGGCATCCCTGCACACGTATCCAACCGGCCGAAGGAGGAGCGACAGTGGCTGTCGTCGTGACTCCCCACGCCCCAGGGAATATTCACTAGGGAGCAGCCTCCATGACAGTCCAGGACACGACGACCGATACGGCGACCGGCGTGGACACAGCGACTCGTCCGAACACCGTCATCCTGACCGACGTGGCCGCGCACAAGGTGAAGAGCCTGCTCGAGCAGGAGGGGCGTGAGGACCTCCAGCTGCGGATCGCTGTCCAGCCCGGCGGCTGCTCCGGCATGCGCTACCAGCTCTTCTTCGACGAGCGGCAGCTCGACGGCGACATCGTCCTCGACTTCTCCGGTGTCAAGGTCGCGGTCGACCGGATGAGCGGCCCGTACCTCGGCGGGGCGACGATCGACTTCGTAGACACGATCGAGAAGCAGGGCTTCACGATCGACAACCCGAACGCGGCGGGTTCCTGCGCCTGCGGCGACTCCTTCCACTGATCCCACTGATCCCACTGATCCCTGTGATTCCCGCGGTCCCTGGTGCCCGCTGATTCCAGGGGCCGGGGGCCAGGCGTTGGTCCCTGGGGCCGGCCGGCCGTGTTGTCGCGGTCGCGGCCGGGGTGGCGGTAGGCGTCCGTCGCCGAGGTGACAGCGGACGGACGGGCCGGGGTGCCGGACACCTCCGGGCTACCGACGGTATCCGTTCGGTGCGCCGTTGGTTGTGACGTGTGGCCGGCTGGGCGCTCCCAGCCGGCCACACGCCTGCCGTGCCCACCCGTGCCGGCGGTCGTCCTGGCCTCGTCCTGGCCTGCTGCCCGTGTTTCACCGTGCGGGAACGCCGGCCAGGCACGGGCGGATGCCGGGTGGACCCGGCGGTTTCGGGTGATGGCCAGGTAGAATCACGCATCGTGCCTATTGCCGTTACGGGTTCCATCGCGACCGACCATCTCATGCGCTTTCCGGGCCGGTTCGCCGAGCAGCTGCTGGCCGACCAGCTGGACAGGATCTCCCTGTCGTTCCTTGTCGACGACCTGGTCATCCGGCGCGGGGGAGCGGCCGCCAACATCTGTTACGGGCTCGGACGGCTGGGCCTGCGTCCCGTTCTCGTCGGGGCGGTGGGCGAGGATTTCGCCGGCTACCGGTCCTGGCTCGACCGCAACGGCGTCGACACGAGCTCGGTGTATGTGAGCGAAGTCGCCCACACCGCCCGTTTCGTGTGTACCACCGACGACGATCTCTGCCAGATCGCCTCCTTCTATCCCGGCGCGATGAGCGACGCCCGGCTGATCGAGCTGCGCCCGGTCGCCGACCGCCTGGGCGGCCTGGACCTGGTCCTGATCAGCCCGAACGACCCGGAGGCGATGCTCCGCCACACCGACGAGTGCCGCGAACGGTCCATCCCGTTCGCGGCCGACCCCTCCCAGCAGCTCGCCCGGATGGACGGCCCACAGATCCGCCGGCTGGTGGACGGCGCGGCCTGGCTGCTGTGCAACGAGTACGAGAAGGGCCTGCTGGAGAGCAAGACCGGCTGGTCGGACGCGCAGGTGCTCCAGCGGGTGGGCATCCGGGTCACCACCCACGGCGCGGACGGCGCTGCCATCGAGGCCGTCGGGCAGGCGCCGATCCGGGTGCCGGTCGTGCCCGCCCGGATCACCCCGGATCCGACCGGCGTCGGGGACGCCTTCCGCGCCGGCTTCTTCGCGGGGCGCGCCTGGGAACTGTCCTTGGAGCGCAGCGCGCAGCTTGGCTGCCTGCTCGCCACGCTGGCGCTGGAGACCGTCGGCACCCAGGAGTACGAAACCGTCCCGGCCGAGCTGGTCAAACGCCTGTCGGAGACCTACGGCGCGGACGCCGCCGCGCAGATCGCCTCCCACCTGCCCACGGCCTGACCGGGGGCTCAGGCGAGGCGGCGGACGAGGTAGGCCGTCCCGCCCGTGGGCAGCGGCCGGGTCGCGACCAGCTCGTGGGAGCGCATCCGGCACCAGGCGGGGACGTCGAGGTCCGCGGCCGGGTCGTCCGCCCACAGCACCAGGGTGGTGTCGCGGTCGAGCTCGCCGATGCGGCGGGCCAGCTCGATGACCGGCAGCGGGCATCGGCGGCCCCGCGCGTCCACGGTGAACGCCGCCGTGTCCCAGCGGGCGTCATCCGTGTTACTCGTTCTGTCCGCGTTCTTTGTCATGTTTCCGCTGTTCGGCTGTTCGGCTGTTCGGCTGTTCGGCATGGGCTGGCTTGTCCGGCGCGGGGCGGCCGCGCGTCACAGCCCGGCGGCCCCGGCCCGTTCGCGGACGCGGGCGACCGCGTCCGGCAGGACCGCGAGCAGGGCGTCGACGTCCGCGCTGTCGGACTCCCGGCCGAAGGAGACCCGGACGTTCCCCTGCGTCAACGCGCCCATCGCGGCGAGCACGTGGCTCGGGGTGAGCGTGTCGGAGGTGCAGCTGGAGCCGCTGCTGACCGCGATCCCCGCCCGGTCCAGCTCGTGCAGCAGTGACTCGCCGTCGACGTAGAGGCAGGAGAAGGTGAGCAGGTGCGGCAGCCGGCCGGCCGGGTCGGGGTCGCCGAGCACCTCGACGTCCGGTATCAGCTCGGGCAGCCGGGCCCGCAGCCGCCGCACATAGCCGGCCAGGCGCGGCCCCTCGGTGACGATCTCGTTGGTCCGGGCGTGCAGGGCCGCGGCCGTCGCGACGATCCCCGCGACGTTGGGGAAGCCGGCGACCCGGCCGCCCTCGCGCTCGTCCGCGGGCAGCGGGCTGACCCACCGGCGTCCGGTGCGCACCACCAGGATGCCCACGCCCGCCGGCCCGCCGAACTTGTGCGCGCTGGCGCTGAGCAGGTCGGCGCCCAGCGCCGTGACGTCCACCGGGATCCGGCCGAGCGACATGGCCGCGTCCACGTGCAGCGGGACGCCCGCGGCGTGCAGCACCTCCGCGGCCGCGGCCACCGGCTGGATGGTGGCGACCTCGTGGTTGGCGTGCTGCAGGCTGGCCACCGCCGTGTCCGGCGGGGGGGTGAAGCCGGCCGGGTCGACGCGGCCGAACCCGTCCACCCCGACGGTGCCGACCAGGCCGCCGGCGTGCTCGTGCCACGCGGCGGCGTGCAGGACGCAGGAGTGCTCCACCGCGCTGACCAGGATGCGGCTGCCGGCGCGGCGGCGGGCCCGGGCCGCGCCGAGCAGCGCGAGCTGGGCCGCCTGGGTGCCCGACGCGGTGAAGCTGACCTCGTCAGGCCGGGTGCCGATCACCCCGGCGACCGTCTCCCGGGCGGCGTCGAGCAGCATGCGGGCCCGCCGGGCGTCGCGGTACAGCCGGGCCGGGTCGGCCCACCCCTCGTCGATCGCGGCCAGCAGGGCCGCCCGGGCCGTCGGATGCAGAACGGCCGTAGAAGCATGATCGAGATAGGCCGGCACGCCTCCCACGGTATGCCGAGTGTCGAGGTCGCCGAGGCGTGTCATTGCCCGTAGCCCGTAGCCCGTAGCCCGTAGCCCGTAGCCCGTAGCCCGGCGATCGGTGGGCTCACGTCCGTCGGGCTCAAATGTAACCACGGTCCAGTTGCATTTCCGCGGGTGGTTACGTTTCCTCTCAGCAGCCACGTGCCTGTATCTGATTTTCAGATATGTTGGTGGTCATGCGCACTGTAACGGCGACCGAGGCGTCCCGCGGGTTCTCGGATCTGCTTGACGCGATCGAGGCCGGCGAGACCATCACAATTACGCGAGGTAACCGTACAATCGCGGAAATTAGGCCGGCGCGTCGGCGGACCGGAGCCGACCTTCGAGCCGTGCTTGTCGGCACCACGCCACCGGATGACACCTTCGAGGCGGACATCGCGGAGGCGGTCGGTCACCTGGCCGTGGACGAGGGCGACCCGTGGGCCGCCGCCTGATCCTCGACACCAGCATCCTCATCGCCTACGAGCGGGGAACGGTCGACCGCGCCGCCCTGGACGACGACGAGCTCGCGGCCGCGGCCGTGTCGATCGCCGAGTATCGGGTGGGGATCGAACTGGCCGACACCGCGGCCAGGGCCGCCCAGCGTTCACGGGCGCTGGCCGCCATGACGTCCGTGCTGGACGTGCTGGACTACACGCAGAGCACGGCAGCTCACCACGCCCGTCTCATCGTGGCCGCGCGCCGGATCGGACGGCGTCGCGGCGCCCACGATCTGATCATTGCGGCCCATGCGGCCGAGACCGGACGGATCGTCCTCAGCCATGACGCCAAGGCCCGTTTCGCCGATCTTCCTGGCGTCCTCGCGGTGGAGGCACAGGCGTCCTCCGGCCACGGATTCGGGAAGCCTCCGTAGCCGCGGGCTGCGGCGGGCCGTTTGTCGCACCGCAAGCCGGCGGCGGAGCGAAAAGGTGCTCCGGCGGGTTGTCCGGGATGCCTTCGCCGGCGCGGGAGGCGCTCCGGGCGGCCTTCCTCGGGGCGGAAGGGGTCACCTCCTGAGGCTCTGGCGTGATGCCGGACGGGTAGCTGGGATACGCTCCTGCCGCAGCATCTACAGCTTGTCGAAGAGCCCTGCGCCAGGCCCGGTTGGTTCGCCTGGGCCGGCGCATTCGTGGGAGGCAGGACCTGGTGACCCGATCCTTCGGCCGACCTCGGCCGTTGCCCGCCGATGTCGAGGAAGCGGCCGCCTCCGACGCTGCCCGGGCGGGGAGCACGAACCGCGCGCGAGGTTCTGATCACCGCGCCGCCCGCGCCCGTCCGTGGCGCCGCCGCCTGGCCCTGATGGCCGGGCTCGCGCTGCTTGTCATGACCGCGACCGGGTGTGATGTTCCCAACTTCGGTTTCCCCGACGGAGTGACGGACCAGACACCGCGCATCCTGAACCTGTGGCAGGGCTCCTCGATCGCGGCGCTCGCCGTGGGCGTGTTCACCTGGGGCCTGATCTTCTACGCGATCACCGTGTTCCGGAAGCGGTCGGACGACCTGCCGCGGCAGGTCCGCTACAACCTGCCGGTCGAGATCCTCTACACGGTCGTGCCCCTGGTCATCGTAGCCGGGCTGTTCTACTACACGGCCCGGGACGAGATCGAGATCAACCGGCTGCCACCCGACCCGGACGTCACGATCAATGTGATCGGTTTCCGTTGGAACTGGCAGTTCCGCTATCTCGACACCGGCCGCGACGGCACCGCCCCGATCGAGGTCACCGGCAAGCCCGGGGAGCCGGCCGTCCTGGTGCTCCCGCAGGGCCGGACGATCCGTTTCATCGAGACCTCGACGGACGTGATCCACTCCTTCTGGGTGCCCGACTTCCTGTTCAAGCGGGACGTGATCCCCGGCCGGATCAACCAGTTCCAGCTCACGATCACCAAGACCGGCACCTTTGTGGGCCGTTGCGCGGAACTGTGCGGGGTCGACCACGACCGGATGAACTTCTCCGTCAAGGTGGTCCCCGGTGACGAGTACGACCGGTTCATCGCCGAACGGACCCGCCCGGTCTCGGACGTGACCCCGGCCACAGTCACCGCCGCCGGGGCGCCCGCGCAGACATCCGCCGTACCGAACACCTCCGGGAGCCGACAGTGACACTGGTGCACGAGCCGCCGGCCGGCCACGTCGAGGATCTCCACACCAGGCCGCGGACGAACCTGCTCGGCTACCTGCGGACGACGTCCCACAAGGACATCGCCGTGATGTACGGCGTGACCGCCTTCGCCTTCTTCCTGTTCGCCGGGATCATGGCTGAGCTGATGCGGATCGAGCTCGCCCGGCCCGGTCTGCAGGTCCTGTCGAACGAGCAGTTCAACCAGCTGTTCACGATGCACGGCACGCTGATGCTGCTGATGTTCGCCACGCCTATGGCGTTCGCGTTCGCGAACTTCCTGATACCGCTGCAGATCGGCTCGCCGGACGTGGCCTTCCCCCGGCTGAACGCGCTGTCCTACTGGTTCTTCCTTTTCGGCAGCCTGACCGTCGTCGCGGGATTCCTGACCCCGGGTGGCGCGGCGGACTTCGGCTGGTTCGCCTACGCGCCGCTGAACAACTCGGTCTATTCACCGGGGGCCGGTGCCGACCTGTGGATTCTCGGCCTGGCGCTGTCGGGCCTGGGCACCATCCTCGGCGCGGTCAACATGATCACGACGATCCTCTGCCTGCGGGCGCCTGGGATGACGATGTTCCGGCTGCCCATCTTCTGCTGGAACTTCCTGATCACCTCGATCCTGGTGCTGGTAGCCTTCCCGGTCCTCACCGGCGCGCTGCTCGGGCTTGAGGCGGACCGCCGGCTGGGCGCGCACATATTCGACGCGGCCAACGGCGGCGCGATCCTGTGGCAGCACCTGTTCTGGTTCTTCGGCCATCCCGAGGTCTACATCATCGCCCTGCCGTTCTTCGGCATCATCAGCGAGGTGCTGCCGGTCTTCTCCCGCAAGCCGCTGTTCGGGTACAAGGGCCTGGTCTTCGCGACGGTCGGTATCGGCGCGCTGTCGGTGGCGGTGTGGGCACACCACATGTTCGCCACCGGCGCCGTCCTGCTGCCGTTCTTCGCCTTCCTCTCCTTCCTCATCGCGGTGCCGACCGGCATGAAGTACTTCAACTGGATCGGCACCCTGTGGCGCGGGCAGATCACCTTCGAGACGCCGATGCTGTTCGCGCTGGGCTTCCTCGTGACATTCCTCTTCGGCGGTCTCACCGGTGTGCTGCTGGCCAGCCCGCCGATCGACTTCCACGTCAGCGACAGCTACTTCGTGGTCGCGCACTTCCATTACGTCGTCTTCGGCTCGGTGGTCTTCGCCGCGTACGCCGGGATCTACTTCTGGTTCCCCAAGGTCACCGGGCGGCTGCTCGACGAGAAGCTCGGGAAGATCCATTTCTGGACGTTGTTCTTCGGCTTCCACCTCACCTTCCTGATCCAGCACTGGCTGGGTGTGAAGGGCATGCCGCGCCGGGTCGCCGACTACGCGCCCACCGACGGTTTCACCACCTACAACACGATCTCCACGGCCGGCGCGCTCCTGCTGGCCACCTCGACCCTGCCGTTCATCTACAACGTCTGGCGTTCGTACAAGAAGGGCGAGCTGGCCGTCGTGGACGACCCGTGGGGCTACGGGAACTCCCTGGAATGGGCGACGTCCTGCCCGCCGCCGCGCCACAACTTCCGCTCGCTGCCGCGTATCCGCTCGGAACGGCCGGCCTTCGACCTGCACTATCCGCAGGCGGCGGGCCGAGTCGACTACCACGCCACACCCGAAATCAGATAGCCGGCCCGTGGGCCGGCGGGAAAGCAGCTGAAAGGGAGGAGCAGTAGCCATGAAGATCGAAGGCGTGGTCTTCCTCGTGTTCACGATTTTCTGCGCGGTGGTCGACGTGGTCTACTGGTTCACGTCACAGGATCCGACCGGCACCGTCGCGTTGGCGCTGTGCGGCGGCCTCGGCCTGCTGGTCGGTGGCTACCTGCTGTTCACCGCCCGCCGGATCGGGGCGCGCCCGCAGGACCTGCCCGACGCCGAGGTCGCCGACGGGGCCGGGGAGCTCGGGCACTTCACCCCGGGCAGCTACTACCCGGTCTTCATCGCCCTCAGTGCCAGCCTGGTCGGCCTCGGCATCGTCTTCGGTGTCTGGCTCGCTCTGATCGGCGGGCTGCTGACGCTGTTCTTCGTCACAGGCCTGCTGTTCGAGAACCTGTGGCAGCCACCCGTCCCCGAGGACTGATCGACAGGTTCCCGGTGGGCCGGACAGCGGCTCACCGGGCCCACCGGGAACAGGGCCCGGGTGCCGGTCGCGCCCACGCGCGGACGGCGACGAAGCTGCGACAGGGCCGGCCCGCCCTGTCCTGTGGGCGCTGGCCTCAGGCGCTGGTGGACGCGGCGGCGACAGCCGCCTGGCTCGTCCTGACCCAGCGTCCCAGCGCGGCTTCTGCCGCGCCGGAATCCAGCGACCACGCGGCCCGGCCGAGCTGACGCTGGATCTGCTCGCCCACCGGGGCGGCGGTCGGCCCGGTGGCGGCGACCAGAGCCGCCGCGGCGGCCAGCAGGACGGCGTCGCGCACCAGCCCGCGACGCCCGGCCAGCAGGACACGGGCGACCTCGGCGTTGTGGGCGGCGTCACCACCCCGCAGTTCCGCGGGGTCGCCGGGCTGGATGCCCACCGTCCGTGGGTCGAAGATCTCCTGCCGGACCGTGCCGCCCCTGACCACCCACACCGTCGACGTGGTCGCCGGCGTGAGCTCGTCGAGCCCGTCGTCGCCCCGGAACACCAGGCCACGGGTGCCACGCGCGGCGAGCACGCCCGCGACGACCGGGGCCAGCCGCGGGTCGGCGACCCCGATGGCCTGGGACGCGGGCCGGCCCGGGTTGGTCAGCGGCCCGAGGATGTTGAAGAAGGTGGGCACGCCGAGCTCGCTGCGCGTCCCGGCCGCGTGGCGCATGGCCGGATGGAAGACCGGGGCGAAGCAGAAGGCCGCGCCGGCCCGGGCCAGGCAGGTGCCGACGGCGGCCGGCGGCAGGTCGATGACGACGCCGAGCTCCTCCAGCAGGTCGGCCGTTCCGCACAGCGAGGACGCGGCCCGGTTGCCGTGTTTGATCACGGGGATGCCGGATCCGGCGACCAGGAGCGCCGCCATGGTCGATATGTTCACCGAATGTGACCGGTCTCCGCCGGTACCGCAGGTGTCCACCGCGCGTTCCCGGACGTCGTCGGAGACCTCCAGCGGCGCGGCGTGCTCGAGCATCGCCTCGACCAGGCCGCGGACCTCCTCGGCGGTCTCACCCTTGGCCCGTAGCGCCACCGCGAAGCCGGCGATCCGGGCGGGTGACGCCGCGCCGGACATGATCTGCCGCATCGCCCAGCCGGTCTCCTCGGCGCCCAGTGCCTCCCCGCGCAGGAGCGCCGTGAGAAGCTCGGCCCAGCTCGGCGGGCCAGCGGGTGTGGGGCTGGCCGGCTCGTCGCTGTTCGTGCCCGTTGGCTGCGTGCCTGCTGGCTGCGTGCCCGTTGGCGTGGCCGTCATCCCTGTCTTTCCCCGCTGTGGTCGTATCCGGTTGCTTCCGGCGTCTGGTTGTTCCCGATGGCCCGGCCGCTCCCGGGCCGTTCCGGGCGCGGCCGCCGGGGCGGGCCGCGTCAGTGGTGGGCGGGGGAGGACTGCGCGCGGGGTGCCGGCGCGTGCCGGCGGCGCAGCAGTGTGACGACGGCCTCGGTGAGCTCGGCGGGGTCGACCGGGTGGGTGACCACCGCGTCCGCCAGGGACCAGCTCGCCAGCCAGCGGTCGTCACGGCGGGCGACCAGCAGGACGGTGGGCGGGCAGTCGGGGACCTCGTTCTTGAGCTGCCGGGACAGGCCCATGCCACCGCTGGGGGCGGCCTCGGCGTCCAGGACGCAGATGTCGGCCTCCCCGTGGTCGACCGCGTCGATCACGGACGGGCCGTCCGCGGCGTCCAGGAACTCCAGGATGCCGAGCTCGCGGTCGGGAAGCGGGCCGATGGCGAGCTTCACCCGCTCCCGGACCTCGGGCTTGTCCGCGTACACGAGAACGGTACTCATGCGGCCGCAGGCCTTTCACTCGAAGCGGCCGTCGGCGGGATGGCGCCCGAGGGGAGCGTCAAGGAGCCGCGCACCGCGACCGCGGCGGTGTGCGCCCATGGCGGGTGTGCGCCCATGGTGCGATGCGCACCTGTGGCAGCAGCCCGCCCGCAGGGTATCCGATCGTGCCGACGGGTGACGCCCACGGCCGCGGCACCGATGCTGTGCGGGACACGCAGGGAGGATGCCGATGTGTCATCGCCCGCGCCGCCAGCGCGGGCGTGGCGGGTTTACGGGAGCCGCCTTCTCTGGTAGATAATGAGACTCGTTCTCAAAGTTGTCGATCATGACAGAACTCGTCGCGACCGGCTGTGACCAAACGTGACAAGACAATCGCGGATGGCCGGGCGGGGCGGGGGCGGGCGTACCGACAACATCGGGCGTGACAACATCGGACGTGACATGGACGGCCAGCAGGATCTCCGCCTCACCCCCCAGCGCCGTGCGGTGCTGGAGGTGCTTCGGGCCGTCCACAGCCACCCGACGGCGGCCGAGGTCTACGACCGCGTCCGGGAAGTCGCGCCAGGTATCGGCGCTGCCACCGTCTATCGGTCCCTGGGGCTGCTCGTCCAGGCCGGGCAGGCCCGTGAGCTCAGCCTCGGCAACGGTACGGCAGCCCGCTACGACGGGAACACCAGCCGTCACGACCATCTGGTCTGTGACCGCTGCGGACGAGCCGTGGACATCGATCTGCCAAGCCCGGTAGAGATGATCGTCAACGAGCTCGCGCACAGCACCGGCTTCGCGATCACAGGCTACGACCTGCAGTTGCGTGGCCTGTGTCCGTCCTGTCGACCGGGTGGCTGATCACCGGTAGCCCTGAAGACCATCGGCTGTCGCGCGGCCGGTGTCCCACCCGGGGTTTCCCGCGCCGCCACGAGCCACTCAATCCGAGCGGTCGCCGTCATCCCGGACGGCCGCACCCGAAGGACTCGCCTCGTTACCAGAGGTGACCGTACTCGAAGAAGGAGCACCCATGTCCAAGCTGGACGGCACGAAGACGCACGACAACCTCAAGGAGGCGTTCGCCGGCGAGAGCCAGGCGAACCGCCGCTACCTCTACTTCGCCCGGGTGGCTGACATCGAGGGCCTGACCGACGTCAGCTCGCTCTTCCGCGACACCGCCGAGGGCGAGACCGGCCACGCCTTCGGCCACCTGGACTTCCTCGCCAAGGTCGGCGACCCGGCGACGGGGAGCCCGATCGGCGACACCGCCAAGAACCTCGCCAGCGCCGTGGCGGGGGAGACCTACGAGTTCACCGCGATGTACCCGGGCTTTGCCAAGACCGCCCGCGAGGAGGGCTTCGAGGAGATCGCCGACTGGTTCGCCACTCTCGCGCGGGCCGAGAAGACCCACGCCGGCCGGTTCCAGAAGGCCCTGGACTCGCTGGAGACAGTCGCGGCGGAATAGCTCCGGCGGGCCGCACCGCTTCGGGCCGTCACCGGGGCGGGGCCGCCTGCCGCCGAGAGGGTATCCGGCCGGGGTGGACGCACGAGTCGCGTCCGCCCCGGCCGGTCCACGTTGTCGGCACGTGATGTCGCCGGTCCACGTTGCCGGCGTGCGCCCGGCGGACGGCCTCCCGGCCGCTTCACGATCTGGCGGATGCCGGCGTAAGATCCGGCGCGCCGCCCATGCCTTCGATGATCGTCAGGGAGTCCCAACGATGGCGCTCAGTGTTGCCGACATCATCACCGACCCCGAGGCCTACTCCGCCCAACGGCCGAGCCTGCGCGCCCGCATCCTGCCCGTGCGGGCGGAGCGCCGAATCCGGGTCGGCGACATGCTCCTGTTCGAGTTCGAGAACGAGCAGACCCTGCGCTACCAGGTGCAGGAGATGGTCTACACCGAACGGCTGCGCGACCCCTCGGAGGTCGCCCATGAGATCGACATCTATTCCCGCCTGCTGCCCTCCAGCCACACGCTGACCGCCACCCTGTTCATCGAGCTCGACGTCCTGGACACCGTGCGCGCGGAGCTGGAGCGGCTGGCCGGTGTGCAGCGCAGCATCCGGCTGGAGATCGGCGGCGTACCGGCGCCGGCCGAGGAGGTCCTCAGCCCCGACGAGGACCCGGACGTCCCGAGCCAGACCGTGTCCGTGCACATGCTGCGGTTCCTCCTCAACGACGCCACCCGGGACGCCTTCCGGGATCCGGCCGTGCCGGTCGAGCTGGTGGTTGACCACCCCGCGTACAACGAGGCGACACCGGTCACCGGCGCGACCAGGACGTCCCTGATCGCGGACCTCTCGCTACGCGGTTAGCCGCCCCGCCGGCTGGCGGCGGGACGGCTGGCGGCGGGACGGCTGGCGGCGAGGCGGATGCCGCGGCCCGGACCCGGCAGCGGCCTCGTCAGCCCTGTTCCGTCCCCCGCGTCTGGTCACGGACGGTCGCGGGCCGGCGCGGGGCGGCGGTGTCGCTCGCGGCGAGCCGGGCCAGCCAGGCGTTGTAGGCCGCCTCCCGGGCGAGCAGCTCGGCTTCGGGGTCGCTCTGCGGCGCGGGCCCGGGCCCCTCTTCCGCATCCCGTTCCCGCCCCGCATCCCGCGGCTGCCCGGGCGCGTCCGGGCGGGGCCGGGCAGGGCCGGTGGCGGCGTCGAGCAGCCGGTCCAGGCGGCGGTCCTCGCGGGCGGCCTCCCGGTCGTCCGCCCGCGACCACTGGATGAACAGCGCGATGAACACCAGAGCGCCGACGATCTCGCCGGCGGCCCACATCAGCCCGGCGCCGGTCTGCTGGTCGCTGAGCGGGCTGGACCCCCAGGTCCGGCCGAGCGCGGTGTACCAGTCCGCGGCGAAGACCTCGTCGGTGGTGAACATCGCCAGCGCCCACAGCGCGTGCATCGGGAAGGTCACGAACAGCAGGAGCAGCCGCCCCCAGTACGGCAGCCGTCCCGGCATCGGGTCGAGCCCGATGATCGGCCAGTAGAACAGGCAGCCGACGGCCAGGAAGTGCGCGTGCAGGAACAGGTGGAGCACCGGGTGCCGCAGCGACGCCTCGTACAGGCTGGTGAAGTACAGCCCGTAGAGGCTCACGATGAACACGGCGAAGCCGACCAGCGGGAAGGCGGCCACCCGCGCCACCCGGCTGTGCAGCAGCCTCACCAGCAGCCGGCGGGGGCGCAGCGGCAGGGCCCGCAGCGCCAGTGTCACGGGGGCGCCCAGCGCGAGCGGGATGGGCGCGACCGTGCCGAGCAACATGTGCTGGACGGCGTGTGCGCTGAACAGGGCGGTGTCGTAGGCGGCTATCCCGCCGACGAGCGCATAGGCGACCACCAGCAGGCCGGCCAGCCAGGAGGCGGTCCGCCAGCGGCTCCAGGCGTCTCCGCGATCTGTGAGTCTGCTCACGCCGAACAGGTACAGCCCGCCCATGAGGGCGACCAGCAGCAGCGGGCCGGGTTCCGGCGAGAGGTGCAGCAGCATCCGTCCGACGGTCGGTGGCGGTGGAAGTTCTCCCTGCCCGGACGATGCGAGCAGGCTTCCCGCGCCTGCCGCGGCAAGGGCACCGGGACTGGTCACAGGCCCTTTCACCTCACTCCGATCGGGGCTGGACGGGGGTTCGGCCGAACCCTCGACAGCTCGTAGTCCTACCGAATGTCGAACCTACGGTGGCGCCTGGCGGATCGCGTGCCAGAATGACCGACGTGGCCTCCGCCTCCGTCCTTGAGAAAGCTCCGCCGCCGCACCCCACGGCCAACCGTCCCTCGATGGTTTCCGTGGGGACGATCGTGTGGCTGTCATCGGAGCTGATGTTCTTCGCGGCCCTGTTCGCGATGTACTACACGATCCGGTCGGTCGACAGCGACAACTGGCCGCCGGTCACCGGCGTTCCCGCGGGGTCCGAGTACGGCCCGGTCCACCTGCACGTCGGCTTCGCGCTCTTCTTCACGACGATCCTGGTGCTCTCCAGCCTGACCTGCCAGCTCGGCGTGTTCGCGGCCGAGCGCGGTGACGTCTACGGGCTGCGCCGCTGGTACGTCATCACCCTGCTCATGGGCCTGGTGTTCGTCGGCGGCCAGGCGTGGGAGTACTTCCGCGAGAACGAGTTCTCGATCTCGTCCCATGCCTACGGGTCCGTGTACTACCTCACGACCGGCTTCCACGGCCTGCATGTCATCGGCGGGCTCGTCGCCTTCGTGATCGTGCTCGCCCGGTCGACCTACGGCAGGTTCACGCCCGAGAAGGCGACGTCCGCGATCGTGACGTCGTACTACTGGCACTTCGTCGACGTCGTCTGGATCGGCCTGTACGCGACCATCTACCTCCTCCAGTGAGCGACATGACTGCATCTACGGGCGCTGCCCGCGCATCCGTACGCCGGCGTCGGCGTTCCTCGGCCGTGGTCCTGCTGGTGGCGCTCGCGGCCACCGGCGTGCTGTGGACGGCGTTCGCTCCGCGCGGGACGGCCGAGGACACCGCGGCGACCAACGAGGCCGTCCGGGCGGGCCGCGCCCTCTACCTCCAGGGCTGCTCAAGCTGCCACGGCCTGCAGGGCCAGGGCGGCAACCAGGCCCCGAGCCTGATCGGCGTCGGGTCGGCCGCGGTCGACTTCCAGGTCAGCACCGGGCGGATGCCGCTGGCCGCGCCGGGCGCGCAGGCCAAGCGCAAGGACCCGATCTACAGCCAGACGCAGATCGACCAGCTGGCCGCCTACATCGACAGCCTCGGCGGCGGCCCGAAGAAGCCGGTCATCGACGAGGCCGAGTGGGACGACGCCGACCTGGCCCACGGCGGGGAGCTGTACCGGGCGAACTGCGCCCAGTGCCACCAGGCGGCGGGCGCGGGCGCGCCGCTGACCTACGGCAAGTACGCGCCGGACCTCAGCCACGCCACCCCGACCCAGATCATCGAGGCGATGCGGACCGGTCCGGAGTCGATGCCCCTGTTCGGCCCGGGGCAGATCGACGAGGCCGACGCGGTCGCGATCGCCAAGTACGTCCGGCACGTCAGCGAGGCCTCGGGCGCCGGTGGCCACGACCTCGGCAAGTACGGCCCGGTCCCCGAAGGGCTGCTGGCCTGGCTGGTCGGGATCGGCGGCCTGCTCGCGGTGTGCCTGTGGATCGGAGCGAGGCAGAAGGTATGAGCAAGCAGGACGACGACAACGCCGGCCCGGGCCCGTCCGGCGACGGCGGCAGCATCTTCGACCGGGCCAAGCACCCGGTGAAGCCGTCGGGGGAGCCCGCGTCCGGGTCCGGCGCCGGCGCCGGCGCTGGCGGGCCCGAGCTGCGGCAGGGCCGTGACGACGGTCCCGAGCGTCTCGGCACCCCGCCGCACCAGACCGACTCGACCCGCGCGGGGTCGACGGTCCTGCTGGCCGAGCCGCCCGAGCGGGGCGTGAGCGTACGCGATCCCCACGCCGAGGCGGTCGACCGCCGGGCCGAACGCCGGGCCGAGCGGCTGGCCGCGTTCTGGTTCGTGGTCTCGATCATCGGGACGGTCGGGTTCGTCGTCACTAACTTCGTCGGTGACAAGCACAAGGAGTACTACACCCCGGCCCTGGGCGCCGCGCTCGCCCTGGCCGTGGGCGGCATCGGGTTCGGGGTCATCATCTGGGCCAAGCGGCTCATGCCGCACGAGGAGGCCGTCCAGGAGCGGCATCCCTTCAGGTCCGCGGACGAGGAGATCGCCGCCACCGAGGAGACGGTCGCCCTCGGCTACGCCGACACCGGGCTGGCCCGCCGGCCGCTGATCCGCCGGACCCTGCTCGGCGCGGGCACGGTGCTCGGCGCCCTGCTGGTGGTACCGCTGCTGAACCTGACCAACCGCAAGCCGGGCAAGCAGCTCAACCACACCCACTGGGTGAAGGGCGCCCGGCTGGTCACCGGCGAGGGCACCCCGGTCAGGCTCGGTGACATCTCCATCGGCGGCATCGAGACGGTGTTCCCGGCGGTCCCGGTCACCGAGCCGGACGGCAGGGTCCGCTACGAGCCCCAGCTCACCCTGCACCAGAAGGCCGACAGCGCCACCGTCCTGATCAGGCTCGGCCCGGACGAGAATCGGCCGCGGCCGGGCCGGGAGAACTGGGCCTACGACGGCCACGTCGCCTACTCCAAGATCTGCACCCACGCGGGCTGCCCGGTCAGCCTCTACGAGGCGCAGACCCACCACCTGCTCTGCCCCTGCCACCAGTCCGTGTTCGATGTGCTGGACGGATGTCGAGCGATCTTCGGGCCGGCCAGCCGGTCCCTGCCGCAGCTGGCGATCGGCGTTGACGCGGACGGATATTTCATCGCACGAGACGGCGACTACACCGAGCCCGTCGGTCCCGCCTTCTGGGAGCGCTCATGACCACCGTCCCACCACCGCCCCTGGTCAAGAGGCCGGGCCCCGTCCGCGCGCTCAACCGGGCGGCCGACGAACGGTTCGGCACGCAGGAGGCGCTGCGGCGCAACCTGAACAAGGTGTTCCCCGGCCACTGGTCCTTCATGATCGGGGAGATCGCCCTCTACAGCTTCGTCATCCTGGTGCTGACCGGCATCTACCTGACGCTGTTCTTCGACCCGAGCAACACCGAGGTCGTCTACGACGGCTCGTACGTGCCGCTCAAGGGCGTCGAGATGAGCCGCGCCTACGCGTCGACCCTGGAGATCAGTTTCGACACCCGCGCGGGCCTGGTCTTCCGCCAGATCCACCACTGGGCCGCGCTGCTGTTCGTCGCGTCCATCCTGGTGCACCTGATGCGGGTGTTCTTCACCGGCGCCTTCCGCAAGCCCCGCGAGGTCAACTGGCTGATCGGCGTCGGCCTGTTCGTGCTGGGCATCCTGGAGGGCTTCGCCGGCTACTCGCTGCCGGACGACCTGCTCTCCGGCACCGGGCTGCGGATCGCCGCGTCCATCGCGCAGTCGATCCCGGTCGTCGGCACCTGGGCGTCCTTCCTCGTCTTCAACGGTGAGTGGCCGGGCGAGAACTTCATCCCCCGGCTGTACGTCGTCCACATCCTGCTGGTGCCGGGCATCCTGCTGGCGCTGATCGGCGCCCATCTGGGCATCCTCTGGCACCAGAAGCACACCGACTTCCCCGGGCCGGGCAAGACCGAGCACAACGTCGTCGGGCACCGGGTCTTCCCGGTCTTCGCGGCGAAGTCCAGCGGCTTCTTCATGCTGGTGTTCGCGATGCTCGCCCTGCTCGGGGGCCTTGCCCAGATCAACCCGATCTGGGCCTTCGGGCCGTACGACCCGGCGAACGTCAGCTCCGCCTCCCAGCCGGACTGGTACATCGGCTTCCTGGACGGATCGACCCGGCTGTTCCCGCCGTGGGAGTTCCGTGGGCTCGGGCACACCGTCCCGGCGGTGTTCTGGCCGACGCTGATCCTGCCCGGCATCCTGTTCACCCTGCTCGCCGTGTACCCGTTCATCGAGGCGAAGGTCACCGGTGACAAGGAGTCGCACAACCTGCTGCAGCGCCCGCGCGAGGCGCCCACCCGCACCGCCCTCGGCGTCTTCGCCATCGCGTTCTACCTGGTGCTGTGGATCTCGGGTGGCAACGACGTCATCGCCAAGACGTTCGACATCTCGCTGAACGCGATGACCTGGGCGGGACGTGTCGGCGCCATCGTCCTGCCGCCGATCGCCTTCTACCTCACCAGGAAGCTGTGCATCCACCTGCAGGAGCGTGACCGCGAGATCGCCGCGCACGGCATCGAGACCGGGATCATCCAGCAGCTGCCCAACGGGGAGTTCATCGAGGAGCACCGGCCGAAGCTGCCGCCGGTGCCCGACCACCCCCGGGTGCCGACCGACCGGGTGGCCCTGCCGCCCGCGGGGGAGGGGCACGGCAAGGGCGACCTCGTGCGCCGTGCGGGACGGGCTGTCAGCGGCTTCTTCGTCGAGGACGAGGAACGCCAGCCGGAGCCGACCGGCTCCCCGCAGCGTCCCGAGGGCGGGCACTGACCGGCTGAGCTCTTCCCGGTTCTTCCCGCCGCACGGCCTACCTGGGGCCTTCCGCTTCCGTCATCCGGAGGTGGGAGGCTCCAGGCCGTTTACGGGCTGTTCGGGCGGATGTCCGATGGTTTGGCCGGCCGGCTGGCCGGCTGGCCGGCCGCCGCTGGGCGGAGGAAGGCGGGCCGGCGTGCGGGTGGCCGGCCCGGGGCAGGTGACGCGGCAGCCGTGGAGGTGGATAGTTAGTTGTAGAAAGAAAAAGATATGGAGGCCGGATGTCCATCGATCACTCCGTGTCCCCGGCCGCGTCCGCGCCGGCCCGGGACGACCCGCCGGCGCTGGACGTCCGGGGGCTGACCTACCGCTTCGGTGCGAAGACCGCGGTCGACTCCCTCGACCTCACCCTCGCCCCCGGGGAGATCGTCGGCCTGCTCGGGCCGAACGGCGCCGGCAAGACCACGGCGATCCGCGTCATCGTGACGCTGCTGCGGCCGGCGGCCGGCTCGGCTGCCGTCTTCGGGGTGGACGCGGCCCGCCAGCCGATCCGGGCCCGGCGGCTGATCGGCTACGTCCCGCAGATGCTCTCCGCGGACAGCGGGCTGACCGGACGCGAGAACGTCGCGCTGTTCGCCGGCCTGTTCGACGTCCCGCGCCGGCACCGCCGGGCCAGGGTCGACCAGGCGCTGGCGGCCATGGGCCTGACCGACGTCGCCGACCGGCTGGCGCGCACCTACTCGGGCGGGATGGTCCGCCGCCTGGAACTGGCCCAGGCCCTGGTCAACGCGCCACGGCTGCTCATCCTCGACGAGCCGACCGTCGGCCTCGACCCGATCGCCCGCGACAGCGTCTGGGAGCACGTCCTGCGCCTGCGCGAGGAGTACGGCATGGCGGTGCTGCTGACCACCCACTACATGGAGGAGGCCGACGTCCTCTGCGACCGGGTCGCGCTGATGCACGCCGGCCGGGTACGGGCCACCGGTGTGCCCGGCGAGCTGAAGGCCGCGCTGGGCCCGCGGGCCAGCCTGGAGGACGTCTTCCGGCACCACACCGGCGGCGCGCTCGCCGGCAACGGCAACGGCAACGAGGCAGGTGATTTCCGTGGCGTCCAGCACACCCGCCGTGCCGCCAGCCGGGTTGGCTAGCCCTCCCGGGGAGCGGGATTCCCGGAGCACCGGGAGCGCGGCCGGCAGGGCCTGGCCCGGCGGCCTCATCGACGACGACTTCGACGCCAGCAGGCTGGGCGCGGCCCGGCTGCTGCTGCGCCGGCTGGCCACGCTGTCCCTGGTGGAGCTGCAGAAGCTGCGCCACGACCGGGTGGAGCTCTACACCAGGGCCGTCCAGCCCGCGCTGTGGCTGCTGGTCTTCGGCGTGACGTTCAACCGCATCCACGCCATCCCGACCGGGTCCGTTCCGTATCTGGACTACCTGGCACCGGGGATCCTCGCCCAGTCCGCGCTGTTCATCTCGATCTTCTACGGTATCCAGATCATCTGGGACCGGGACGCGGGCGTGCTGGCCAAGCTCATGGTCACGCCCACGCCACGCACCGCGCTGGTCACGGGCAAGGCCTTCGCAGCCGGGGTGCGCGCGCTGATCCAGGTGTTCGTCGTCGTGCTGCTCGCGGCGGTGCTCGGCGTCGGGCTGACCGCCAACCCGCTGAAGCTGCTGGGCGCCGCGGTGGCGGTGGTGATCGGCGCGGCGTTCTTCGCCTGCCTGTCCATCGTGATCGCGGGGCTGGTGCTCTCCCGGGACCGGCTGATGGGTATCGGTCAGGCGATCATGATGCCGATGTTCTTCGCCAGCAACGCCCTCTACCCGGTCGACATCATGCCGTCCTGGGTGCGTGTGGTCAGCTACCTCAACCCGCTGAGCTACCTGGTCGACGCGCTGCGTGGCCTGCTGATCGGCGCGCATGCCCACCTGCCGCTCGACTTCGCCGTCCTGATCGGCTCCGCCGGCGTGACGATCCTGGCGGCGAGCGCACTGCTCGGCCGGCTCGCGCGGTAGCGGCTTCCGGTACGGCCGGCGCGGCCGGGGTTTCCGGCGCGGCCGGGGTGGCAGGGGTGGCCGGGTCGCAGGGGTGGCCGGATGCCCGGCTATCGGGGCGCCCGGCCGCCCCGGGCATCCTGGCCGCCTGGCCGCGCCAGTGGGCCTGCGGCGCTGGCCGGGTGGCGGTCAGCCGCCCAGCAGGGCGATCTGCCTGGCCGCCGCGGTCACCGGGGAGGCCCACTGGCCGTCGAGGCCGACCAGGCGCACGCCCGGGCCGGTCAGCCAGCGCTGGATCAGCTCGGTCTCCTCGGCGCTCGCGCAGGGCGTGGGGCCCGGCCCCGGCCGCACGGTCTCGGCGCTGGCCCGGGCCGCCGTCACCCAGGGCCACGGATCGGTGCGTGCCGGTGCGCTGGCCGCCCCAGCGAGCCGGCCGTGGCGGATCACCGCGATGTCCCACCCGCCCTCCTCGCCGGGCGCGGCGGCGGTCATCTCGGCCACGCCGGTCAGCGCCGACAGGTGCTGGAGCCGCCGCGCGGCGCGCAGGAAGGCCAGCAGCCGGTCGCGGACGACGGCCGCGTCCTCGTAGCGTCGCTCGGCGGCGAGGACGGCGATGCGGGCCCGCGCGGCGTCCACGACCACCTGGGGGTCGGTGGTGATGGCCGTCACGGCCGCCGCCACGTGCCGCGCATACTGCTGCGGGCTCTCCCGGCCGTCGCAGGGCGCCCCGCAGCGGTCCAGCTCCGCCAGCGCGCACGCGGCGGTGGGCCGGCGCGGGGACAGCCGGGTGGCGCACTGGCGCAGCGGGATCGCCTCGTGGATCGCGGCCGCGGCGAGGTCCGCCGCGGCCATGCTGGGGAAGGGGCCGAGGTAGGTGGCGTCGTCCCGGGCCGCGCGCACCCGGGACAGCCGCGGGTACGGCTCGTCGGTGATCTTCAGGTAGACCGCCCGTTCCGGATTGCGGGAGCGCCGGTTGTACGGGGGCTTGTGCTCGGCGATCAGCCGGACCTCCCGGACCTGCGCCTCCAGCGCGTGCGCGCACGTGACCGCGTCCACCCGTTCGGCCGAGGCGACCATCGCGGCCATCCGCTGCCGCGGCTCACCGGCGGTGAAGTACGACCGGACGCGGGCCCGCACCGACCGGGACGTCCCGACGTAGAGCGGCCGGTCGGCGCTGTCCCGGAAGATGTACACCCCCGGGCCGGTCGGCAGGTCGTCCGCCAGGTGCCGCTTGCGCCGCCGGGCGGGGGAGACCTTGCGGGAGAACCCGTGCACCTCCTCCAGCGTGGTCACGCCGAAGCCGGCCAGACGCTCGAACAGCCCGTGCAGCACGGCGACGGTCGCCCGCGCGTCCGCCAGCGCCCGGTGGCAGGGCCCGGCGTCCGCGGGGAAGAGCCGGGCCAGCGAGGCGAGCTTGTGGTCCGGGGTCTCGTCCCGGCCCAGCACCTGCCTGGCGATACGGAGCGTGTCCAGATGTTCCCAGGCGGGGACGGGCTGGCCGCAGCGTACGCACGCCTCCCGCAGGAAGCCGAGGTCGAAGGGCGCGTTGTGCGCGACCAGCACGCCGCCGTGGGCGAACTCCAGGAAGGCCGGCAGGACGGCGTCGATGCGCGGCGCGGTGGCGACCATCGCGTCGGTGATCCCGGTGAGGACCGAGATGAACGGCGGGATCGGCGCGGCCGGCCGCACCAGCGTCGCCAGCTCCCCGAGGACATCCCCGCCGCGGATCTTCACCGCGCCGATCTCGGTGATCTCACTGTCGGCCGCCTGGCTGCCGGTGGTCTCCAGGTCCACCACGACGAAGGTGACCTCCCGCAGGGGACGGCCGAGCTCCGCCGGCGGCTCGGGCAGCTGGGGTGCCGGCAGCACGGGACGGACATGATCGTTTAACTGGCGGCCCGCCGGAACGCCCTGGTGGAGCGGGGGCTGGGGCCCGGCAGGCGAGGTGGGCGGCGTGTCCGGGTGGCCGCCGCCCGGCACGGAGGGGAACCGGCGCATGTACGGGTACGCTAGTCCCCGCTCACGACAGTTTTCCCGTCCCGTTCCCGCCTCGTTCCCGGACCGGCTCCCGCCCCGCCCGCCGGTCACCGGCTGGTCGCCAGGTGTCGCCGGCCCGTTACGCGAACGGCCGGGCGAACCCGTCCTGACCCGCCGTGGTGACCCGGAACTCGTTGCCCTCCGGGTCGGCGAGGATGAAGCCGCTGTCGGCGCCGTCGGTGTAGTGCCCGACCTCGCGGGCGCCCAGCGACGACAGCCAGCCGACGACGCGCGCGGCGTCCACCGCGTACAGGTCCAGGTGCAGCCGGCCCGGGCTCGGCACCGATCCGGACACGCGCCGTAAGCGCAGCTTGGGGCCGGCGCCGGCCGGGTGGCGCAGGACGGCCGAGCCGCCATCATGACGCGCGACCTCGTAGCCGAGCGCCGACGACCAGAACCTGACCATCAGCTCCACGTCGACGCAGTCCAGGCTTACCTGGGCCATGCGGATGCCATTCGTTTCAAACCAGGCCACAGGCGCATGATTCCGTATGGCTGACCGGTCTGCGCCGGTGCGTCACCCATGGGCCCGCCGGCCCGTCCGCGCCGGCGTCCCCGCCGCCGCCAGCGCGGGTGGGGCGGAGCGGTACGGTCACTGTCGGGCCTCACCCGGCTACGGTCCGGATGCAGACGCCGTCCAGATGACGCCGTCCGGATACGGATACCGTCCAGATACAGCCACCGTCCGACATGTACTGTCCGGGCATGGCCAGCATCTTCACCCGGATCATCAAGAGGGAGCTGCCCGGACGGATCGTCCACGAGGACGACCACAGCGCGGCGTTCCTGACCATCGCCCCGATCCGGCCGGGGCACACCCTGGTGGTGCCACGACTGGAGGTCGACCACTGGATCGACCTGCCGCCCGACGTCCTGCGGGAGCTGTGGGGCACCGCGGCCCTGGTCGGGCGGGCCATCGACACCGCCTTCCGCCCCCGCAAGGTGGCCGCGCTGCTGGCCGGGCTGGAGGTGCCACACGTGCACGTGCACCTCATCCCGATCGACTCCGAGGCCGACATCTCGTTCGAGGCGGCCGATCACAGCCCTGACCCGGATGCGCTCGACGACGCCGCCGAGCGCATCCGGGCCGCCCTCGCCCGGTAGCGCCTGTCAGGACGGGCCCGGCCGGCCGGGCGGGCCTGGCCGGGCGGGGCTGGCGCTGTGGCCTGGACGAAACGGCCGAGAACCCATGCGATCCGGAGGGATCGGGCTGGCCCGATACGCTGGGGTGTCGTCGTCGTTGTTCCCAACGTGCCCCGGAGTCTGGCCGTGTCCCTCGATCTTCCCGAACCCCCTGCCCGCATCCGGTGGGGGACACGCGCGGATCCGGTCCGCTGCGCCGTGGCGGGGAGGCCGTGGCACCAGGGGCGGGCCCGTGCCCAGGCCGTTCCCGGCGGCCCTGGCGGGCTCGGCTGTCCCGGCCGGGGCGGGGGGCGAGGGGCGGCGGCCGGGCATACCGCGGGCCTCCGGCATTGTCACCCTGGTGGGCCGAACGGCACCACGGCGACCAGTATCGCGGTGGCCGGCGGCAGGCCGTCGGACGGCGGCTCGCCAGGTGGCGGTGGCAGGCTGGGCGACGCGCCGTGCGCGCCTGCACGGGCGTCCGGGTGAGCGAGCCGCTTCCGTCCAGCGTCCGGGCACAGATCGTGGCGTTCGCGGCCGACACCCTCGCCGATCTCCCGGAACAGGACGTGCCGGCCACGCTCGTGGCTGTCCGCCGCTTCATCCCGTCCCGACGGTCCCGGCTCGGAGCGACGCCGCTGGCGGCGGCCATGGCCAACGACGCGGTCTTTCGCGGCCGGGTCGCCGAGCGGCTGCGGCTGGCCCTGCCCGAGCTCGTGGCGTCGCTGGAGTCCGACGAGGGGCCGCCCGAGGCGGCGCCGCCCGAGGAGATCGCGGCCGTCGCCTACGTCCTGCGGCTGCCCGGCTGGGAACGGATGCTCGAGGCCGCCGCCCATGAGGTGGCCGAGGCCGCGGCGTCGGCCCGCGCGGTCGACGCCACCGAGACGGTCACACGTCTGCATGAACAGCTCGACACGCTCCGGCAGAGCGCCAAGGCCGAGAACGACCAGTTGCGGGAACGTCTGGCGGCCGCCCGCTCCGAGGTGGAGGACGCCCGCCGCCGGCTGCGCTCCTCCTCCGACCGGCTCCGCCGGACCGAGAGCACGGCGAACGAGGCCGTCGAGACGGCGGAGAAGGCCCGTGACGAGGCGGTCGCCGCCGCCCGGGACGCCGAGGCCGAGACCCGCCGGCTACGGCAGCGGGTCGCCGAGCTCGAAGCCGCCGCGACCGCGTCCCGGCGGGGCAGCCGGGAGGCCCGCTCCGCCGAGGACGTGCGCCTGCGGGTCCTGCTCGACACGCTGATGGCCGCGGCCAACGGCTTCCGCAAGGAGCTCGCGCTGCCGACCGCCGTGCTGCACCCGGCGGACATCGTCGGCCGTGGTGAGGATGACGCCGCGCCTCTCGACCCGTTCTGCGGGGTCAGCGCCCGCGGCCTGGCCGAGGACGACCCGGCCGTGATCGACGAGGTGCTCGCCGTCCCCGGGGTGCATCTCATCGTGGACGGTTACAACGTCACCAAGCGTGGGTACGGCTCGTTGACGCTGCAGGCGCAGCGCGCCCGGCTGCTGTCCGGGCTCGGCGCGCTGGCCGGCCGCGCGTCCGAGAGCGAGATCACGGTCGTGTTCGACGCGACCGCGGTCACCGCCAGGCCGGTCGGGGTGGCGGCGCCCCGCGGGGTGCGGGTGCTCTTCAGCCGCTCCGGCCAGCTGGCCGACGAGGAGATCGTCCGCCTGGTGCGGGCCGAGCCGGTGGGGCGTCCCGTCGTCGTCGTCACCTCGGACCGCGAGGTGGCCGACACCAGCCGCCGCTCGGGCGCGCGCCCGGTCCCCTCCGCCGCCCTCCTGGCCCGCCTCGACCGCTCCTGACCGCCGGCGGCATCAGGGCTCGTGGTCGTTTCAACAACCCCGTATTGTTGATCATAGTGTTCGGATCGCATGGTTGGACGCGTGAAAACGATGATCGATCCGGAGGACGTCAAGCAGGCCAGAAGCATGATCAGAAAATGAGCGGACCTAACGCAGCGGCATGAGAACCGATCGATCTTGGTGGAGAGTTCCGAAATCGCGGTCCGCTCGGTCGCCGCATGTGTCCCGATCAGGAACGACGCCCAGCGACTGCCACAGTAGGCAGGTCGCCTGCCGGGTCGAACGTGCGTTCTGTAGATCTGGTAGTTTCTGGCGCTTCCGCCCGTCTGGTGACCGCTGTTGCGGGGATTGTGGTGCGGGCGAACGACCAGACCTGCGCCGAGCCGGGGCCGCGTCACTACGGAGCCGGTGCTGCCGTTTGACCGAGTGCGACAAGAAGGCGTTCGCCGAATGCCGGGGTGCCGTGGGCATGCAGGTAGGTAGCGATGTCGTAGGCGGTCAGCGTGGGGCCGGATCTGCCGGTCCTGGCGGCGATGGCACGAACGGCCTTGACAACGAGGTCTGGGTGGAGGTCGAGTTCGTCGAGGAGGAAGTCGTCGAGGGACTGGCGGGTCAGGGGCGCGGGCAGCGCAGCGGGTGGAAAGTCCGCGAGGTTGTCGGTGATGATCACGTCGGCTCGGCTGGCCACGGCGGCGGCGACCACGTGTCGGTCGTCGGGATCGGGGAGTTCGATGGTCGGCACGAGCCGTTCCCAGCCGGTCACGGGCGCTTCCGGGAAGGCGGTCTTCATCTGCCGGAAGAGGCGGGTGAGGTAGGCGTCGGTTTCTTCTGGCGCGGTTCCGCGTTTGCCGAGCAGCACGCGCAGGGTACGTTCGAGCTCGTCCAGGATCTCGGTGGACCACAGCGGCCGGTAGGCACCGGTGCTGGCGATCTCAAGCAGCACGTCGCGGGCCCTGCTGGGCACTAGAACACAGGTGTCGAGCAGCGCGGAGAACATCTGGTCAGCCTTCGGCGTTCTTGCGGGCGGCTTTCAGCGCAGCCCGGGTCTCGTCGGGGCTGACGTCGTAGAGGCCGAGACGCTCGGTGTCGGCGACCATGTCAGCGAAGGCGAGATCAGCGGCATGGCGTTGGCGCCGCCGGTACTCAAGAAGGTCGTCGAGGCGGACCTTGCGGTGACGGCTGGGCTTCTCGAACGGGATGGCGCCGTTCTCCAGCAGCCGGACCAGGGTGGTGCGGGAGATACGGAGCAGATCCGCGGCTTCCTGGGTGGACATCGTCAGATGGTGCGGAGCCACCGTGACGCCCAGGCCCGCCTTCATCGCCGCGGCGACCTGTAGAAGGACGTTGAACATCGGCTCGGGGAGCTCGACGCTGTGCCCGTCCGGGCCGGTGAGCCGAGGCCGTGAGCCGGCGGTCCGCCGGTCGCGGTCGCGAAGCGCGGCCAGGAAGTCAATGATCTCACCGGTGTCCTCATCCGGCAGGTACGTCTCGTCGTGGAGCGGTTCAGGTCGGACGGACGAGGTCATGAACGGCCTCCAAGACGATCGGAGCGATCGACATACTCGTTTCACTCGATTCTACGCCGACCGCTTGATGGTAGCCGTCCGCTGACGGACACCGCGCCCATCCCCAGCTCGAACGGGCACCCGACACTCGACCGCCATCGGATCAGTGCGCCGGAGCTCTCAGGCCCGGAGCCCAGGAGCGGGTGCATAGTCGCGGCGGCGACTCGGTCGGGTGAGGATCTCGACGCTGTCGATGGCCTGGTCGATCGCGCCAGGCAGATGGCCAAGGGGGCCGTCGGTGCGGTGTCCGAGGCGGGTGAGGAGAGCTCGCAGCTGTGGATCGCTGATCGCATCGGTCAGCGCACGGGTGAGGCGCTGCGCGCCGAGTACCTGTTGCTGTCAGCGGCTGCTGTCCGACGCGCGGCCAGATGTCGTCGGTGTGGTCGGCCGGGTCGGGGTGTCGGGGTCGCGGTCGTTCGATGGGTTCGGAACGTTCCGCACGATAGGGGGGCTGGGATGGCTGACGAGCCGTGGGTGGAGCTGTCGGACGCGATCGGGGCGTTGCGCCGGGAGCTGGCGGCGGCGCGGCTGGCGGGTGCCGGTGAGCCGGCGCGGTTCGCTTTGGGGCCGGTGGAGCTGGAGTTCGCCCTTGAGAGGGTGTTCTGCAGGCTTTTGCCGGTTCTCGACTTGGGTTGATCTTTGGGGTGTGGGGCTGATCGTCTTGCGTTCGGTGGCGGGTGCGTTGTGCTGGAAGGCATGACAGAACGCAGGCCGTATCCCAGTGATCTGTCCGATGAGGCGTGGGAACTGATCTGTCCGGTCGTCACCGCGTGGAAGGCGCGGCATCCGTCGGTCAGTGGGCATGAGGGCCGTTACGCGCTGCGGGAGATCGTGAACGCGGTCCTCTACCAGGCCCGGACCGGCTGCCAGTGGCGTTACCTCCCCCACGACCTGCCACCGGTCAGCGCGGTCTACTACTATTTCGGTGCCTGGCGTGACGACGGCACCACCGAGACCGTGCATGATCTGCTGCGCTGGCAGGTCCGTGAGCAGCACCGCCGCCACGCCGATCCGAGCGCGGTCGTGCTGGACTCCCAGACGGTGCGGGCCTCGACCAACGCCTCGGCGGACACCACCGGCCTGGACCCGGGGAAGAAAAGCCCAGGCCGTAAACGTGGGATCGCCACCGATACCCTTGGTCTGCAGGCTCGCGGTGACCGTGGTCGCCGCGAGCGTGCACGACAACACCCTCGGCGCCGCTCTGCTGGACCGGGTGGCCGCCGCCGTCCCATCGGTGCGCAAGGCGTGGGTGGACGCCGGGTTCAAGACCACGGTCGTCGAGCATGGGGCCGGCCTGGGGAGCGACGTGGAGGTCGTCGGCCGCCCGCCGGGAGCGCGGGGGTTCACCCGGCTGCCGAAACGGTGGGTAGTCGAGCAGACGTTCGGCACGTTGATGTTGCACCGGCGTCTGGCCCGGGGCTACGAAGCGAAACCGTCGAGTGCGGTCGCGATGATCCGCTGGTCGATGGTGGACGTGATGGCACGCCGGCTGACGCGTGCTGCCACGGCGACCTGGCGTGACCCGCGGGTCTGACCCGCGGGATGCACCGGGAAAGGTGCCACAGTGTCGATGAACGAGTTGCTGGAGCAGAGCGAGGCCCGGCGGGTGCGGGTCGGGCGGACCATCGACGCACTCCAGCAGGAGATCGCCGGGCTCGGTGAGCAGCTCGCCGCCGCGCGCCAGGCCCTGGAACGCCTGGAGATCACCCGCCGGACAGTGCTGGAACTGACCGCCGAGGACACCACACCGGCCGAGCCTCTCCCACCCGGCTACCGCGACGTGCTGGCCCTGTTCACCCAGGACGACGGCGACGGGCTCCACGCCAAGGACGCCTGCCGGGCACTGGGCCACGGCACCGGACCCCGCCACGTCGAGAACATGCGAGCCAAACTGAAAAGGCTGGTAGACCGGGGTGTTCTCACCGAACCCGAACCCGGCCTGTTCACCCGGCCCCACCCCACCCCAGAGATCAACCCAAACTGGGAACCGGCAAAAGCGTGCAGAACACCCTCTTAGAACAGGGACACGGCCCGCCTCCCGGCGGGGATGCCGGGACGGTCGAGGACCGTATTCTGGCCCGTGAGGCCGACTATTGGGATCGGTTCGCCCGGACCCGTGGCCTGCGCTACGAGCCGGCCACGTTGCGTTCGTCCGTGCTCACCTCGACGTTGTGCGGGGCCGCGGACGCGGCGGAAGCGGTCGCCACGATCGGGCGGGTTCCGCTGCTCGCCGGGATCCGCGGCGATCCTGATCGCCGGCTCGCGGTGGCGTCCTGGCTGCATGAGCTGCATCCGCCCGACACCGGCGACGGGGTGGGTGCGGCGTACTGGGCGGGGTTGACACCCGACCGGCTCGGGGAACACCTGGTCGCGGTTGATCTCGCCGCGGACCGTCCGGACCTGGCGGGCACGCTGCTGGCCGATGCCTCGCCCGGGCAGGCTGTCCAGGCGCTGACCGTGCTCATGCGCGCCCGGGCCCATCAGCCGCGCGCTGCCGGCGAGGTACACCGGCTTGTGCGCGCTCACCCCGGCCTGCTCGGTGCCGCGGCGCTGGTGGTGGCGCGGCAGGTCGATGACCCGTCGGTGCTGCTCGACGCCGTCGCCGATGTGGCGCCCCACCTCACCGTCGATCATGTTCGGCTGCTGGTGAGTGTGCCCCCGGAGCGCAGTCTGATCCTCGACGGTCTCGCCGTAAAGATCACCAATCGCGCTGTTGATCTTTTTCGGGAATGTGCCGTCGCCGATCCCGACGCCTTTCTGCCCAACCTGGCCACGTCGCTGAACAACCTGTCACTGCGGCTGGCTGATCTGGGGCGGCGGGAAGAGGCCCTGGCGGCTGAACAAGGACGAGATGCAATCCTCAGGAACGTCAACAGACGGGATAACGCTCCGCGGGGAGATGCCGGTACGGCAAGCGCACGTAGGCTGACGACGTGGCGCGACCGACTCCGCGATCGGAGACGGCGATGCGGATAACTCGTCGTGCCATCGCTGGGGACGGATGTAGCTGTTCGCCAGGACGCGGATGCGGGAGGCCGCCGAGGTGTCTCGGGCGAGGCGTGTGCTGGCGCGCTGCCTGGCCGAGTCACGCACGGTGGGCGGGGGCGAGGAGGACGGCGATGGCTGAGCGGGCGGACTGGGCGGAGCTGAGGGAACGGCGGATGGGCGAGCCGGGCGCGCGGGAGGCGTACCAGGCGGCCAGGCTGGCGTTCGAGCTGGGCCGGGCGGTGCGGGAGCTGCGCCTGCGGCGTGTCTGGAGCCAGGCTGAGCTGGCTCGGACGGCAGGCATGACCCAGTCGGCGGTGGCCCGGTTCGAGGCCGGCGGGACAGTACCCACACTCCCCGTGCTGGGTCGGCTGGCCGAGGCTCTCGACGCTGACCTCGACGTTCGCGTCACCCCGCGCTCCGCGGCGTAGGCGACAGCGGTGGCCACGGGATTCGCCGGGGACGTGGTCCCCGGCGTGCACGTCATCGTGGACGGTTACAACGTCACCAAGCGTGGGTACGGTTCGTTGACGCTGCAGGCGCAGCGCGCCCGGCTGCTGTCCGGGCTCGGCGCGCTGGCCGGCCGCGCGCCCGAGAGCGAGATCACGGTCGTGTTCGACGCGACCGCGGTCACCGCCAGGCCGGTCGGGGTGGCGGCGCCCCGCGGGGTGCGGGTGCTCTTCAGCCGCTCCGGCCAGCTGGCCGACGAGGAGATCGTCCGCCTGGTGCGGGCCGAGCCGGTGGGACGTCCCGTCGTCGTCGTCACCTCGGACCGCGAGGTGGCCGACACCAGCCGCCGCTCGGGCGCGCGCCCGGTCCCCTCCGCCGCCCTCCTGGCCCGCCTCGACCGCTCCTGACCGCCAGAGACGTCGTAAGTCATGATCGTCATAGCGATCCAGTATTGTTGATCGTATTGCTCGTGCTATACGATCGGATATATGAAAACGATGATCGATCTGGACGATGCCATGCTGGTGCTGGCTGCCAAAGAGCTGGGCACCACGACGAAGAAGGACACCGTCAACGCCGCGCTCGCGTTTGTGGCCAACCGCCGCCGCCGCATCGAGCAGTTGCTTGACGACCCGTATGCCCTCGGGGTCGGTCCGGACATCGCGGATCCGGAGATCATGCGGCAGGCTCGTCGGTGACCCTCCCGGTCGGTTCCGGCCAGCTCTATCTGATCGACACGTCGGCACACGCGCGGACCGGCCACCCGGCGGTCCGCAACGTCATCGCCGGGCTCATCGCCGACCGGGCCGCGGCCACCTGTGTGACTGTCGACCTGGAGGCCGGCTACTCCGGCCGTGACCTCATCGATGTACGTACGATCGCCGAGCGACGCAGGACTCTCTACGTGACGCTGCCGATCAGCGAGGCTGTCGCCGAGCGGGCACGTGATGTCCAGGTCCGGATGGCCGCCCGGGGCCACCACCGTGCCGCTGGAGTGATCGATCTGCTTACCGCCGCGGTGGCCGAACATCATCGTGCGGTCATCCTGCACTACGACGCCGACTTCGAGCACATCGCGGCCACCACCGGGCAGCCGCACGCGTGGATCGCACCACGCGGCACTCTCTCCTGACATTCAGCCTTTTAGGGGGCGTTCTACTCGTTGTCGCCGAGCCTCAGCTTGAGTTGATCTTTGGGGTGGTCGGTGGAGCGGGCTGGGGCAGGACGAACAAGCCGGTATCGGGCTCGGTGAGAACACCCCGTTCCACCAGCCGTTCCAACCGGGCTCGCATGCTCTCGACATGCCGGGGCCCAGCGTCCCCACTCAGCGTCCGGCACACCACCGCCTCGTCGTGTCGAACCCCGGGGGGCTGTATGGAATCACCGTTGACCGGCTGGGCCGCGACTATGTGACCTCAGCGCGCAACGCACGCCTCGTCGATATCTGCCAGTATGTGCGGTCCCCGAGTACCGGAGCGCGGGTTATCGAGGCCCTCGCGACCGGCATCCCCGCGGTCACGGAGGCACTCGCCACCCAGGGCCTCCCGCCGGCGCACTACGTTGACAACGGCATCCGATTCACCGTGGTCCTTCATCAGGCTCAGGCTCAGGCTCAGGCACGGCCGGTGCTCACCCACGTCGAACAGCGGGTCCTCGACGCCGTCAACAACGGCATCGAGACCGCCAACGACCTGGCCGCCGAGCTCGATGTAACCGCGCAGTATGTGCGCAAGATCCTCCGCGGCCTGCGCGAGCGCGGAATGATCACTCAGCAGGGCGGAAGGGGACGGCGCACCGTTTACCACCCTACGGGCCGTTCGGGATCTTAGCGGCCGGTAGGCGTCGGCGCTGGCAGTAGATCGGAGACAGCGTTCCCCGTCGGAGACAAGTCCGGCAACCGGCAGGGGTGGTACGAGGTGGCGGTCCCGCTCGCCGAGGCACGCCACGCCGAACATCTGGTAGCGCTGGAAGAGGGAGGCTGATCGACGATGAGCGGACGAACCGCCGCCGGCTGGCACACCTACGAGGACACCGGCGAACTGCTCGCTGAACTCGACCTCGACGACGCCGACATGACCCGGGCACGTGAGGTCGCCGAAGATCACATCCGGGCGTGGCATCTCGCCCAGGTCCGTGCCGAGCAGGACCGCACCCAGTCCGACCTCGCCGCCGCGATGGGGGTCTCCCAGCCGCGCGTCTCCGCCCTCGAACGGGGCGAACTCGACAGCGTCACCATCTCTACCCTGCGTGCCTACGTCAGTGCCCTCGGCGGCAAGCTCCGCATCGTCGCTGACTTCGGCGATCGGGAGTACCGCCTGACCTGACGCCAACGACCGGTAGCGTGGCACAAAGGCCGGTAACCGTTGCCGACCTGGGACAGGTGACGGTTCGCGCGTCCGGCGGTCAAGCTGTCCGGTCTCGGCCGGCATGCCGGTCAACTTCAGAGGACGGCGGTGGCTGAGCGGGCGGACTGGGCGGAGCTGAGGGAACGGCGGATGGGCGAGCCGGGCGCGCGGGAGGCGTACCAGGCGGCCAGGCTGGCGTTCGAGCTGGGCCGAGCGGTGCGGGAGCTGCGCCTGCGGCGTGCCTGGAGCCAGGCTGAGCTGGCTCGGACGGCAGGTATGACCCAGTCGGCGGTGGCCCGGTTCGAGGCCGGCGGGACGGTACCCGCACTCCCCGTGCTGGGGCGGCTGGCCGAGGCTCTCGACGCTGACCTCGACGTTCGCGTCACCCCTCGTTCCGCGGCGTAGGCGACAGCGGTGGCCACGGGATTCGCCGGGGGCGTGGTCTCGCCAGGTTCACGGAACGTACGTTCGACGACATCGACATCGACATCGACATCGAGCCGTGCCACTGGCGGAAACATCCACCCAACTCGATGAGTGCAATCAATGCGCCTTCGCCGACAGCCGCCAGCGATCAAGGAAAGTGTGAAAGTCGAGCACGTGATGACAGCTTCCGCATCTACCACGCCGGTTGAGGCGTGCCGTGCAGATCTTCTTGTGTCGCCCGACGATTTCAAACGAGTCTGTCGCGTTCACCGGGTCCTTGGTTGGCAAGCATGATGTCTTGTATGCGGACCACCTTGACCATCGATGATGACGTCGCCCGGCTGATCGAGGAGGCTGTCCACCGCGAGCGTCGCCCCATGAAGCAGATCGTCAACGACGCGTTGTGGCGCGCCTTGGCGCCGCCCGATGCCAGACAGGAGCCATACCGTCTGACACCGCACGAGTCGGCTGTACGGCCGGGATTCGATCCGTCTGGTTTCAACCGGCTCGCCGACGAACTGGAGGACGAGTAGATCATGGATAATGTGCGGCAGCCTCGTGATCGTCCTCGACGTCAATCTGCTGCTTTGCACGGTCATCTCAGGCTTCCCGCAGCACTCGCGGGCGCACGCGTGGTGGGAACAGGCTGTCAACAGACCTGCCCGTGTTGGTCTGACCCAGCCTGACGCTGTCTGCTCAGGAGGCGGCAGACCTGCTGGGCATCTCGCGCACCACGCTGGTCCGGCTGTTGGAGAGCGGCGTCATTCCGTTCGAGAAACCGAGCCGCCACCGCGAGGTCCGGCTCGACGACCTGCTCGAATACCGCAGGCGTCAGCGCAACGCGGCCGTAGATCACCTGAAAGCACCCAGGGTGCCTACCGGCCCGTAGGCGCGCCAGCGGCGCACATCGCACAGGGTGTCGTCCATTGTCTTCCGGTAGTTATTTTGTTAACTGTGCCGCGTCTGGCGGATTCGTGGCCGCATGGGTGGCGCCCAGGTGCCGTTCGCGGTCTTGTCGCCACCACCAACGGTTCCTGTCTGGTGATCCGAGCGGCCACGCGGCGGCGAAGCGGACAAGGCCCAGTTCGTCGAGCTGGGCATCGCCGTGGTCTCGAGTCTGTTCGACGAGGTCCTCTATGCCAGCCTTCGACAGTTCCGGCTACGGAAAGTCGTGTCTACCTCCCCACTTCTGTGGTGTGCCATCTAGCAGAACCCCCTACCTTCTGTGGTGAGACAAGGGCGAAAACCCCTACCTTCTGTGGTGCCGGCAGGTAGCCGCGGTCCATGCGAGACGACGAGCTGCGCCGCGTCCTCGCCGATGCGAACCCGTGGTGGGCAAGCGCGGCAGCCGGTACGGACCCGACGGCGTGGGCTCGCGCCAACCGCGTCCTGCGCGGCCGGGCCGGTTCCGGGGCCGGGCACCGCATCCGCCAGCTCCTCCCGATGGGTTTCCGTGACTACCTCACCGCCACCCACCCCCGGCTGCCTCTCCCACCGGTCAGCCATCCCGGTGAGCTCGACAGCACATCGGCGGCCGGCGCGCTGTCCGCCCTCGCGTTCAGCGTCGACGACTTCGACCTCGCCTGGCAGGACTACCTGACCTGCGGCGGTTTCCCCCGCGCGGTCGCCGAGCACCACCGCGCCGGCGCCGTCAGCCCCACCTACCTGCGCGACCTGCTCGCCTGGCTGCGCGCGGACGTCGATCCAGAGGCGTCCACCGACTCCGTCCCGCTCCTGCTCACCGGAATCGCCGCGCGCATGACCAGCCCGCTGAACCTCACCGCCACCGCCGCCGAACTCGGCTACCCCAACCGCGACCTGTTCGAACGCCGCATCATCCGCCTGGTCAACTCACACGCCGCCCTGCGCTGCCGCCAGCGCACCGACGACGGCCGGGCCGTCGCCGGGACCCGGCACAAGCTGTATCTCACCGACCCGCTCCTCGCCTGGCTGCCGGCACTGACCAGCCTCGGCCTGCCCCGCCCGGAGTTCCCCGCACTGAGCGAGATGGCCCTCGCCGTCGCCCTCGCCCGTGCCGTCGACCAGCACGACGAAGGACGCTGGATCGCCGACGACACCATCGGCTATGCCCGCACCGGCTCCGGTGGCGAGATCGACCTCAGCCCTGTCCGTATCCCCGGCACCGCCGGCCCCATGGCGACCACCCCCATCGAATCCAAGTGGATCGACACCGGCTGGCGCGCCGAAGCCCGCCGCATCGACGCCAGGTACGGCCACGGCATCCTCGCCACCAAATCCATCCTCGACCTCGACCACCCGGTCAGGGCCGTCCCGGCGCCCATGCTCGCCAGCCTCCTCGGCTGAGGCCGGGTGGTACTTCAGGCGACGGCCTTCGGCGAGCGCCTGCTGACGGCACGCGGCAGTCCACGCACAGCCTGATGACCGTTCTGACGCAACGTCAGGCGAAGAGCTCGACAGCGCATGTGGCCGCGCCGCTGCGCGCGATGCGGGCGTCGCTGGTGATCAGGGGAAGTCCCAGCGCCTCGGCGAGGGCCACGTACTGCGCGTCGTACGCGCTGAGGTTGTGATGCAGTTCGCGGACCCGCCGCCAGAGGATCAGTGTCTCGTGCCGCACGAGCGGCAGTATCTGGTAATCGGCGACGGCCTTCGTCGTCTCTCGTTCGGTGATCTTGTTGCCTCGAAGCATCCCGAACAGCGCCGAGACCACTTCGTAGTCGAGCAGGCCAGGTGCCGCGAGCGACTCGAGGCTGGCGAGCCGGCGGCGTACGGCGGCTCCACCCGCACCCTGGTCTGTCAGCGTCCGTACCAGCGCCGAACAGTCGATCACGGCCGCTACATCGCTCAACGGCGTTGCCTGCCGTCGTCGATCGCGGCAAGGATGTCCGAGGTGCTGACGTCGGACCGTGTCTCGCGGTCGAGGCGGGTCATCATGTCCGCCAGGGACGGCGTCCGTGCGTCGCGCGTGACCAGGTCGAGCAGGTACGTCTGTAGGCTGCGTCCCCCCTTCGCTGCCTTGATTTTCAACGCTTCGAGGGTGGACTCGGAGACGTCGCGGATAGTGATCGCAGTCATGCCTGCATTTTACCTACAGTGCCTGCGATACGCCATCGAGATCGTTAGTGGCGGACGAAGAGCGTGTCCGAGATCGTTCCATCCGTGGGCAATGATCGTTGAGGACCGGTCCGGCTACCCGAGACGGCGGCGTTACGCTGGCTCGGGAGGATCAGGCCGTCGGGTCGCCTGGAGGAGGTGTGCCATCGCCACGGAGATGATTGCTCCCGCCTGGATGCACCAGCAGATCACGGTGGAGCAGTACGACTCCTGGTCCGAGGAGCAGTGCGCGGGCATCGAGATCGTGGACGGGACGGTCGTCGTGAGCCCTCGTGCGTTCAAGCGCCACAACCGGCTGGTCAAGATTCTTGCGGTCGCGCTGGAGGCAGCTGCCGGGCCGGGCTGGAACGCGGATTTCGGCTTCGATGTTCGGCTACAGGAGGTGCCGCTGACGAACCGGCGCCCGGACGTCGTCGTGTACCGCGCCGACACGATCGACATCATGCCGGCCCGTCCCGAGCACATCCTGCTTGTCGTCGAGGTCGTCTCACCGGGCTCGGAGACGACCGACCGGGTCGTCAAGGCCGAGCAGTACGCACGGGCCGGGATCTCGTACTACTGGCGGGTCGAGCAGCCCCCCGCGGGCGTCCCGGTCGTCCGCACCTACGTCATCGATCCGGCGACCAGGGCATACCGTGACGATGAGGTCTTCACGGGTGTCGTTGACGCCGTCGCGCCTTTCCCCGTCAAGATCGACCTTGCTCGGCTGTAGCGGCGTCAAGCCTGGGCTTTCTGGTGGGGTCAGGGGCTGGGTGGCCAGGTCTCGTTCTTCGTCCGGGCTGTGCTGGGTTCTCCTGCTGGTCCCGGCATCCTTCCTCTGGCGGCCTCGGCATCATTCCTGATTCATGCTTTCGGTCTGGTCGTCGCGCTGTCCGGTGGACCGCTGGGGGTGTCGGGGCGGAAAAGTTGTCGGACCTGGTGCCTACGGTGGGTCCCGACGCGATCGCGTCACCCGTGGCGGTCATGTCATGACCGTTCGGGTCGGCTCGAGGCGGCCGGTTCCGGCCGGGGAGGCGGAGACGATGCTGATCGACTGTGGCACCTGCGTGGTGCGCGGGGCCGCGTGTGGGGACTGCGTGGTGCGTGTTCTGCTGGAGCCCGCCGGCGGTGTCGTCGACTGGGACGACAACGAGCAGCGGGCCGTGGACGCTCTCGCCGCCGGTGGCCTGATCCCACGCTCCCGGTTCGTCCCCCCGGTGGCGTCCGCGACGCCCAGGAAGGCCAGGAAGGCCAGGAAGGCCAGGGAGACCGGGAACGCCGAGGACGCCGGGAACGCCGGGAGCGCGGCGCCGGTGCCGATGGCGCAGGTGCTGCCGTTGCCCCGTCCCGTGAACGGCCCCCGTGAACGCGCCCGCCGGACCGGTTAGCCCACATCCTTCCCCCGCGGCGGCGCGTCACGGCCGGGCCGGCCGGGTGAGCCGGGCCGGGCGGTGGCTCCGGCGGCGCGTGCTGGTGGTGATGGTGGCTGTCTGCGTGGCGGCCGCCGTCGGGATGGTGCCAGCTGTCACCGGCCAGGCAGGTCAGGAGCGTGACGGTCAGGCAGTTGCCGGTCGGGGAAATGCCGTTCTCGGGGACGCGGCGGGTGCGGCCCGGCCACAGCCCGTGCCGCGCCCGGCCGGTCGGGGCCTGGCTGGGCAGGGGGCGGCTGGGCAGCCGGCCGGGCGTTTGCTGGTCGTCGGGGGCGCGCCGTCGTCGCGGCTGGACCAGGTGCGCCGTGACGCCGACGAGGCGCTGCGTTATGTGCGCGGTGTCTGGGACGGGCCGTGGGCCGACCGGGTCGTGGTGGAGGTTCCCGCGGACGGCGCCGGCTTCCGTGCCGCGTCGGGGCGGGCAGGCGGTGAGGCCGCGGTCGCGGTGCTCCCGTGGAAGGCCGGGGGAGCCGGTGCTCCCGGGCCGTCGTCCGATGGCATCGGGGGCGGTGCTCCGCCGCCGGGGTGCCCATCGGGTGGATGCCCTTCCGGAGCGTTGCCCGATGGCGGCACCGGCAGTGGTACCAGTAGTGGCACCGGAGGTGGTATCAGTAGTGGTACCGGCAGTGGCGTCGGCAGTGGCACCGGCCATGGTGCCGGCGGCGGGAGCGGGGATGACGGGCCGGGTGCTGGTCGTGTGATCGTCGATCCGGAGGTCTACGACCGGTTGAGCGTCGAGGGACGGCAGGTGGTGCTGCGGCACGAGTTCACCCACCTGGCCAGCGCGGACGTGACCGGGGCGGGCACCCCGACGTGGCTGGTGGAGGGGCTCGCCGAGACCGTGGGCCACGCCGGGGTACGGCTGGCGGTGGCCCGGGCGGCCACGGAACTGGCCGCCGAGGTACGCGCGGGCCGGCTACCGGACGCGCTGCCCGACGACGCGGCGTTCTCCGCGACGGACGGGAGCGTCCCCGTCCGCTACCAGCAGGCGTGGCTGGCCTGCCGGCTGATCGCGGACCGGGCCGGCCTGGACGGGCTGGTCAGGTTCTACCGGCAGGCCGGGACCGGCGCCGGCGACCCGCAGGCGCGGCTGGCCGATGCGCTGCGGGCGGTCCTGGGCGTCACCGAGGCCGATTTCGTCGCACAGTGGAGATCATATATGGACGTACAGTTACGCCCCTGACCGCTTGCGGTCGCTGGGGGAGCCGTCCCGCTCCGGTCGGGATGTCTCCTGTCACGGGCTGCCTGCCGTCGGGGCGTTCTGGCGGGATGCTGGAGGATGGCCCGATGCGGGTGCTGGTCGTAAGCAATGACTTTCCGCCGCGTCCCGGTGGGATTCAGGCATATGTGTACAACTTCGCCAGCCGGTTACCCGCCGCGGAGGTGATCGTCTACGCTCCCGCGTGGCGGGGCGCGGGCGCGTTCGACGCGGCCGCGCCGTTCCCCGTGGTGCGGCATCCGACGACCCTGATGCTGCCCGTCCCGGACGTGCAGCGCCGGGCCCGGGCGATCGCCCGTTCGGAGAAGTGCGACGTCGTCTGGTTCGGGGCGGCCGCGCCGCTGGGCCTGCTCGCGGCCGGCCTGCGCCGCGACCCGGGGGTGGACCGGATCGTCGCGAGCACGCACGGTCACGAGGTGGGCTGGGCGGTGCTGCCGGGCCCGCGGCAGGTGCTGCGCCGCATCGGGCGGACGGTCGACGCCGTCACCTACCTGACCGACTACACCAGGACGCGGCTCGCGCCGGCCCTCGGCCACCGGCCGGCCCTCGCCCGGCTGCCCGGCGGCGTCGACACCGGGTTCTTCCGGCCGGGTGTGGGACGCGACGACATCCGCCGGCGGCACGGCCTCGCCGACCGTCCGGTCGTGGTGTGCGTGAGCAGGCTGGTCGAGCGCAAGGGGCAGGACATGCTGATCAGGGCACTGCCGGCCTGGCGCCGCCGGGCGCCCGGGACGGCGCTGCTGCTCGTCGGCGGGGGCCCGCACCGGCCGGCGCTGCAACGGCTGGCCCGGGACGCCGGGGTGGCCGAGCACGTGGTGATGACCGGTTCGGTCCCCTGGGAGGAACTGCCCGCCCACTACGCCGCCGGTGACGTCTTCGCGATGCCGTGCCGGACGCGGCGGGCGGGCCTGGAGGTCGAAGGCCTCGGGATCGTCTACCTGGAGGCGTCGGCCACGGGGCTGCCGGTCGTCGCCGGGCGCAGCGGCGGGGCGCCGGACGCGGTGCTCGACGGCCGGACCGGGACCGTCGTCGACGGCGGCGACCCGCGGGCGGTGACCGATGCCGTCGGCGCACTGCTGGCCGATCCCGACCGGGCCCGGGCCATGGGCGCGGCCGGCCGCGCCTGGGTCGAGGAGGCCTGGCGCTGGGACGTCCTCGCGGCCCGGCTGCGCGACCTGCTGCTCCCGGACGCCGCCCAGGCGTGATCCGGCAGGCATGACCACGACAGGCCTGACCGCGCCAGGTCTGATTACCGACAGGCATGTTTTATGTCGTGGCCCGCACGCCGTGTCACGCTCCTCGTGGTCCGGCCGACGCGCCGGCCGCGCGCGCCGGCCGCCGCGGCCGTGTCCCGCCCAGCGGCGCCCGCCGTCTGACATGATCCCGGACGTGAGTCCCTCGCCCGTGCAGATCGATCTGGTCGACGAGGTCTTCCTGGCCGTCGACCCGGCTGTGGTGTCCACGGCCGTCCACGACCCGGCATGGTGGCGCGCGCTGTGGCCGGATCTCGAGCTCACCGTCTTCCAGGACCGGGGTGCCGAGGGGCTGCGCTTCACGGTGACCGGCGCGCTGGTCGGGACCAGCGAGATCTGGCTCGAGCCGTGGGGCGACGGGGCCGTCGCGCACGTCTTCCTGCGGGCGGACGCCACCCACCGGGGACGGCCGGCCGAGGCCCGCCGGCTGCGTCCACGCGCCGCGACACGGTGGGCGCGCCGCCGCTCGCTGCACACCAAGCGCCAGCTCAACGTGCTCAAGGATGTCCTTGAGGCGGGCCGCGCGCCCGGCGAGCCGGCGGTGGCGCCTCCACCGCAGCCCACGGCATCCACCGGGCCCACTTCCACCGAGCCTGCTTCTACTGGGCCTGAGGCCAGCGTGGGCGCAGCGGGACCCGCCGGGCAGCCCGGGCGGTTCGCGGCACCCGGCACGCAGGCCGCGGAACCGGCGGAACTCGCCGGGCAGCCCACGGACGCCACGAGAGCCGCGGTGCCTACCGTGGAACTCGTGGAATCCGCGGCACCGGTCATACACCCCGTGAAACCGGCGGAACCCGCGGGGCCCGCCGTGCCACGGGCACCATCCGCCGATTCCCCGGGACGGCCGGTATCCCGTTGAGCCGGGCGGGGGGCTGCGTACGGCGGGTTTTTCGGGCGGGGTGACCGTAGGCTTGGCCGGTATGAGGGTCCATGTGGTCAGTGATGTTCATGGCCGCGCAGACGCGCTTGCCGCCGCCGGGCAGGGGGCCGACGCCCTCATCTGTCTCGGGGACCTTCTTCTCTACGTGGACTACCGGGACCACAGCCGTGGGATCATGGGCGACCTGTTCGGCCCGGAGGCGGTCGGGAAAATGATTCGGCTGCGGACCGAGCAGCGTTTCGACGAAGCCCGTGAATGGTCCCACGGGTTGTGGGCCACCTTGGGTGACGACCGCCAGGCGATCATCGAGCGGGCGATCCGCCGGCAGTACGAACAGTTGTTCGCAGCCTTTCCCACGCCGACTTTCCTGACCTATGGCAACGTCGATCTCCCACATCTCTACCTGGACTATCTGCGGGACGGCGTCACGCTGCTCGACGGCGAGACGACCGAGATCGGCGGGCTGCGGTTCGGTTTCGTCGGCGGAGGTTTACGCACCCCCATGCGCACCCCGTACGAGATCGACGACGAGACCTATGCCGCGAAGGTCGCGGCGGTCGGGGCGGTGGACGTCCTGTGCTGTCACATCCCGCCGCACCTGCCCGAGCTCGTGTACGACACGGTGGCCCGGCGTTACGAACGGGGCAGTGTCGCGGTGCTGGAGGCCATTCACGACGTGAAGCCTCGCTACGTGTTGTTCGGACATGTTCACCAGCCGTATCGTGATGTGCTCGACATCGGGTCGACGCGCTGCGTCAACGTCGGACATTTCAATGCCCGGGGAACGCCTTTCGTACTCGAGTGGTAGGCGGCCCGCCGTGGGTGCTCGCGTGGTGGGCGGCCTGGCCGCAGGCGCTGGTAGCCCGGGTATCGGGCTGTGCTGTCGGCGGCCCGTCGACGGTCTCCCGGCGATTTGTCGGTGTTCCACGGATGCTCCACGGATGCTCCACAGACGGTCTACTGATGGCCCGCGGATGACGTGCGGATGTCCTGTGGACGACTCGCCAGCCACGGACGCGCCCGCCGTGTCCGTGCCTGGTCCGGTAGCCTCGTCGACTGGTCAGGATGATTATCCTGACGTGTGGAGAGATCCTGGATGCCTCAGTAGCCAGGATGTAACCGGGATGCCAGCAGTGTCGGGTATGCCCGGGCGAGTTGTGGAGGCAGTGTCACCAATGGCGGAGCACGCCCGAGCCAGTACCACGATCAATGCCAAGCCCGCGGCTGTGATGGCGGCGATTGCTGATATAAGCGCATATTCGACCTGGTCAGGGCCGGTGGAACGGGCCGAGGTCGTCGTGCCCGGCCCGGACGGCCGTCCTCGACGGGCCCGTTTCCTGGTCAACGCCGTGGTGGCGAAGGAGGAATTCGTCACCGAGTACACCTGGTGCGGTGACGACTCGGTGAGCTGGACTCTCGTCGAGGGGAAAAACCTGGTCGCGCAGAACGGCAGCTACGTTCTGCGCGACCTCGGTGACGGCCGGACCGAGGTCACCTACGACCTCACCGTCGAGCTGAAGGTCAAGATTCCGAGCCTGATCCGGCGCAAGGTACAAAGCGGTGTCGTCGACGCCGCGCTGAGGGATCTCAAGAAACACCTCGAGAGCTGACCACGCGTGCGATGCGTGCTCTTCGCGGGCAAAGGGGGCGTCGGGACGACCACGGTCGCCGCGGCCACGGCCACGCTGGCCGCCCAGCGTGGTAACCGGACGCTGGTGATGTCCGCGGACCCGGCGGGAGGCCTCGCGGCGGTTCTCGACCATCCGCTGGACACGGCCCCCGTTGAGATCGAAGCCGGCCTGTTCGCCCAGCGTGTGGACACCCAGCGTGCCTTCGAGGACCGCTGGTGGACGATACAGGCCGCCCTGGGCCGGCTGTGGGAGGTCACCGGAGCGGACCCGATCGAGCCCGGTGAACTGACGGTGCTGCCCGGCGCCGGGGAGGTGCTGGCCCTGCTGCACCTGCTCGACCAGATCAGGTCCGGGGACTACGACGTCGTCGTGGTCGACGCCGGCCCGATCGCCCGCTTACTGCGCCTGCTGACCCTGCCGGAGACACTGCTGTGGTACCTGCGCCGGGTCGTTCCGATCGACGGCCGGCTCGCCCACCTGCTGCGCGGCAGCCCGTGGCGGCTGGGCCGTCCCACCTGGCCGGACGCCGTGGCCGGGCCGCTCGCCGGGGCCGCCGCGCGGCTTCAGCAGATCATGGACGAGGTCCGTGACGTCCTGTCCGACCCGTCGCGCTCCAGCGTGCGGCTCGTACTGACCCCCGAGACCGTCGTGGCCTCCCGGACCAGGGCCGCGGTGGGCGCGCTGGCGCTGTACGGGTTCGGGGTGGACGCCATGGTGGCCAACCGGGTGCACGTCGCCACCGGGGGAGATGCCTGGCGGGCCGGCTGGGCGGCCGCCCACCGTGAGCAGTTAGCGGCCGTCGAGCGCTCCTTCGCGCCGATCCCGGTCCTGCGCGCGGCCTACCGGGCCGGTGAGCCGGTCGGCCTGGAAGAGCTCGCGGCCTTTGCCGCGGGCACCTACTCGGCCCTCGACCCGGTCGCCGTCCTCGGCGGTGGCGGGTGGGCCGGGATCGGCCCGCTGCGGGTCGAGCGGGCCGGGAACGGCTTCTCGATCTCGATCACCCTGCCGTTCGTGGAGCGTTCCGAGATCGCTCTCGCCCGCGTCGGCGCGGACGAGCTGATGGTCTCGGTCGGGTCGCAGCGGCGGATGCTCACCCTGCCATCCGCGCTGCGCCGGTGCGACGTCACCGGCGCGGTGCTGCGCGACGATCGGCTGGTGGTCTCCTTCGTGCCGGACCCGGACCTGTGGGTCCGTACATGACCATGCCAGCGCCGGGCCCGCTCGCCCAGGAGGCCGCCCTGCTCGCCGCGGCCGTGCGTGACCTGCTGCTGACGAACCCGGCGGCCCAGGCCCACGCCACCCACACCGGCGGCCACGCCACCCACACTGAAGGTAACGCCACACACGCCAGCGGTCACATCGGCCACGCCGGCGGCCACACCGGCCACACCGGCCACACCGACGGCCACGCCGGTCACAGCGGCTATGCCACCCATACCGGCTACACCGGTCACAACGGCCGTCCTGGTGACGACACCCACGTCGGCAATAACGATCATATCGGTCATGCCGGGGCTGCCGGCCCCGGCTGGACGGGATCCGGGCGCCGCGCCGCCGCACCGCCCGGCGGGGCCGGTGACGCGGGCGGCGGTGCCGGCTGCGACTGCGGCCTGCGCCCGGAGGGCCATCACAACGCCCGTCCGGACGCCGCGGCGATGACCATGTGCCAGGTGTGTCCGCTCTGCCGGGTGGTCAACACCCTGGCCGCGGGCCGGCCGGAGGTGGCCGGGCATCTGTTCGCCGCGGCCACCGCGCTGGCCGCGGCGGTGCGGGCGGTCCTCGCCGGCCGTCCGGACGCCGGCACGGACAGCGCCGCTACGGCCGGTACCGGCCCCGTCGAGGACACTGCTGTGAGGGGATGGCCAACCGAGCGGCCGGGGCCTGGGCCGCGTGTTCAGAGGATCGATGTCGAGTGACCATCACAACGTCGTCGGACAGGGACAGCGCGCGCCCCGATCTGGTGATCGGCGTGGACGTCGGTGGCACGAAGGTCGCCGCCGGCGTCGTCGACGGGTCCGGGACGGTCCTGTCGTCGCTGCGGCGGCCGACGCCGAGCCAGCAGCCGGCGGCGGTGGCCGATCTGATCGGCGAGGTGGTCGACGAGCTGCGGGCGGCCGTGGCGCCGCGGCCGGTGCAGGCGGTCGGCATCGGGGCGGCGGGCCTGATCGACCGTGACCGCTCGCGGGTGCTGTTCGCGCCGAACCTCGCCTGGCGTGACGAGCCGCTACGGGACGAGGTCAGTGCTCGCACCGGCCTGCCGGTCGTCGTGGAGAACGACGCGAACGCGATGGCCTGGGGGGAGTACCGCTTCGGTGCCGGCCGCGGCGAGCCGGACCTGGTGTGCGTGACGGTGGGGACCGGCGTCGGCGGCGGGATCGTGCTCGACGGCCGGCTGTACCGGGGGCGGTTCGGGCTCGGTGGGGAGATCGGGCACATGCAGCTGGTGGCCGGCGGCCGTCTGTGCGGGTGCGGGAACAGGGGCTGCCTGGAGGCGTACGGCAGCGGCAACGCGCTGGTGGCCAAGGCCCGTGAGCTGGTCACGACCTCGCCGGCGGCGGGCCGGCGCCTGCTGGAGCTCGCCGGCGGCGAGGTGGGCGTTCTTCGCGGCCCGTCGGTCACCGAGGCGGCCCTGGAGGGCGATCCGCTCGCGGTGAAGTGCTTCGAGGACGTCGGTACCTGGCTGGGCCGGGCGATGGCCAGCCTGGCCTCGATCCTCGATCCCGGCCTCTTCGTGCTCGGCGGCGGGGTGGCGGAGGCTGGTGATCTTCTTCTCGCCCCGGCCCGCGCGGAGTTCGCCAACAGCCTGTCGGCCCGCCGGCACCGTCCCGAGGCGCGGATCGTCACCGCCCAGCTCGCCGCGCGGGGCGGCATCATCGGCGCCGCCGACCTGGCCCGTAGCTGACCGGGCTGACCGTGCCGGTCGGGCCGTGGCCGAGCGGGCCGGCCGGGCCAGCGGGGCCAGCGGGGTCAGCGAGTGGTGTCCGGACGGTAGTCGGCGACCAGCTCCTGGGCCAGCTGCTCCAGGAACAGCCCGGCGTCCGTGACCACGCCGACCGCCTGGGAGAACCCGCGGTCGGCGATCCTGCTGACGCTGCTGGGGTCGATGTCCACACAGGCCACCGGGATGGACGCCGGCAGGATGTTGCCCGTGGCCACCGAGTGCAGCATCGAGGCGACCATGAGCGCGAGCCCGATCCCGCGCAGGGCGTCGCGCATGGCCCGCTGGCCGGCCAGCACGTCGGTGTGGACGTCCGGCAGCGGGCCGTCGTCACGCACCGAGCCGACCAGGACGAACTTCTTGCCCGCCTTGACGATGGCATGCATGATCCCGCTGGTCAGGATGCCGTCGTCGACGGCGGCGACGATGGATCCGGCGCGCCGGATCGTGTTGATCGCCCGGATGTACTGCTCGTGCCCGCGCTCGGCCCCCTTGCCGCGGCTCGGCTCGTTGCCGAACGCCGCCCCGTACAGGGCCGCCTCGATGTCGATGGCGGCGAAGGCGTTGCCGGAGAAGAGCACGTCGACGTAGCCGGCCTCGATCAGCGCGACCATGGCCGGGGTGGCCCCGGACTGCACGACGGCGGGCCCGGCCACCCACAGCACCCCGAAGCCCTCCGCCTTGAGCTCACGGATCTGGCGGGCGATCGCGCGGACCAGCACGGCCTGCCGCTGCGGCGCCAGCAGCGTGGTGGACGACGAGACGGACTGCGACGACAGGGCCTGGAAGGTGCCGTACAGCCGGGTCGAGTGGTCGGTCACCGGCAGCACGGCCTTCACCCCGGACACGCCGCACACGATCATGTCGCCGGCCCGGACCTCGGAGACCGGGACGGTGCGCACCCGCCCGTCGCAGACGACGAGGCCGCAGTCCATCTCGGGATGTTCCACCGGCACCCACTGGCCGCCGAGGCGGACCACGGTTTCCAGGTTGGTGGTCGAGTAGAAGTCGGGCGGGAAGACCCCGTCACGGTCGGCCGCCCGCAGCAGCACCGTGCCCGGCTCCACGCTGTTGACGCCGTACGCCTTGATCCTCATGAGGATGCGGGTCAGCTGCTCCGCCGAGTCGGCCCCGACGACGATCGTCGCGTGCGACTCGTCGTCATGGGTCGTGCCGAGATCGATGCTCCTGATCTCGTAGTCGCCCCCGTAGCTGAGAACGTCGTCGAGTACCCGGGCGAGAATGCCGGTGTCCATCAGGTGACCGTGTATCTCGACCTTCTCGTGGAACTCCACGCAGCCGCCCCTTCCGTGCCCTGACGCGGGTGCCCGGTCCGCCTGCCGGCGGACCGGGATCAGACGACCGCACCGTCGTCACCGTCCGCTGAGTCGGTGGGCGGCCGATCCGCCATTCGGAACACCAGTGTGGCGACTCCGCCCAGCACAAGCATGACTCCTCCGACGTCGTAGGGCCTGCCATGGTCGATCCCGGCAATCGTGGGGACCAACAGGATCGCGACGCCGACGGCAATAGAGCACAACGCCCACCGGGTAGTGGGTTTCATGCGGGGTGCCGGCAGTGGGGGCGGTGGGTCGTAGTGGTCGGACAGGTCATTGGACGGGTCACCGGAGGGGTCATCAGGGTCGTCGTAGCCGCCGGCATCATTCGGGACGCCCGGCGGATCGACGTCCGGCCGTTCACCGGCCGGGCCGGTGGTCGCGCTGTCGTCCACGGGAAGGAAAATATGATCTTTTTGCCGGTCCGGGTCGAGCGGTAAGCGCCAGACCGGGCGCACGGCCACGCCCGGAGGCTCCGTGCGCGTCGTGACGTCCTCGCTGGACGGCCAGGTCCGTTCCACGGGCTCGGCGTTGAAACGGGCCACGAGCGAGGCGAAGACCGCGTCCTGGTCCGTCTCCTGGCCCGTGTCCCGCGCCGTGGGCGCACCGCCGCCGCCGTCCCCGTCGGGGCTGCCCGCCGCCGGTGGCCCGGCGATGGCTGCGTCCTCCTTCGGCCGCTCCTTCGGCCGCTCCTTCGGCCTGCCGTCTCCGGACGGCGGATCGCCGCGGCGTGTCCCACGGTGGCCGGTGGGGCCGGGCGCGCCGGCGCCACTCGCTTCGGCGCCGGGCGGGCTGGCCTGCGG
>NZ_CAKKTM010000354.1 GCF_920888515.1 Protofrankia sp. CiP1_Cm_nod1 | reverse complement strand
ACTCGCTTCGGCGCCGGGCGGGCTGGCCTGCGGCGGCTGTCCGCACGCCGGGCCGCCGGCGGCTCCGCCCGCGTCCGGCGGCGGGCCACCGGCAGGTGGTGGCAGGTCAGGCACGACTCACCCCGATCACCCCGAGACAACCGTGTGCGTGTCGACGAACTGAAGGCTTCCCTCGAAAATTGTGTGTCTGTCGTTGTCGAGAGTCGCGACGTGGTAGCTGTTCTCCAGGATGCGCTCGGAGACGGTGGACGACGTCGCGCCCGCCAGCAGGATCCGTCCGGAGGTGGCCTCGACGACGTGGTCGACGCGGCTGCGGAAGGTCAGGATCGGGCTGGTGACACGCCCCAGGTCCGCCACCGTCACCGTCCACAGCTCGCGCAGGGAGACGAAGGCCCGCAGGGGCAGGCACCGGTAGGCGACCTCCGCCGTGCCCGCGGCCTTGATGTCGCTGCTCACCCCGGCCACGCAGGGGATCACGCGCGAGAGCGCCGGGGCGAGCGCGGCGATCCTCCGGTCGGTGCCGAGGCTGGGGTTGACCGTGACCACCCCGGCCACCGCCGGGCCGTGGACCTCCGCCAGCCGCAGGGTCAGGGTGCCGCCCATGGACAGCCCCATGACGAAGACGGCCGAGCAGCGTTCCCGCAGGCGGAGGAAGGCATCCTCGGCCGCGCCGAACCAGTCGCGCCAGGTCGTGCCGTTCATCTCCTGCCAGCGGGTGCCGTGGCCCGGCAGCAGCGGGCAACAGACCGTCAGGCCCGCCTCCGCGAGGAACGAGCCCCAGGGGCGCATGCTCTGTGGTGTGCCCGTGAATCCGTGGATCAGCAGTACCCCGGTGTCGCCGCCATCGTGCTCGAACGGCTCCGCGCCCGGTACGACCGAAGTGCCCGGTACGACCGAAGTGTCTGGTGTGACCGAAGTGCCTGGTGTGACCGAACGCCGTGGTACGCCTGCCATGGTGTCCGCCCTCTCGTTACTCGCGCGCGATCGGCCGCACTCCGTGGTGACGGGGGATTGTTCTGTTTTCGTCGCGCGGACCGGTTCCGCAGCATGCTCGCATGCCGGACGGGCAGAGGCCATGCTCTCCGCGGTGCCGTGTCCAGCGGTGCCATGTTCTGTGACGCCGTGTTCTGTGACGCCATGTCCGGCGGTGTCGTGTCCGGAGCCGGCCTCGCCGTGTCCCGCGTCCGCGCGGCTCCCGGGCCGCCGCGGGGGAGCCTGCCGGCGGCGCCCGGGGAGCGGCCGGCCGCGACAGTCCCCGTGGTGGACGCGGCCACCACGGTTCCATAGGGTTGTCCCGGCCACCGTGTGCGGGCGTGTCGGGCCGATGCGTGTCGAGACGATGTTGGTGGGCGACCACACCGGGAGCTGACGTGTTGTACTGGGTCGTCAAGGCATTTCTCACTCCCATCCTGCGGCTGTTCTGGCGGCCGTGGGTCGAGGGGCTGGAAAACATCCCGGAACGGGGCCCCGCAATCCTCGCCGGTAACCATCTCTCCTTCTCCGACCACCTGTTCCTCCCGTTGGTCGTGCCGCGCCGGGTCACCTTCCTGGCCAAGAGCGACTACTTCACCGCCCCGGGATTCAAAGGCTGGCTGAAGCGGCTGTTCTTCACCAGCGCCGGCCAGCTCCCGATCGACCGCAGCGGTGGTGCCGCCAGCGACAGGGCGCTGCGCAGCGGCGTGAAGGTGCTCCAGGGCGGCAAACTGCTGGGGATCTATCCGGAGGGCACGCGCTCACCGGACGGCCGGCTGTACCGGGGCAAGATCGGTGTTGCCCGGATGGCGCTGGCGTCGAAGGTCCCGGTCATCCCGGTCGCGATGATCGGCACGTTCGAGGTGCAGCCCCAGGGGAAGCTGCTGCCCAGGATCCGCCGGGTCGGCATCCGCATCGGCCAGCCGCTCGATTTCAGCCGTTACGAGGGCATGGTCGACGACCGGTTCGTGCTCCGGTCCATGACCGACGAGATCATGTACGAGCTGATGGCGCTGTCGGGCCAGGAGTACGTCGACAGGTACGCGCAGCGGGTCAAGAGCGAGCTCGCCGCCACGGTCGAGGCGGACGGCGAGGCGGACGGCGAGGCGGCCGGCGAGGCGGCCGGCGCCTGCGGCGGGGAGCCCGGCCGGGAGGGCGCCGGCCGTACGGTCGACCGG
>NZ_CAKKTM010000353.1 GCF_920888515.1 Protofrankia sp. CiP1_Cm_nod1 | reverse complement strand
GGGTACTGCCGCAGCCCCGGCGGGGGCCGCCGATGGCGGCAGTTCCGGCCCGGCCGCCGTGGATCAGACCACCGTCGCGGGCCGGGCCGATGAGCGCGACGCCGGCGAGGAGGTCAACGGCATGCTGCTGTGGGCGCTGCCGCTGGCCGGCGCCGCCGGGATGGCGATCGTCCTCGCCGGGCTGTGGTCGAGGCTGCGTCGTGACCGCCGCCACGGCCCGGCGTCCCCCCGCGGCGAATGAGCGCGTCCTCCCGGGCGGCCGGCGGGCAGACTGGAGCGGTGGCCAGCCGCTATCTCTACGACACCGAGTTCATCGAGCGCTCGGAGGGGGGCCACCTCTGGCTGGACCTGGTGAGCATCGGGATTGTCAGCGAGGACGGCAGCCGGGAGTACTACGCCGTGTCCACCGAGTTCGACCCGGCCTTCGCCGTGCCGTGGGTGCGGCGCAACGTCCTGGACAAGCTCCCGCCGCCGTCCGACCCGAGCTGGCGGACGCGGGCGCGCATCCGTTCCGACATCGTCGCCTTCCTCGGCGCAGCCGGGCCGCCGGAGCTGTGGGCCTGGTACGCCGCCTACGACCACGTGGTGCTCTGCCAGCTCTTCGGCACGATGACCGACCTGCCCCGGTTCCTCCCCCGTTTCACCCGGGACCTGCGCCAGCTCTGGGAGGAGGTCGGCCGGCCACCGCTGCCGCCCCCGCCGTCCGACGCCCACGACGCGCTCGCCGACGCCCGGCACAACCTCGACCGCTGGCGGGTCCTGGCGCCGCTGCGGGCCTGCCCGGCCCCGGCCCCCGCGCGGTGAGGATCGTGGCGAAACTTCCGTGAAGTACGGCCGCCGGGCCGGCGAATTCCCCGCGCCACGGGCGGCGGATGTGTTTCTTCGATCCTCTCCGTGGGATTACGCTTCCGAACTGACAGGAGCGGCTCGTCACCGGTTGATGACCATCGGGTGGCCAGGGGAGCCGGGCGCGAGAAAAAGAAGATCGCGCTTTCTTCGGCCCGCCAGGAGGTGCATGGAATGCGGATCGGGGTACTTACAGGCGGTGGGGACTGTCCCGGGCTGAATGCGGTCATCCGGGCGGTCGTCCGCAAGGGCACGGATGTCTACGGATATTCTTTCGTGGGCTTCCGGGATGGTTGGCGAGGTCCGCTGGAGAACGCTACCGTCCCGCTCGGGGTGGAGGCGGTACGCGGAATTCTCCCGCGTGGTGGCACTATTCTCGGATCCAGTCGCACAAATCCCTACAAGGAGGACGGCGGTGTCGCGCGTATTCGGCGGACCCTGGCCGCGCACGGCGTCGACGCGCTGATCGCGATCGGCGGGGAGGACACCCTGGGGGTGGCTGCCCGCCTGCACGACGAGGGCATCCCGGTCGTCGGCGTGCCCAAGACCATCGACAACGACCTGTCCGCCACCGACTACACCTTCGGCTTCGACACCGCTGTCAACATCGCGATGGAGGCCATCGACCGGCTGCACACCACCGCCGAGAGCCATCACCGCGTCCTCATCGTCGAGGTGATGGGACGCCACGCGGGGTGGATAGCGCTGCACAGCGGGCTGGCCGGCGGGGCCAACGTGATCCTGCTGCCGGAGCGGCCGTTCGACATCGACAAGGTCTGCGCCTTCGTCGAGCACCGTTTCGCCTCCCAGTACGCGCCGATCATCGTGGTGGCGGAGGGCGCCGTCCCGGTGGCCGGTTCGCTGACCGTCAAGGAGGGGGAGCTCGACGCCTTCGGCCACGTCCGGCTGCAGGGGATCGCCGCCGTGCTGGAGACCGAGATCCGCGGGCGGACGGGGCGGGAGTCCCGCGCGACCGTGCTCGGCCACGTCCAGCGGGGCGGCACCCCGACGGCGTTCGACCGGTGGCTGGCGACCCGCTTCGGCCTGCACGCCATCGACGCCGCGCACGACGGCGCCTGGGGCACGATGGTGGCGCTGCACGGTACCCGGATCGACCGGGTGCCGCTGGCGGAGGCGACCCGGGAGCTCAAGCTGGTGCCGGAGGAGCTCTACGCCGAGGCCGAGGTCTTCTTCGGCTGAGACGCCCGCCGCGAAGGGCCGGAAAACAGCTGCGAAGGATGAAGCGGCCGAAACGCCCGGAAAACGGCTGAAACGGCCGCGCGGGGCCCGGGCGGCCGGCCGGGAAGCGGCCGTGAAGCCGGCGGCTGGCCGGCTGCCGCAGGGTGGCACGGGCGGGTGGCGCGGGACGGTATGACACCGGGGATTGCGCGACGTGCGCCCGTGCCCGGGCCGTACCCTGTATCACTGTGGAGGAACTCGACGCCTGGCGGGCCCTGCCGGCCAAACAGCAACCGAACTGGCCGGACCAGGGGGAACTGGCCGCCGTCCGCGACCGGTTGGCGACACTGCCACCGCTGGTTGTCGCACCCGAGGTGCGGATTCTGACCGAACGGCTCGCGGCGGTCGCCCGGGGCGAGGCATTTCTGCTGCAGGGCGGAGACTGCGCGGAGACCTTCGCCGCGAACACCGCCAACAAGATTCGCGACAAGGTGAAGACGCTGCTGCAGATGGCGATCGTGCTCACCTATGGCGCGAGCGTGCCGGTGGTCAAGGTCGCCCGGATCGCCGGCCAGTACGCCAAGCCCCGCTCGGCCGACATCGAGGCCGGCACCGGCCTGCCGTCCTACCGCGGTGACGCGGTCAACGACATCGCCGCCACGGCGCGGGCCCGCCGGCCCGACCCCGGCCGCATGCTGGACGCCTACCATGCCAGCGCGGTCGCGCTGAACCTCATCCGTGCCTTCGCGACCGGCGGGTTCTCCGATCTGTCCAAGGTGCACGAATGGAACAAGGCGTTCGTGCGGGATTCGGCGGCCGGGCGTCGTTACGAGGTGATGGCGACCGACATCGAGCGGGCCCTGTCGTTCATGGCCGCCTGTGGTATCGATCTCGAGCGCACGCCGACACTGCACGGCGTCGAGCTGTTCACCAGCCACGAGGCGCTGCTGCTGGACTACGAACGGGCGCTCACCCGCAGGGAGGACGCCACCGGCTCGATCTACGATCTTTCGGCGCACCTGCTGTGGATCGGCGAACGGACCCGTGACCTCGACGGCGCCCACGTGGACCTGATGTCCCGGATCGGCAATCCGCTCGGCTGCAAGGTGGGCCCGAAGGCCTCGCCCGACGAGGTACTGGCCCTCGCCGACCGGCTCAGCCCCGACCACGTGCCCGGCCGGCTCACACTCATCACCCGGATGGGCGCCGGCCGTATCCGCGACGTCCTGCCCGCGATCGTCGAGAAGGTCAACTCCGCCGGGCATCCGGTGGTGTGGTCGTGCGACCCGATGCACGGCAACACCCGGGACGTCAACGGTGTGAAGACCCGGCACTTCGACGACGTCCTGGACGAGGTGCTCGGCTTCTTCGAGGTCCACCGGCAGCTCGGCACCCATCCCGGGGGGATCCACATCGAGCTGACCGGGGACAACGTCACCGAGTGCCTCGGTGGGGGAGAGCGTATCGGTGAGGCGGACCTGGCCGGCCGGTACGAGACCGCCTGCGACCCGCGGCTGAACACCGGTCAGGCCCTGGAGCTCGCCTTCCTCGTGGCGGAGATGCTGCAGCAGATCAACGTGGCCCGCTCGCAGAGGCACTGATCCCGACGGGGTGATCCCACGTCCCCACGGGGTGATCCCGCGCGGTGGCCGCGGGCCGGTCTTCCTCCCGGGCCGCGGCCGAGGGCCCCAGGGTGGTGATCCCGGCCGGGAACGCCCCGGCCGACAGGCGGCCAGGGGCCGGCCCGCCCGTCAGGATCAGGCGGCTCCGCCGGTGCTGGTGCCGACCGGTTGGACGGGGCCGCCCGCATCGGCCGGCGGCGGGCTCTCCGGCGCGCTGGGCGCGGGCGCGCTGGGCGCGGGCGCGTCGGTCGGGACGGCCTGGGGCTCGGAGGCCTGCGTGGCCGGTGCCTGCGGGCTGTGGACGGCGCCCGCGGAACGGGCCGGCCGCGGTGATGCCGCCGAGGGGCTGACGCTGGGGTGGGCGGCGGGGCTCGCGGCCACGGGAGGGGTCAGGACGGCGAACGGGACCGGTTGCGGTGAGTGTGAGGCGTCCGCCTGGCCGGGGGCGCCCGCCGCCGGTGGGGTGTTCTCGCCGGTGCTGAGGGTGCTGTGGACGCCGTGCACGTAGTCGAGGGCCTCGGCGGTCATGGCGTGCAGGGGGCCGTCCGGCAGGTTGTCGAGCAGGACGTGCAGGTCCCGCGACTGGTCGTCGGTGAAGTCCTGGACGGTTCGCAGCGCGTCCTCGCTGCCCCTGCGGGCCTCGGTGACCAGGACGTTCCCGCCGGCGGACGCTTCCTGCTGCCAGGCCGTCAGCAGGTCGTGTACCTCGATGGTCTTCTTCGGCAGCCGCCCGTTATCCATGATCGAATTGATCTCGTTGAGCCTGGTGCGGGCGATATCAAGATGGATCTTGGCTTTTTCGACCGGGCTGCTGGTGAGGTCGAGCTGGATGTGCTCGACGCGCAGCTTGAGCCCGTACAGCGGCTCACCGGGGACCGCCCGATGGGTCCCGACGGTGATCCCGGTCACCACCACCGACACCGCGAGGGCGCCGAGCAGGACCGGACGCGGGCCGGCGGTGGGCCGGGGGAGGGCCGTCGTCCGGGACGCGGTGGCCCAGGCGAACAGGCCTCGCTGGGCGGGCGTGCGCACCAGGTAGCCCGGGCGTCTCACCGGCGACGCGCCCGGGGCCGGGGCCGGGGCCGCCGGGGCATCGGGGGCCGTGGCGCCCGGCACCGGCGAGACAGCTGTCGGCGCGATAGCCGGCGCGATATCGGTGGCGGTCCGCGACAGCCCGGTGGTCAGGCTCTCGGCGAGCAGCTGGGCGCGCAGCGCCGTACGGAACTCGGGACGTGACGACACCGTTTCGCGGGCACGCAGCGCCGCGACCACGGCCAGCCGCTCGCGGTCACCCGGGTGAGCGGCCGGCGACCCGCTGTCGACCAGCCGGTCGAAACGCTTGGCTCGTCGCCCCGTGACTCGTCGCCCCGTGAGCAGTGCTCCCACCGGAGTCCCCCCTGTTTCCCCCTGTACGGTGTGCCGACCGGGGGTCGCTACCACCCGGATACACCGTCGGCCCCCATGATGACCAGGGACACCCCGTCCGGGCACGTATCCCGCCCCATGCCCGAGGGTGATTCGTCCGGACAGTCGAAGTATGCCGGGAAAAATGCCCCCCTGGAACAGCCGGGCGGCGATTACCGGAGCTATTCGACAGTGAGGGTCACCTTGGTACCTCGCTTGACCTTGCTGCCAGGGGGCGGATCCATGCTACTGACCACCGAGTTGTCGAAGAAGATGAAGCCGTTGCGCTCGGCCCGCAGCCCGTGGCGCTGCAGTTCGCGAGCCGCGTTCTGATATTTCTGGCCGGTGACGTCGGGTACCTCGACCAGGTCGCCGCGGTCCTCGTCGTCCAGCGGTCCTTTGGACACCAGCACTGTCACCACCGAGCCGCGGGCGACTGGCTGCCCCGGGTCGGGGGAGGTGCGGATGACGTTTCCGCTCTGCACCGTCCCGTCGTTGATGTCGAGCCGTGTCACCTTCAGGCCGAGGGCGCCGAGCTGGGACTGGGCCGTGGCGATGGGCATGTTGATCACATTGGGGACGGTCACCATGGCTGGACCGGAACTGACGATCAGCGTCACCTGGGCGCCGGCGGCGAGCTCGGTGTTGACGGCGGGCTCCGTCCTGATCACGTTGCCGGCCGGGATCGTGTCGTTGGCCTCCGTGCGTGGCGTCGCGGAGAGGTTGAGCTGCTGGCGGGTCAGCCGGGCCTGGGCCTCCGCCACCGACAGGGTGGCGACGTCCGGCACCCGGACCTTCGCCCGGCCCAGGCTCAGGCGTATCCGCACGGGGCTGCCGCGCGCCGCCCTGACGGCGCTGGCCGGCTCCTGCGTCATGACCTTCCCGGCGGGGATGGTGTCGCTGGTGGCGGCCTCGTCGTAGGCCACGGCGAACCCGGCGTCGGTCAGCGCCTGTACCGCCACGGACTGGTCGAGGCCTACCAGCGGGGGGATCGGCGTCGTGCCCGGCCCGGACAACGCCCTGGACACGACGATCCCGCAGAGCAGGACGACAGCCGCGATCACGACCGCCACCAGCGGTCTGCGGCCGCGGGGCCGGCGCGGCAGGAACCGGTGGCGCCAGTCGGGCGCCAGCCGGCCACCCAGGGCGAAACCGGCGGTCGCCCGGGGGCGGCTGCGCCGACGGGCGCCGCCACCATGGG
>NZ_CAKKTM010000352.1 GCF_920888515.1 Protofrankia sp. CiP1_Cm_nod1 | reverse complement strand
CCCCACTGCCGGGTGCCGTCGCGGCGTGCCCGGCACCCGCGGCCGGCGCCGGCGCCGGTGCCGGCAGGGAGGGCAGGACGCGGTGCAGCTCGCCGAGCATGGCGCTGCCGTCGGCGGGGCGCATGTCCAGGTCACGCGCGGTGGCGTGCAGCACCAGCGTGTCCAGCTCGGCCGGGATGCCCTCCGCGGCCGCCGACGGTGCGGGGACCTCGCCGTGCACCGACTGGTAGGCCACGGACATCGGGGTGCTGCCGGTGTGGGGCAGCACCCCGGTGAGCATCTCGTAGAGGACGACCCCGGCGGCGTAGACGTCGCTGCGGGGGCTGGCGGAGCCGTCACTGACCTGCTCGGGCGCCAGATAGCCGACAGTGCCCATGACAACACCCTGCGTCATAGCATGGGTTGCCTGGTCCAGCGGGCGGGCGAGCCCGAAGTCGGCGACCTTCACCTGGCCGTCGTGGCCGAGCAGGATGTTCTCCGGCTTGATGTCACGGTGGATGATCCCCGCGTTGTGGGCCGCCGCGAGCGCCTCGAGGACCGGCTCGATGATCTCGATGGCCTCGGTGGGGGCCAGCCGCCCGCGGCTGCCGATGAGCTGGCGCAGGGTCTGGCCCCGCACCAGCTCCATCACCAGATAGATCACCGGGCCGCTGGGCCCGTGATCACGGCCCTGGTCGAGGACGGAGACGACGCACGGGGTGTTCAGCCGGGCGGCGGCGGTGGCCTCCTGCTGGAAACGGCGGAGGTAGTCCTCGTCGTGCGCGAACGCGGGATGCATGACCTTCAGGGCGACCAGCCGGTCGAGCCGGTTGTCGTGGGCGACGTAGACCGTCGCCATACCGCCGACGGCGAGGCGCTCCTGCGCGGTATAGCGTCCGTCCAGCAGCCGTCCGATGACGGGGTCTGCGACGGTCGCGTCCACGGTCAACAGCTTAGAGCGCCCGTGGACGACGCCGGAATCCGGCACCGCGGCCGTACCGCGCCCAGCCCGTCCCGGGGCCCATACCCATCTCGGCCCGTCCCAGCCATCCCAGCCGTCCCAGCATGAGCGAGAAGGGCCGACAGTACGACATGCCGTAACAGGCATCGGTTACCCGTCCCGGCCTGGCACGCATTGTGGCTGTGGGTGCGGCGTTTGCGAACGGGCAGGCCGGTTGGTGGTTGTGACCGGGCGGGTACACCGCCGCGCCGATCCTCCCGTACCGAGCCTCCGGTACCGGTCCCCGAGCTGATCCTTTTTGTCGCCGGTGTTTCCTGACCGGACCCCCGTTGGTTTGCCGATGGGCTAATTCACTACAGTGCCTGCGTGCCCCGGATTCACCTGGTCTCTAACCTTCCCGGCGCCAGCGCACTCGGTGACCATCTCAGGGGTGCGGGGCTCGGGCCCACTTCCGCGCGGTCCGCGGACGCGCTGCTCGTCCTCATCGACCGGCCGCTGGACAACAGTGAGCAGGACGTGCTCGACCGCGCCCGCCAGTCCGTCCCGGTGCTGCTCGCCGGCCCCACCCTGCGGTCACTGCCGCCGGACAGCCCGCTGGTGGAGGCGTCCGGGCTGGTGCCGGGCCGGGTGACGCCGGTCCACGAACTGTGGCTGCTGCCGGGCCCGGACGGCGCGGAGTTCACCACCCGGCTCGGTGACTTCCGGCCGGTCGACCAGTGGGTCGTGCCCGACAAGCTCGCCGACGACGTGGAACAGCTGCTGTTGGTACGTCACGAGCTGACGGTGCATCCGGTGTGCACCTGGCGCCCGTCGACGGGCCTGGGCATGCTCACGCTCGGCTCGGGCGACCGGACGCTGGCCGATCCCGCCTACCACCGTCTGATCGGGCGCTGGCTGCGCCACGCCCTCGGCGTGCGGGACGCGCCGCCGGTACGGGTGGGGCTGCTCGGGACGGCCGAGTCCGCCGCCTTCCACCACATGGCCGTCGACGTCACCGAAGGCCTGGAGATGGCCGCGATCTGCGACGGCGCGTCGCGCCCGCCGGGACGCGGCGGGGAGCATGCCGTCCGCCGGATCGCCAATCCGGCCGACCTGGTGAGCGACTCCGAGACCGACCTGATGATCGTTGCCACTCCGACGCACACCCACACGGAGTGGGCGGTGCGGGCGCTCGAGGCCGGCAAGCACGTCGTGGTCGAGCACCCGTTCTGCCTGACCACCCGGGAAGTCGACGAGCTGACCGGTCTGGCCACCGAGCGCGGGCTCGTCCTGGCCGTCCATCCCGACCAGCGGGACGATCTTGGTTATCGTGCGTTGCAGAGCGCGGTCCGGGCGGGTGCGATCGGTGACGTGCTGTGGCTGGAGACGTTCCACGGCTCCTACACGCGTCCGCCCGGGACCTGGCACGACGATGCCCGGGTCAGCGGCGGGGCCGTCTACGACCGGGGCTTCGCCCCGCTGGACTGGATCCTCGACCTGCTCGCCGGGCCCGTCGAATGGGTGTCGGCGACCGCGCACAAGCGGGTATGGCACCACGTGAGCAACGCCGACCACACCCGCATCCTGCTGCACTTCGCCAGTGGTACCGAGGCCCAGATCACGATCTCCGATCTCGCCGCCGCCGCGCTGCCCAGGTTCCATGTGATCGGGACGGCCGGCTCGATCGTCAGCGAGGTCCCCGCCGAGCCGGTCGTCCCCGGCCCACGGCCCGGGCGGCACGCCGAGCGGATGTTCGCCACCCCCGCCGTCCACCTGAACCTGGTCGCCGCCGACGGCAGCCGGACCAGGCTGCCGCTGCCGCCGGCGCCGGTCACCTCGGTCTTCCACAACCAGCTCGCCGACCTGCTCGTCTCCGGCTGGCCCATGCAGTACACCGCGGAGGTGGCCCGGCGGGTGGTCGCCGTGATGGAGGCGGCCAGCCAGTCGGTGGCCGCTGGCGGAGAACCTGTCAGGCCGGTATGACCGTCACCCCCGGTATGACCAGCAGCCGTTTCCCGGTGTTTACTTTGACCGTGGAGTGGCTGACCCTGCCCGACGTCGCTGACCGGCTCGGGATGCCCATCACGCGTGTGCGTCAGATGGTGCGGGATCGCAAACTGCTCGCCGTGCGCTTCGAGGGCGTGCTGCGGGTTCCGGCCGAGTTCATCCAGGACGGCGCGGTGCTCAAGGGCCTGTCAGGCCTGCTGACCGTGCTCTCCGACGCCGGCTTCTCCGACGAGGAGTCGCTGGACTGGCTCTTCCGGGAGGACCCGACCCTGCCCGGCACCCCCGTGCGCGCACTGGCGGAGAACCGTGGCCGGGAGGTCAAACGCCGGGCCCAGGCCCTCGCCTTCTAACCTTCGCCTTCTAACCCTTGCCCGCTGGCCCTTGCCCGCTGGCCCTTGCCCGCTGGCCCTCGCCCGCTAACCCTTGCCCGCTGGCCCTTGCCCGCTGGTGTCGCGCCTTCGGGCATACGCCGCGTTCGTCACGCCCGCGCCGCCGTAGGGTCGAGGGCATGACACAGGACGTCGATGCTCCCCGGTCGCCATATGCGTCGTCGTACACGCGGTCGGCGGAGGCGGAGGCCCGCCTGGTCCGGCTGGCCGACGCCAGGCTGTACCTGTGTCTCGGGCCGCGGCCGGGGCTGGCCGCCTTCCTCGACGAGGTGGTCGCCGCCGGGGTGGACGTCGTCCAGCTGCGCGAGAAGGGCCTGGAGTGGCAGCCCGAAGCCGATGAGCTCGCCGTGGTGCGCCAGGTCGCACGGCCGCGGGGGGCGCTGGTCGCCGCCAACGACCGGGCCGACCTCGCCGCCTTCACCGGCGTCGACGTGCTGCACGTCGGCCAGCACGACATCCCGCCCCGGCTGGCCCGCCGGCTGCTCGGCCCGGACGTGCTGATCGGCCTGTCCACCCATGATCCCGACCAGCTCGCCGCGGCGATCGAGGATCCCGACGTGGACTACTTCTGCGTCGGCCCGGTGTGGGCGACACCCACGAAGCAGGGGCGTGCGCCGGTCGGGCTGGAGCTGCCGCGCCTGGCCGCCCGGCTCGCGCCCCCCTTCACCCCCGGCGCCAAGCCCTGGTTCGTCACCGGCGGGGTGGACGCGGCCACCCTGGACGACGTTCTCGGCACCGGCGCCCGGCGGGTCGTGGTCGTCCGGGGCATCACGCAGGACGCCGAGCCGGGGCCGGCCGCCGCGGCCCTGGCCGCCCGGCTGCGCGCGGCCTGAAGCCGCTCGCCCGGACGTGTGGGCGGGTGCCGGAGCACGGCCTCACGGCCCGTCCGGCCGGCCGTGCCCGGCCATCCGTGCCCAGGCGGCCTGTCCCGTCGGCCGGGGCCGGGCGGCTGGGGCCGGGCGTATGACCGGACGGTCCGGTCGCGTAGCATGCTTGTTTGTCAGCGGTGACGGTCGGTTGGGACGGTCGGCGATGACCAGCGCCGAGATGCGCGAAGTAACCGTGGATTCGGATCCGCTGCATGCGACAAACCGTAGATACGCTGGTTATGGTGCATGCATGGCGACTTTGCGGATCTCAGACGCAGCCGGTCTGTTGGGCGTCAGCGACGACACCGTCCGAAGGTGGGCCGACGCCGGCCGGCTGCCGCTGGTACGGGACAGCAGCGGCCGGCAGGCCGTCGAAGGTGCCGCGCTGGCCCAGTTCAGCAAGGAGCTCGCGGCCTCGAGCGACCGGCCGCCGGCCGCGGACGCGGCGGTGGTGGGGGAGTCGGCCCGTAACCGTTTCCCCGGCATCGTGACCCGGGTGGTACGCGACGGCGTGATGGCCCAGGTCGAGATCCAGGCCGGTCCGCACCGGATCGTGTCCCTGATGAGCCGCGAGTCCGCTGACGAGCTCGGCCTCGAACCGGGCGTGGTGGCCGTGGCCTCGGTGAAGTCGACGAATGTGGTGATGGAGCTGCCGGCGCAGCGCCGCTGACGCCACGCGGTACCGGTGGCCGGCCGGTTCCCTCCGGCCCGCCCGGCCTGTCTGCTCCTGCCGGGGCTTCCGGCCCTCCGCCGCTCCGAGGCGCCGGTCCTCCGGGGCTCTCGGGGTCTCCGGCGTTTCCGGGGCCCTGCCGGACGTGTCAGTCCTGCCGGGCGTGTCAGCTTGCGGGGACGGATATGCGGGGACGGATGAAAGCGCGATCGAAGAACCCGGCCGGGGCACCCGCCGCCGTCAGGCCGCCCTGCGCCGGTGGGTCCGGTGCCGGCGTGCCCGGCGGTGCCGGTGGGTCCGGTGGGTCCGGTGGGTCCGGTGGGTCCGGTGGGTCCGGTACCGCCGGGGCGTTCCACGACGGGGCCGGGTGCCCCGCCGCGACGTGAGCCGGATCTCCTCGGTCGCCGGCCGCCTGCGCCGGCCCCGCTCTCGCGTCCCTGCCCCGTCCGTTGCCCCGTCCGTTGCCCCGGCGACCGGCCCGGCGACCGGCCCGGCGACCGGCCCGGCGACCGGCCCGGCGACCGGCCCGGCGACCGGCCCGGTCCGGCATCACGGCCAGGCCAGGACGGGCCGGCC
>NZ_CAKKTM010000351.1 GCF_920888515.1 Protofrankia sp. CiP1_Cm_nod1 | reverse complement strand
GCCCGGTCCGGCATCACGGCCAGGCCAGGACGGGCCGGCCGCGGGGCCGGGCCGGCGGGCGGGTACCGGTTCCGCTGGCCGTCGCCGGTGGCGTCGCCCTCGTCTTCCTCCTGCTCCCGCTGGCCGGGCTGCTCGTGCGGGTGCCCTGGCGCGGCCTGCCGCGGCTGCTGGCCGAGCCCGGGGTGCGCGAGGCGCTGCGGCTGTCCCTGCTGACCGCGACCATCGCGACCGTGCTGTCGCTGGCGGTGGGTGTGCCGCTGGCCTGGTTGCTGGCCAGGGCGGACTTCCCCGGCCGTGGGCTGCTACGCGCGGTGATCACCGTGCCGCTCGTGCTGCCGCCCGTGGTCGGTGGGGTGGCGCTGCTGCTGGCCTTCGGGCGGCGGGGCATCGTCGGCCGTTACCTCGACAGCTGGTTCGGGATCACCCTCCCGTTCACCACCGCCGGGGTGGTCGTGGCGGAGGCGTTCGTGGCGATGCCGTTCCTGATCGTCGCGGTCGAGGGGGCGTTACGCTCGGCGGACCGGCGCTTCGAGGATGCCTCCGCCACCCTTGGCGCGAGCCGGTGGGTGACGTTCCGCCGGGTCACCCTCCCGATGATCGCACCGTCGCTCGGCGCGGGCGCGGTGCTGTGCTGGGCACGCGCCCTCGGCGAGTTCGGGGCGACGATCACTTTCGCCGGCAACTTCCCGGGCACCACCCAGACGATGCCGCTGGCGGTCTACCTCGCCCTGGAGACCGACCCGGACACCGCGGCCGCCCTGTCCCTGGTCCTGCTCGCCGTGGCCGTGGCCGTCCTGGCCCTGCTCCGGGACCGCTGGCTGCGCCCGGGGACGGCCCTGTGAACCCGGTGGGCGGGCCCGGCGGGCGGGACGGGGTGGTGGGCCTGCCCGGCGGGCGGGACGGGCCGGTGGGCCTGCCCAGCGGGCGGGACGGGCCGGTGGTGGGCGGGCCCGGCCCGTCCGACGGCGGTGGCGGATCCGATGACGGCGCGTTGCTGGCCCGTCTGCTGGTGCGGCGGGCCAGCGGCTTCACCCTGGACGTGACGCTGACCGCAGCGAGCGGGACGACCGTCGCCGTCCTCGGGCCCAACGGCGCGGGCAAGACCACCCTGCTGCGGGCGCTGGCCGGGCTGCAGCCGGTCGACGCGGGCCGGATCAGCCTGGGCGGCCTCGTCCTGGACGACCCGGCGGCGGGGATCTTCGTCCCGGCGCAGCGCCGCACGGTCGGGATGGTCTTCCAGGACTATCTGCTGTTCCCGCATCTGTCCGCGCGGGACAACGTCGCCTTCGGGCTGCGTTGCCGGGGGATCCCCCGGGCCGCCGCCCGGGCCGCCGCACTGCGCTGGCTGGAGACGTTCGGGCTGGCCGAGTTCGCCGCCCGCCGGCCCGGGGCGCTCTCCGGCGGGCAGGCCCAGCGGGTCGCGCTCGCCAGGGCGCTCGCCGCCGGCCCGAAGCTGCTGCTGCTGGACGAGCCGCTGGCGGCGCTGGACGCGGCCACCCGGCTGGCCGTCCGGGCGGACCTGCGCCGTCGGCTCAGCGGCTTCGACGGCCCGTCCGTGCTGGTGACCCACGACCCGATCGAGGCCATGGTGCTGGCCGACCACGTCGTCATCATCGAGGCCGGACGGGTGGTGCAGCAGGGCCCGCCGGCCGAGGTGGCCCGCCGGCCCCGCACCGACTACGTCGCCCGGCTCGTCGGGCTGAACCTCTACCGGGGGGAGGCCGGGGCGGGGGCCGTGCGGCTGCCCGGCGGCGGCACGCTCACCGTCGCGGACCGGGCGATCACCGGCCCGGTGCTGGCCGCGCTGCGGCCGTCCGCGGTGATGCTCGGCGTCGTCGAGCCGCACGGCAGCGCCCGTAACACGCTGGCCGGCCGGGTCACCGGGCTGGAGCTGCTGGGGGACCGGGCCAGGGTCGCGCTGGACACGAACCCCGCCCTGCTCGCCGACGTCACCCCCGCCGCCCTGGCCGAGCTGCGGCTGGAGCCGGGCTCGCGGGTCTGGGCGTCGTTCAAGGCGACGGACATCGAGACCTACCCCGACGACGCCCACGGCCCCTGACCGGCCTGGTGACGGCACGAGGCGACCAGCCCTGTGAACGGGCCCGAGGCCAGGGCCGGAGCCGGTCGGCCGGCCGGTCGGTACGGGACGAGCCCCGCACCATGACCGGTACGGGGCTCGTCTCACACATGTTCCTACTGCTGCCCACGGTCACGCTGAGCCGCGTGACCGTCGGTGATCAGAGCGGTCGGACGTTCTCCGCCTGCGGGCCCTTCTGGCCCTGAGTCGTGTCGAACTCGACCCGCTGGTTCTCTTCCAGGGTCTTGTAGCCGGTCGTCGCGATCGCGGAAAAATGCACAAAGACGTCCGGACTGCCACCGTCCGGGCTGATGAACCCGAAACCTTTCTCTGCGTTGAACCACTTCACAGTGCCCTGAGCCATTCGAGGATCCCATCGCCACGCAAGTCGACACGCGCGAGTGCGCGCGCCGGATCTCCACCCTCTCATGCCGGACGCACGGACCGACAGGCGCCCACCGTCACACGCCCACATCGGGTGACGCGGAGCTGGCCGGCGAGGCGGCGGACGGCGGTTCTGGGCGGCTGCGCCAGGCTCCCGCGGCTGCTCCGACGGCTGCCCGAGACCGGGGACGTGGCGGCGGGCACGGACGGCGCGACCGCCGCCGGGACGACCGCCGCCGGGACGACCGGCGATGGCCGCGCCCGGCGCATGGTGGCCCAGTACCCGCCGAACGGCTCAATACCTGGTAATCGGCCTACCGGCAGAGACCACCGGTAAACCGGGGATCGGCGCGTTCCGCCCCGCGGCGGACAGGCCCTGGCCCGGGCTCGGGTGGCATCACAGTCGCACCGGCACAGTCGCACCGGCGTCCCGGCCGGCCGCGGCCCCGACTTTCCCGCCACCACGGCGGCCCGGCACAGCGGCCCCAGTCCCTGGCCCGGATCGGGGATCCGGTCGGCGGGCCGTGCCCCGGGCGGCTCCGGCAGCCCTGAGCCCGGCAGGCCCCGGGTATCGCCGGTCGTGGATGCACCGGCCGGCGATACTCAGGGCAGCCGGGAGGAGGCCGATACTCAGGGCAGCCGGGAGGAGAAGGCCACCGACCCGGCCGCGGCCGTCAGCCCCAGCGCCAGGGACAGGCCGACGAACCAGGTGGTGACCTCGTGGAACTCGTTGCGGTAACCGATGGAACTGCCGAGGTTCTCGTACACCGAGCGCAGCTCGTCCCCGGAGGAGGCCCGGTGGTAGGAGCCGTCGGTCGCCCGCGCGATCTCGCGCAGCGCGTCCTCGTTGACCGGGACGGGGATCTCCTGGCCACCCACGTCGAGGCTGCCGTCCGCGGTGCCGTAGGCGATCGTGTCGACCGGCACCCCGGCGTCCCGGGCGGCCTGGGACGCCTGGGCGTTCGGGCGTCCCCGCTGGGTCTCCCCGTCGGAGAGCAGCACGATGGCGGCCGGCGGCGGCGCCCCGCCGTCCGCGGCGAGCTGTTCCCCGGCGGTGGTGATGGCCTGCAGGCCGGCGAAGATGCCCTCCCCGATCGCGGTGGACGGGCCGAGCTGCAGCCCGCGGATACCGGACCGGACGGCCTGCCGGTCGGTGGTCGGCGGGACGAGGAGCGCCGCCGACCCGGAGAACGACACCAGCCCCAGGTTGATCCGCGGTGGGAGCTGGTCGATGAACGCGTCGGCGCCGTCCTTGGCCGCCGCGAGACGGTTGGGCGCGACGTCGGTGGCGGCCATCGAGTTCGACACGTCGATCGCCAGAATGATCGTCGCGCGCTCGCGGGGGACCCGCCGGGCCTGGGCCGGCCGGGCGAGGGAGAACACCATGGCGGCCAGCGTGAGCAGCAGCAGGGCCGCGGGCAGGTGCCGGCGCCACCACTGCGGCCGCCGGGGCAGCACCGACGCCAGCAGCCCGACCGAGGTGAAGCGCGCCGCGTAGGCCTTCCGGCGCAGCGACATCACGATGTAGGCGGCGGCGATGGCGCCGACCGCCGGCAGCAGCCACAGCCAGTGGCCGGCGAGGAAGGTCATCGGCCGGCTCCGGCGGGAGGTACGGCGACCGGTGGGCGCCTGGCGGCGCCACGGCCGCGGCGGGCGGCCAGGACGAACCGGACGATGTCGGTGAGCCAGTCGGAGTCGGTCCGCAGGACGAGATGGCCGGCGCCGGCCCGGCGCAGCGCCGCGTCCACCTCCCGGCGGTGCGCCGCGGCGGCCCGGGCGTAGGAGTCGCGCAGCCGGCGGGAGGAGGTGGGCACCGTCAGGGTGGCGCCGGTCTCCGGGTCGACCACGTCGAGCAGCCCGACGTTGGGAAGCTCGAGCTCACGCGGGTCGACGACCTCGACGGCGAGCACCTGGTGCCGGCCGGCGAGCGCGCGCAGCGGCCGTTCCCAGGACAGGTCGACCGAGAGGAAATCCGAGATCACGACGACCATCCCGCGGCGCCGGGGCGGGTTGCGCAGCCCGTTCAGGGCGGCGGCGAGATCGGTCGTGCCCGTGCCCGTGCCCGGGGCCGGGGCCGGGGCGGCGGGGGAGCGGCGGGCCGGACGGTCCAGCGCGGTCCGCGGCGCCGCCAGCAG
>NZ_CAKKTM010000350.1:8660-18852 GCF_920888515.1 Protofrankia sp. CiP1_Cm_nod1 | reverse complement strand
GTCCAGCGCGGTCCGCGGCGCCGCCAGCAGTGTGCGCAGCAGCGCCCGCAGGCCGTCCCGGCCGGTGCGGGCGGGGACGAGCCGCGGCCCGTGGCCGGTCGTCAGCACCACCGCGCCCAGCCGGTTGCCGCTGCGTGCCGTCAGGTAGCCTATGGCGGCCACGGCGGCGATCGCGAGGTCGCGCTTCTCCAGCCTGGCGGTGCCGAACTCAAGGCTCGCCGTCAGGTCGACGAGCACCCAGGTCTCCAGCTCACGGTCGGCGACGAGGTCATACACGTGCGGGACGGTGGTGCGGGCCGTGACCGCCCAGTCCATCCGCCGCACGTCGTCCCCGACGTGGTAGGTGCGGCTTTCGGCCTTCTCCGTCCCCGAGCCGGGCACCAGGCCCAGGTGGTTGCCGAGCAGCAGGCCGTCCAGCCGGCGGGTGACGGTCAGCTCGAGGCGGCGCAGGGTCCGTTCGATCGCCGGATCCGCCGCTGCCGCCCCGGACCCACCCGGCATGGGCTGTGCCGGCTGGACGGGCTGTGCCGGCTGGACGCCGTGGCCGCCGGTCCGGCTCGTCCCGCTGGCCGCGCCCGTCCCACCGGGCATACTCGCGTCCGTCCCGCCGGGTGTTGCCGGCGTGCCTGCTCTGCCGCCGCGGCGTGGCCCGGGAGCGGGCCGTTGCGTTGGCTGGTTCACTCTCACGCCGACGTTTCCTGGCCGAGGTACTCGGGGAATCCGTGCGGGTTGGTGGTCCAGTGCCCGGGATAGTCCTGCTGACGGGGCGTGACCCGGGGGGGGCGGGTGCCGTGCAGGATCCGTTCGGCGATGGCCCGCGCGGACAGCCCCTCCGCCAGCGCCTCGTAGGACAGCACCAGCCGGTGCGGCAGCACGTCCGGCGCGACCGCGGCGACGTCGTCCGGCACGACGTAGTCCCGGCCGCGCAGCATCGCCAGCGCCCGGGCCGCCGCGACCAGGCCGAGCGACGCGCGCGGTGACGCGCCGTAGGCGAGATGGCCGGCGAGTTCGGGCATTCCGAACTCCGCCGGCGCCCGGGTCGCCAGCACCATGCGGACCGCGTAGTCGGCGATCGCGTGGTGCACGAACACGTCGGTGGCGCGCTCCTGCAGCTTGATCAGCGTGGGCGGGTCCAGGACGCGCTCGGCCCGGGGTGGCTGCGTGCCCATCCGTCGGACGATCTCCAGCTCCTCGTGGCCGCTGGGATACGGCACGTCCACCTTCATCAGGAACCGGTCACGCTGCGCCTCCGGGAGCGGGTACACCCCTTCGGACTCGATCGGGTTCTGCGTCGCCAGCACGAGGAACGGCACCGGCAGCCGGTGGGTGACGCCGCCGAGGGAGACCTGTCGCTCGGCCATCACCTCCAGCAGCGCCGACTGCACCTTGGCGGGCGCCCGGTTGATCTCGTCGGCGAGGACGAAGTTCGCGAAGATGGGCCCCAGCTCCACATCGAAGGCCTCCCGGGTCTGCCGGTAGACCCGGGTGCCGATGATGTCGGAGACGACCAGGTCGCTGGTGAACTGGATACGGGTGAACGTCCCTCCGACCACCGTGGCGAGGGTCTGGACGGCGAGGGTCTTGGCCACCCCCGGCACCCCCTCCAGCAGGCAGTGGCCGCGGGCGAGCAGCGCCACCAGCATCCGCTCGACCATGTGGTCCTGGCCGACGATCACCTTCTTGACCTCAAAGAGAGCGCGTTCGAGATGGTCGGCGTCGGTGGCCGTGTCCGGGCTGGCGAGGGACGCCTCGCCGCCCGCCGCGGGCTTCCCCTCCTGGCCGTGCTCGGGTGCGCGTGTCCCGGATCCGTCCGGGGCGCGCGCACCCGAGCGTGTGAGCCGTTCGTCCATGAGCTGTAGTCTCGCAGCCAGCGGCCGGAATCGAGACTTCAAGCCGAACTCGTCAGCCTGTCTGAACAATGAATTAAGGCGAATTAAGACGAATGAAGGTGGATCCGGGGCTTCCGTCCCGGGACGGAAGCCGGCTCGCCCGGTGCCTTTCCGCGGGACCGGGGCCGCCGGAGCCGTCCTGGATGATCACTCTGGCCGCCCGGATGCCGGGCCCGACCGGTACCGTTCCCAGCGTGCCAACCACCCCCGTCGGCGGAACCCATCCCATCGACGAGCCCCTTTCCCCTGCTGGGAGCCGTCTTCTCGGTGGGAGCCGTCCTCTCGGCGCGGCGTGTGGCGGGGAGGGCCGATGACGGACGTCCTCGTGGCCGTGGCCGCCGTCGTCCTGCTGGGCGCGGCCGGCTACGGGCTCGTGCTGCCGCGACGGCCGCCGCGCGAGACCAGCCAGACGGCGGGCGGGGTGAGCGCCGTCGAGATCCGGCTGGCCGCCGGGCGGGTCGAGATCGCCGAGGCCGACCGGGCGGACGCCCGGGTGGCGATGACCGTCCGCCGGCGCGCCGGCCGCTCGCGTCCGGCCCTGGAACAGGCCGGGGAGCTGCTGCGCGTCGACGGGCGCACCAGCGAGGCCCGGGTCCGGCTGACGCTGCCGCGGGCGACCCGGGTCCGGGCCGAGGTCCGCCGCGGGGAGGTGACCCTGTGGGGCTCGGACGGCGACCTCGTGCTCATCACCGACACGGGCACCATCGCCGGGCGGGAGCTGGGCGGGAGCGGTGTCGCCGCGCGCAGCCGCACCGGTGACGTCGTCCTGCACTTCGCCCGTCCCCCCGGGAAGGTGGCGGCGTACAGCGACAGCGGGGCGGTCACGGTCGTCCTGCCGGGTGGGCCGTACGCGGTCGACGTCGAGTCCGCGGATCCCGGCGCGGACTCGGTCACCCTGGATGTTCCGGTCGATCCGGGGGCGGCGCGGACGGTGTCGGTCCGCAGCCGGTCCGGCCGGGTGCGGGTGTGCGCCCCGACGCCCCAGGGCCCGGTACGGCTGTAGGCCGTGCCACAGGCCGAGCGGCGAGCGGGACGCGGCCTACAGGGTGTGGCGTGCCGTGGGGACGGCCGCCTCGTCCGGTCGTCTCAGCCGGATGGCTCGTCCGGATGGCTCGTCCGGATGCCTTGTCCGGATGCCTTGTCCGGATGCCTGTCGTGAACAGGACGTGTCCGGTTGTGCCGGGTCCGGCGCCTGACAGGGCTTACCCTCAGGGGTATGGCAGCGGTCAGGAGCGTCGTGGCGACCCGGGGGCTGACCGTGCGGGACTGTCTCGCCTCGGGCCGGCCGTCGTTCTCGTTCGAGTTCTTCCCGCCGCGGACCCCCGAGGGGGAACGCCACCTGTGGACGGCGATCAGGGAGCTGGAGCCGCTGCGGCCGTCCTTCGTGTCGGTCACCTACGGCGCGGGCGGGTCGACCCGGGCCGGCACGGTGCGGGTCACCGAACGTATCGCGATGGAGACGACCCTCACGCCGATCGGTCATCTCACCGCCGTCAACCACTCCGTCACCGAACTGCGACAGGTGATCGGCAGCTACGCCGGCGCCGGGGTACACAACGTCCTGGCGCTACGCGGCGACCCGCCCGGCGACCCGCAGGGGGAGTGGATCGCCCATCCCCAGGGGCTGCGCCACGCCGAGGAGCTGGTACACCTCGTCCAGTCGCTCGGCGACTTCTGTGTCGGGGTCGCGGCCTTCCCGGACCGCCACCCCCGCTCGCCCGACTTCGACACCGACGCGCGCTACCTGGTACGCAAGCTCACCGCCGGCGCGGACTATGCGATCACCCAGTTCTTCTTCGACGCGGACGCCTATTTCCGGCTGGTCGACCGGGTCCGCCGGCTCGGCTGTGAGGCGCCGATCATTCCCGGGGTGATGCCGGTGACCAACGTCGCGCAGATCGAGCGGATGGCGAAGCTGTCCGGGGCCGCGTTCCCCGCGGACCTGGCCAGGCGGCTGCACGCGGTGGCCGACGACCCGGCGGCGGTGCGGGCGGTCGGGGTGGAGGTCGCCGCCGACCTGTGCGAGAAGCTGCTCGCCGGTGGCGCGCCCGGCATCCACTTCATCACGTTGAACCGTTCCACCGCGACACGGGAGGTGTTCCACTCGCTACAGCGATGATCCGCCCACCACGGCGGCGACCCGCCTTTCACGGTGACAGCCGTGTCTACTCACCCGGACGTGTCGGGTGCGGCGGCCTGCCAGCTGTGGTGATCCTCGGGCCACCGGCCGCAGGGGGCGCGCGCTCCCCTGGGCCCAGTCGTCCCGTCGTCGTCAGTGATCTTTTAGTCGTTGTCCTCGTAGGCGTCGAAGACGCACAACAGCCATTCGTCCCGGAAGGGCTGCTCGCGCACGAGCGCGAAGCCGGCCAGGTTCGCCGCGTCCACCACGGCCGCCACCAGGTTGAGGTCCAGCGTGCCGAACACGGGGGTGATACGCACCGCGACCACCACCTGGTCGCGTTCGGTGTTGAAGACCGCTGTCGGGTCGAGGTCGTCGAGTGTCTCCACGACCAGTGGTGCATGCTTGGTCACCGGTTTCTCCTGCGGCCGCCCCCTGGCGGCCCTCGAAGGGCTGACGGTTGTCGGTAGTCCCGGTCGTCATCAGACGACGGAACGATACGCAGCAGGCATGATGCTCCGATGACCGCCCCGGTGCCGACCGGGCAAGCTGTCGCAAGACGTGGCCGGACCTACATGACAGTCATACTTCCACGAAACGCCCGTACGGGCCCGGTGCCGGCGAAGACAGCGGGCTGGCGCGGGCTCTCTCGCAGCTCCCGGGAGTCGCGGTCATCGTGGGCCTGGGCTTCCTGCTCCTGCGCCTGGCCTTCCGCAGCGTGGTCGTGCCGCTGACTGCTGCGATCATGAACCTGGTGGCCGCGGCGGCGGGCCAGGAACGGCCACAAGCGCGGACCCGGACCGTCCTCCGGCCGCGCTGATCTTCGTTCGGCCTTCCCCCCGGGCGCCGGAGCCCGCAGGGGCCCGCTGGACCAGCTCGGTTTTCGGGAGGCTCTCAGATGACGCGGGCCTGCCGGTGGTTGTCGCCGGGGCCGTGGGCGGGCCGCTGCTCGGCCGAAGGGGACGAAGGCCGCTCCTGGGCCGGCTCGGCGGGGGTGAGGCGCTTGCCCAGCACCGCGTATTCGATCCAGCTTCCCGGAAATCGAAAATTCGACAGTAGCGGAATGAAGCCCTCGCTGGCATACAGCCGTCGAGCCCTGCTGTCGGGTAGTTCCAGGGCGGACAGCGCGGCGGTCTGTTCCGGTGCCTCCCGCAGCAGTTCCCGCAGCAGACTGCGTCCCACCCCCCTGCCCTGGAACTCCGGCAGGACGTGGAGCTCGACGATCTCCAGACAGTCGCCGAGCCAGGTCACGGCGTCCTCGGGCCCCAGCGCGTCACTGACGACGTCGTGCCACCACTGCCCCTTCAGCCCCGGCAGGGCGTAGGTGAAGCCGACCAGGCGCTCGTCGGGGAGAAGGGCCGCGACCGCTCGCAGATCCCGGCGGTCGGCGTGCCGGCGGGCGTGCATGGTCCGTTCGATCGCCGCCCGCGCCGGGTCGGGCTCGTGGAAGTCCAGAAAGGCGGCCTTGTAGACGGCGATGACATCGGTCAGCCGGGCACGCATCCGCGCGGGTGTCCAGCGGATCAGCCTGATGTTCTCCACCAAGCCTGCCTCCTCGCGCTTTCGTTCCTGCCCCGGGCAGGCTGCCTGCCCGGGTGGCCTGTCTACCCGCGTCGATTACCGGCCACGCCTGGGCCGTGTCAGTCCCCTATACCATCTGAGGTCACTGACGATAACGGGTGCTCGGGGCGTTGCGCCCGACTCGGTCCGGATGAGGGCCTGTCGGTGAATCCTGTACGGTGCGGTGGCAGCGTGCCATATGCCAGGTGTTCCTGGTGGCCCGGGGCGTTCTCGCCGCCCGAGCCCCGCGTGGCCCGGCCTCGCCCGATCCTCGCTGTCGTGAAACAGACGGCCGGGCCGGCAGGGTTGCCGCGGCACAACCGCCGCTGACTCCGGTCGTCTGACCTACCGCCCGCTCGCCGGCTGGGTGACCGCGACCAGATGATCCCTGGCCGGGCCGGCCAGGTGCGCGGCCCCGGAGCCGGCCACCGGGCCGCCGACACCGCCGACACCGCCGACACCGCCGACACCGCCGACACCGCCGACACCGCCGACACCGCCGACACCGCCGGCCCGGCCGCCGGCCTTGTCCGGCCCATGTCGCGCTGGTCCGGCCGTGGCTTCCGACGATGTGGCGGTTCAGCCCACCGACGGTTCACCGCTGACAGCGATCCACTGCTGACAACGTGATAGCGGCCACCCGGTGGCGGCCACGACACCGCTCTCGGGGCACTCCCAGCCGTGCTCTCCGGCAACGTTGACGGTTCCGAGTGGGTGAGGTTTACTACTCCAGTAAGTCGAACATGTGTTCGACTTACTGGAGTAGGCCGTCGTGGCCTTGCCTACGACGACCAGAGCAGCTCGTCGTAGGCAAGGCCGTCATGCGAATAGCTGTCGCGCGAAAGATCGTCATGTGGATGAGCCACGTAGTGATGTCGTCGTATCGGAGGGAGCGGTCATGAGTCGGCAGGCCGTAGATCGACAGTCTCGAATCCAGGTCCCCCTCGCGGGGCTGCCTCGTCGTTCCCGCGACGAGCTGCTCATGGCCGCGCATCACGGCCTTGACGAAGCGAGCTTCGCCCGGGCTCCCGGGCAGCGGTACGCCCTGGCGCACCTGGCGGCGCTGCGGGCCGCCGCCGCTGTTCTCGTGGAACGGGCCCGGCCCCGCCACGGTCACCGTGGCCGGCCCGTCAGCGTCTGGCAGCTGCTGACACGAGTGGCACCCGAGCTGGCGGAGTGGGCACAGTTCTTCGCGGCCGGCGCGGCCAGGAGGACGGCCGCAGAGGCGGGCCTGTCCGTGGTCGGCGCCCGGGATGCCGACGACCTGCTCCGGCAGGCGGAGACGTTCCTCGCGGTGGTGGAGACCACGTTGGGCCTGCCGTCCCAGCCGGCGCTGACGGCCACGATCGTCAGCTGTGCCCCGCTTGTCGGCGTCACCCGCACGCCGGCGAAGGCAGGGGTGTGAACAGGACGAATACAGACAGCGCGGGCCGGGATGTGAAGCCGCACGCACACCGGGCACGGCCGGGGCACGGGTTCACCCCGCGTCCCGTGGACGGGCGGATTCTGTGGCTGCGGAGGCGGTGGCCCTCCCGCTGGCCGGTCGCGGCTCCTGAGCGGGCGGATTCTGGCCGCTGGAGAGACGCCTCCCGTTGTCGGGGGATCCTGGTTCTGGTCCGTCGGGGATCCCGGATGTCCGTCTACGTGCGGACGGAGGCTTCTGGCCGTCGGTTGTCGCGGGAGCCGTGTAGATCGTTTTGCGTATCGTAGATCAAACACTCACTATCGGTGACCGTTGGTGAGCGTCTTGATTATGACGGTAGGTCATTCGGATGGATTCAGTCATTGTTGGGGATGCCGCGCGATCGACAGCTGAAGGGTTGATCGGGGGGCTGAAGGCGGAAAAAGCGCGGGTTTTCCGCTCCTTCGGAGGTCATGGTTTCCGGACCGCCGACGGGGCGGTGCCACCGGACGCGCCTGTGGGGATCCAGGCGGTCACGGGACGAGCCCGGCGACGGCCGCCGGGCTGGGTGCTGCAGCTGATCGGTCTGTCTCTGGGCGGTCTCGTGGCCGGCATCGCCATCGGTTTCCGGCTACCGGCATGAGATTTCCGGCCACCGGTACGCGGGATGTGAGAGCGCAAGAGACGTACATGGAAGATGCGTACAGGAAACGCACGTGAGAGATGCGCCGATGCGTGAAGGGCGAGGGGGATGAGCCCGAGGGGGATGAGCCCGAGGGGGATGAGCCCGAGGGGGATGAGCCCGAGCGAATTGTAGCCACCCTGGCGCTTGGTCGCCCCGGTAGCGGTCGTTCGACGCCGGTCATCCAGTGCCGTCCCGCCAGCGTTGATCACGGTGCTGATCGTCATGGCGTCGGTCATCTCACCCTGACGTCGATCACCCCGGCGTCGATCACCCCATTGCGAGGTTCGCGGGAACCCGCCAGCGGGCATGGCCCGGGAAGGTCCAGGTCCCCGGGTCGCCTCGGGCTTCAAGGCCGCCGGGTCGCCGAGGGAGGTACGGCATGACCGTCAGAAGTCGTCCGGTGACATGGGGGGATCTGCGCCAGGCCGTGGTCTGGCGGGGGCTGTTGGACGCGCTGGCCACGGTGACGCCGCGAGCGGGCGACACGCTCGACGTGGTGGACGCGGGCGGCGGCAGCGGCGGGTTCGCGGTGCCGCTTGCCGAGCGCGGGCACCGGGTGACCGTGGTGGATCCCAGTCCGGACGCGCTCGCCTCTCTCGACCACCGGGCGGCGGAGCACGGGGTCAGGCATCTCGTGACAGCGCGTCAGGGAGATCTTTCCGTCCTGCCGGAGATCATCGGAGTGGGCCGTTCGGACGTGCTGTTGTGCCACACCGTGCTGGAGGTGGTGGACGAGCCGGTCACCGCGCTGACGGCAGCGGTGGCAGCCCTGCGTCCAGGTGGGCTGCTCAGCGTCGTTGCCGCCAACCGGGCGGCTGTCGTCCTCGCCCGTGCGCTCGCCGGCAGGCTCGCCGAGGCACAGCATGCGCTGACCGATCCCGGTGGGCGTTGTAGCGGCTCTGACCGGGCGCGCCGTTTCGATGGGGACGCGCTGGTGCGCATGGTAAGTGACGCCGGAGCCGATGTGATCGCGGTCCACGGGGTGCGGGTGTTCGCCGATCTGGTGCCCACGGCCGCCGTGGACGCGGATCCGTCCGCGGCGGAGCGGCTGCTCCAGTTGGAGATCGCCGCATCCTCCCGGGCGCCCTTCCGGGATCTCGCCGCCCACCTGCACGTCCTGGCTCACCGCCGGGACAACCGATGACACGACCGGACAGCACGGCCCAACGGCACAACCAGACAACACGGTCGGGCAGCGTGATCGGGCAGCACGATCAGACGGCATGACCAGATGGCATGACTGTGTGTGGCGGATGCTCGACTGCGCTCTCGTGGGCTCACAGGGCCGGTTGATGACGGGATGGGCTGGCGAGGGGCTGATGCGAGACCGACAGGAGGCTGGTGCCAGGGCGGACCGGAACGATCGTGATCAGGCGGGCGCACGGTGCAAGCGGTGCGGTACGCACGGGAGTGGCTGTCGAGCGCGTCCGGCATCCCTCGGATGCGGCTTTCCCGCGACGCCGTGGCCAGAAGCCATGGCCAGAAGGGCGTGGCAGGACGGAGGAGGGCTTCCGGCGCGGCAGTGACGAGGGCTTCCAGCGAGACGGCGGGACGGAGGAGGGCTTCCTGCGAGACGGCAGGACGGTGAGAGCTTCCGGCGCGGCAGAACAGTCAGAACAGTGAGGGCTTCCCCATGGCGACGGGGCGATTACACGCCGATCGTCCAGGGTGGGAGTGGGCCGGCTCCACCTGGGCCCGGGATGAGGGCTTCCCCACGGAAGCGGAACCGATCATACCGCGTGGCATGGGCCTTCGCACCTGCGGGGAGGAGCCAGAGCAGCAGGAAGCGATCGGTCTGTCTCGGCATGGTTGGTTGCCTACCGCCCATGCCCGGTCGTGCCTATTCTTGGGTGTCAGGTTCCGTCTGCCGGACCTGCCGGCCGTGGGAGGAGCGTCGATGCCGCTCTCGGAAAATGAGCAGCGCCTGCTTGATCAGATCGAGCGCGCCCTCGTCGAGGACGATCCCAAGTTCGCGAGCACGGTCCGCTCGACGAACCCTCGCACCTATCTCATGCGCAGGGTCCGCCGAAGCCTCCTCCTGTTCGTGGTGGGGCTGGTCGTCCTGCTCGTGGGAGTCGTTCTCAACCGGACACCGCTGATCGTGGTCCTTGGTGTGCTTGGTTTCGCCACGATGCTGTTCGCGGCGTCCCGGGGTGCTGCCGATCTTCGCCGGATCAGCGGTCGGGGCGGGGAGGCCAGCAGCCGCCGTCCGGCGGCCCCCCGCCGTCGGACCCGCCCCCCGTTCACCGAGCGGATCGAGGAACGGTGGCGCCGCCGATGGGATGAGCGTTGACCGGCAGGAGCCGTCGCCAGCCGATGAGATGATCAGTAGGCGGGATGGCCGTCGACCAGTAACGACCAAGTTGTGGTAGCGGTCGTTGACCGCGGGCCGGCGACCGCCGTCAGCCGGCAGTCAGCATGAACAACCGGTTTATGCGCTCGGCGGTCATGCGCCCGGCGTTCGCACCCTGTCCCGCTGCGTGTTCTGACTGTGTTGCCTGTTCCGAGCGTGCTGGCTGCGTTGGCCGTTCCGGCTG
>NZ_CAKKTM010000350.1:0-8459 GCF_920888515.1 Protofrankia sp. CiP1_Cm_nod1 | reverse complement strand
CGTGCCGGCTGTTCTGGTCGTGCCGGAGTGCTGCCGGGCGTCTCGGCTTCGGGCGGCTCCCCGTCCGGACCAGGCTGCGCAGGCCCCTCAGGTCGGCGACCACGGAGCGGGGGACTGCGGTGGCCCAAACGCGGCTGGTACGCGGCGTTATCTTCTTCAGGATGCGCGTAACTGTCTGTAGATCACGTCCGATTCGTTCGTCCGGTGCGTGGGAGCGGACCAGGGCCAGCGGCGCGTAGCAGGCGAGTTCCTCCGCCTCGGCGATCCGGAGCAGGGCAGCCAGGGCCTCCTCGGCCTCCGCCGTCGTGATCGTTCGCTCGGGGGTGCGGGCGTTGGCCGCGATGTGAGCGCTCAGCCGCGTCGCGCTGGCTCGCGGGGACTCGTTCGGCCGCAGCGGCATGCCGAGATCGACGGTGAGGTCGGCCAGTTCGGCCCAGGCCGCGTGCGCACGGCTGTCGGCCGCCGCGTCCCCGTCGTCGGGGGCCTCCCGCAGGGTGGCCCTGAGGCGCTGTCGACGGCGGGCCATCCGCAGCAGGGCTGGTCCACCCAGTGGCGCGAGGAGGGCGGCCCCCGGCAGGAACCACCAGAGGATCGCGGGCAGCGGCCCGTCGCTGGTGGGCCGCGGCTGTGTGAGAGGCTGATGCGCCACCGTGTCCTGCCCGTCGCCGCTGGTGGTGCCTGCGCTCGGCGCGGCGGTCTCGGGCGCGGACGACGACCGGGCGGCGCCCGCCTGCACGGAAGCCGTGCTCCCTCCAGCCGGCTTCTGGACCTGTGAGTAGCCGGGGATGGCGATGCCCGCACTCGCTGGCGGGGTCGGCTCGAAGGGGATCCATCCGGTGGGGGCGAACCACACCTCTGGCCACGCATGCATGTTCTTGTTGGTCATCAGGTAGCTGCCGTCCGGCTGCCGTTCGCCCGCGTTGAAGCCGATCGCCACCCGGGCCGGGATCCCCAGCGACCGCAGCAGCACCGTCATCGCGGAGGCGAACTGCTCGCAGTAGCCGCGTTTGCGCGTGAACAGGAAGTCTGTCAGCGCCCCGGCCTGGGTGGTGGGTGCGCCGTCCAGGTCGTAGGTGAAGGCACCGCTCTGCAGGTAGTTCTGGATGGCGACAGCCTGCTGGTAGGGGCCGGACGCGGTTCGCGTGAGCTGCCGTGCCAGGTTGTGGATCCGGGGGTCGGTGCTGGCGGGCAGTTCGGTGTCGATCTTCAGCTCGGCTGGGACGGCTGTCAACGTGGTCGTGAGCTCTTCGCGGGTGGGGGCTGGGACGGCTGCTTCGACCTGGTAGGTCGCGTCGGCGGTGGAGGTCCGGGTGCTGAACACCGTGCCGGTCTCGGCGGCCAGCCGCCAGTCACCGTCAAGACCGGTGATTCTGGTCGGGGTGCCGGGCAGCGGGAGGTAGTTCGCCTCCAGGTCCTTCGACACGCGGATGGCCGCGGCGATCTGCGTGCTGTGGGCGGTGGCTGTCGGCCTGGGCAGGCCGTTGCTGATTTTTGCCTCGCGTCCGGCGCGCAGCGCCCGCAGGGTGAACTGTTGCCCGTCGAACTGTTCGAGCGCGGTCAGCCGCAGATACTGCGGTGACGTGGTGCGCACCGACACCAGTTCCTTTGTCAGCGGGGAGTGCAGTTGCTGCGCCAACGAGACGATCGGCTGGATGACAACCGTCGAGCCGGGGCCGTCGTCATGGTTGTTGCCCTGACCGTGCGTGACAAGCGCCAGTTCCTGTAGCGAGGGCAGCGCGGCCGGTACAGCCACCGCGCACACCATCGCGCACACGGTGATCCCGATGACGTGGACGCCGGCTCTGTTGCCCAGCCGCGGGGATGCCGACGAGGCGGCATCCGATGCGCCCTGGCCAGGGCCATGATCAGAGCCAGAGCCAGAGCCAGAGCCAGAGCCAGAGCCAGAGCCAGAGCTATGGCCGGTGCCGACGCCTGGGCCGGGTGCGCCGGAACCCGATGCGGGGGCTGACGCGGTGGTGACCGGTTTTCGCCAGCGTTCGATGCTGGTGTGGCCGTCCACTATCAGCAGCAGGAGGAAGCCCAACGCGCCGAGAACGAACCGGACCGGCCCGACGCCGTCCGGCAGCACCGCCGCCGGCAGCATGAACAGCGCCAGCAGCGGGAGCCCGGCGAGTGCCGGACGCCGGGCCACCGTCATCAGGAAATCGACGACCATCGTGACCAGATGGACGCCGATGAGGACGAGCAGCGCCAGACCCGGCCGTTGCGGTACCGGCGCGGCGAACCGAGCCACGTCGTCCCGGCCGGTGGCGATCAGGGAACGCAGCGTTTCCAGCGTCTGGCTGGTCGGCAGCACGCCGGCGAGGGCGGTTTCCCGCGCACACAGTATGGTCGCCGCGACGAGCAGGCTGAGTGCCTCCAACAGCACGATGCCCGGGACGGGCAACCGCAGGGCCTGGCCCAGCACGGACGTTCCCGCCACCACCGCCGTGGCCGCGACAGCCAGCCGCAGCCACCACAGGCCGTCGAACAACGGCGCGAGCGCGAACGCGCACAGCAGCGACGCGAGTGCGCCACCGAGAGTAGCGGTCAGGGTGGGGGGCAGGCGCGTGATCATCGCCGCAGGCCTGCTTCCGCCTCTGGCTGCCCTGCCGTGGCCGCGTCTTCCGGGGTCTCCTCAGGCCGCACCCGCGTGGCCGGTGACCGGGGTGTTGCGGACGGGCGCGCCGGCTCGGGCCTGCTGTCGGCGCGTTCCCGCATGGCAGACAAGCGGGGCAGGGGGGACGTTCTGGCGCTGTCGGGCGGTCCGGGTGGGAGGGCTGTCGGGCGTGCGGTGGGTGGGCGTGTGGTAGGTGGTGCCGTGCTGGTCGTGTCAGGCGGGAAGGATCTTGGGCCGCCGGTGGCCCGGCTGGTAATGGCTGGGTCAGCGGCGGTCGGCCAGGTGGCCGCTGGTCTGCCGACCCTTGGCCTGCCGGCCGCCGCGCTGCTGGTGGCCGAACTCTCAGCGGCCGAACCTCTGATGGCCGAATCGCTGCTGGCTGGCCAGGCGGTGGCCTGACCGGTGGTAGCAGGGCCAACGGCCGCCGAATCAGGAGTCGCCGGGCCAGGAGCCGTCGGGCCAGGAGCGGCCGAGGCAGGAGCCGCCGAATCAGGAGTCGCCGGGCCAGGAGTCGCCGGGCCAGGAGTCGCCGGGCCAGGAGTCGCCGGGCCAGGAGTCGCCGGGCCAGGAGCGGCCGAGGCAGGAGCGGCCCGGCCAACAGTGGATGGCCACTCGAGCGGCTGGCTCGACGAGGCCGACGGATCCGGATGCCGTGGTTCCGGATGCCGCGGCTGCGTGGGACCACTCCCTTGGGCGACGTGCCGTGGTTCCGGATGCCGTGGCTGCGGTGGCTGCGGTGGCTGCGGTCGGCCATGGTGGATCACGCCTGTGCTCTGGGCGCCGGCCGCCTGACGCCCGGCCCTGTTGTTCTTCCCGCTGCCGGCTGTGCTTCGTCCGGAGCTCCGCTGGGACCCACCCGGCCACAACGTGGCGAGGGTGTCGCCGTAGCCGGCGACGATCACAGTCCAGCCGTGACGCTGGAAGACCGCGCGGCAGGCGCGCAGGTTCTCCTGCCCGGTGGCCTCCTGCCCGGCTGCGGCATGGTTCCCGTCCCAGGTCGCGACGTTGACGAGCACGACCGTCGCGAGTGTGCCGCGCGGGCGGGCCCTGGCGAGTATCCCTGCTCGTGCCGGCTCGGTGGAGCCGAGGACCGCCACGAGTATCCCGTCGCCGGCGAGGTGGGCCAGGCCGCGCCGGCCGGGGATGGGCGGGCCCGGGGATGCCGCACGGGACGGCGGACCGGCGTCGGCGGTGGTCACCACGGCGAGCGCGTCCAGCAGCGCGGTGGTGCTGCGGGTCGGCTTCCGTGGTCCGCCCGCGGCCGGTGCGGCCGCCAGGCTGCCGTCACAGATCAGGTCGACCAGGTGGCCGCTCTCGGTGAGATGCGCCGCGACCGAGCCAGCGGCGCTGACCGCCCACTCGAACGAGGAGGCCGGCCCCTGACCGGCCCAGGCCGCGGAGCGGGTGTCGAGCAGGACGGTCGCGCTGGCCGGGCGGGAGCTCTCCTCCCGGCGCACCATCAGCTCACCGGCGCGGGCACTGGTGCGCCAGTGGATCCGTCGCAGGTCGTCCCCGGCCTGGTAGGGGCGGGTGACGAAGTCGTCGGTCCCCATGGTGGGCCGGTCGCGCTGGCGGAGGTCACCGATCGTGATCTGCCTGCCGGGGCGCGACGCGGGCAGCGTTTCCACCGGCGGGGTGACGACCAGTTCGTCGCGGCTGCGGAACGTGCGGGTGAGCTCGCACAGCCCGAACGGATCCGTGATCCGGATCGCCATCGGCCCGATCAGGTAACGGCCGCGCAGCCGGGGGCGAAGCTGATAGGTGAAGTACCGGGCGCCCCCCGGCTCCACCCGGTCGAGCATGAAGCGCGCCCGGAAGCCGAGATGGGCGGGGATGTCGTCATCCACCAGCAGCACCGAGGAGGAACGCCGACTCATGTTGTCGATCCGGACACCGACCGACACCACCGCCCCCACGGTCACGCGGGCGGGTGTCAGGCGCCGGTGGCAGGCGAGCCGGTAGCGGGTCCGGCACACGAACGCCGTCGCGCACAGCGGCAGGGTGAGCAGCAGCAGGCCGGCCCGCAGGAGGTCCTTCTCGCCGACCACGACCGCCAGCCCGCAGCAGACCAGCCCGGTGACCACGAAACACTGCCCGCGGACGGTCAGGCCTCGTAAGGCTGCCAGGAAGTCCGACACAGCGATCTAACGGCCACGGTGCGACGGACGTGCCCCCCGGTGCGGGATGGGGACCCGCGTGAGGATGTCCGCGACGATCCGGGAGGCGGCCTCGACGGCGGACCCGCCCGACGCCGCGGTCTCCGCTCTGACCAGCAGCCGGTGGGTGAGGACCGGTTCGGCCATCGCCTGGACGTCGTCGGGGACGACGAAGGCGCGGCCGTCGAGGGCGGCGTGGGCCCGGGCGGTCCTGATCAGGTGCAGGGCCGCGCGCGGGGAGGCACCCAGGACGAGCTCCGGGTGCCGGCGGGTCGCCGTCACGAGATCGACGATGTAGCGGCGTACCTCGTCGGCCACGTGGACCGAACGGACCAGGGAGATGAGTCTGGTGATCTCGGCGGCCTCGGTGACCGGGTCGACCGCGTCGAGGGGCTCGGTGTTGCCATGGCTGTCCAGCATGGCCAGCTCGGCCGCGGATGACGGATAGCCCATGGACACCCGTGCGGTGAAACGGTCCCGTTGCGCCTCGGGCAGGGGATAGGTGCCTTCCATCTCGATCGGGTTCTGGGTCGCGACGACCATGAACGGCGATTCCAGGTGATAGGTGACGCCATCAATGGTGACCTGGTGTTCCTCCATGCATTCGAGGAGTGCCGACTGCGCTTTGGGGGCGGCTCGGTTGATCTCGTCGGCTATGACCAGGTTGGAGAAGACCGGCCCGGGGCGGAACTCGAAGTCGCGGGTGTCCTGGTTGTAGACGCTCACCCCCGTGACATCGCTGGGCAGCAGGTCGGGAGTGAACTGGATGCGGCGGACGCGGGCGTCGATCGAGCGCCCCAGCGCCTTGGCGAGCATCGTCTTGCCGACGCCGGGCACGTCCTCGATGAGCAGGTGGCCTTCGGCGAGCAGGACGACCAGGGATGTCCTGACCACCTCGGGCTTGCCGTCGATGACGCTCTCGACCGCGCGGGTCATGCGCGTCGCGACATCCGCGAGGTGGCGCAGGCCGGTCCCGGGCTCGCGCCACGGTATGACGCCGGGCTCCGTCACCGTCACGTCGGCCTCCGTCCCCAGATCGGCGAGGTGGGCCCGGCGGCCCCCCCACAAGTGTGGCACCGAGCGGAAGCCGATCTTCACCGGCGGGAATCATCCGTCCGCTCCGTCCGGAAAGCGTACTCATTCGCGGCGGCGGTCGAGGATAGCCGCTGCATCGGTTACCGGAGGTGTTTTTGACACGTTCGGTCAAAAGACACATTGATGCCGGAGAGGTGATCTCCAGGCCCCGCCGGACGTGGGCGTGGGGGTGTCCGGAGTGTCGGACAGGTGGGGGGGAGTGGGGTACAGTGGCGCGCAGTGGGGGGCAGGGGCACTGTCAGGCTGACCAGGGCGGGGTTTGAACGGCCATGAACCTCTCGGGCACGGGCGAGGAGGCCGCCGATGTTCCTCGGCAGCCACACGCCCCGGCTCGACGACAAAGGCCGGCTCACCCTGCCGGCGAAGTTCCGCGAGGAGCTGGAAGGGGGGCTCGTGATCACCAAGGGGCAGGAACGCTGTCTCTACGTGTTCCCCATGCCTGAGTTCACCCGGATCAGTGACTCCCTGCGGGCCGCGCCTGTTACGGCAAAAGCTCTACGGGATTACAGCCGTGTCTTCTTTTCCTCGGCTTCGGACGATGTTCCCGACCGGCAGGGACGGATCACCATCCCGCCGGCCCTGCGCACGTATGCGGGACTTACCCGGGAGTGCGTCGTCAACGGCGCGAACACCCGGGTGGAGATCTGGGACGCGGCCCGCTGGGAGACCTATCTGACCGGCCAGGAGGAGAACTTCGCCGCGCTTTCCGAGGAGGTGTTGCCCGGCGTCATCTGAGCGTTGCCCGAGCGTCATCGTCCGAGGCGGACACGGCGGCAGACACAGCGGCAGACACAGCAGCCACACCCGACCGGGAGCGCCGACCGACCAGCGTCGACGGCCCTCGCGCCACCCCTGTGTCGCCTCTGTGCCATCTCTGTGCCGCCGCGGCCCGGGGCATCAGGTGTGCGCCGAGGTCTCCCCCCGCTCCATACCGGACGCCACTTCCCCGGTGTCCGGTGGCGTGAGCGGGGCGGGACCTGGGCACATGCCGAGCCCCGGGGCCGATGGTGGCACCGGGCCGCCCGGCGCACGTGTTCCCGCCTGTCCGCGTATCTGGCGGTCATCCGGCCGGCTGTCACGCAGCCGACAGGACCGGTCCGCCATATCCGTTCACATTGTCTGCTCACATCCTTGTCTGCTCACATCGTCGCCTGCTCACATCGTCCGTACGTGCACACCGCGGTTTTCACCAAGCGTGATCGCGGGTCAACCGCATCTTCCCCGCCGCGAGGTTCACAAAACCGTTCGAGGAGGTCGAGGTGGACGCCACGCACATCCCCGTCCTCTCCGACCGTGTCGTTGGCCTGCTGGCGCCGGCCCTGCCCGGGCCCGAGGTGGTCCTGGTCGACGCCACCGTGGGCCTCGCCGGTCATGCGAGCGCGTTACTCGACGCCTGCCCGACGGCCCGCCTGATCGGTCTCGACCGTGATCCACAGGCGCTGGAGCACAGCCGCGCCCGGCTGGCCGACCGGGCCGGCCAGGTCACCCTGGTACACGCCGTGTACGACCAGCTGCCGGCCGTCCTGGACACCCTCGGTCTGACCGAGGTGCACGGTGTGCTGTTCGACCTGGGCGTCTCCTCGCTGCAGCTTGATTCCGACGAGCGGGGATTCAGCTATTCCCGGGACGCTCCCCTGGACATGCGGATGGACCCCAGCCGGGGCCGCACCGCCGCGGACGTCGTGAACACCTACGACGCCGCCGAGCTCACCCGCGTCCTCAGCCACTACGGAGAAGAACGCTTCGCTCGCCGCATCGCCTCGGCCGTGGTCGCGGAACGCGCCCGCGAGCCGTTCGTGTCCTCGGCGCGCCTGGCCGATCTCGTCCGCCGGACCATTCCGGCCGCAACACGTCGTAACGGTGGAAATCCAGCAAAACGTACATTCCAGGCGTTGAGGATCGAGGTGAACGGCGAACTCGAGGCGCTTGCCCGGGCGCTGCCGGCGGCCCTCGACGCGCTCGCCGTCGGGGGGAGACTCGTCGTGCTTGCCTACCACTCGCTCGAGGACCGCATGGTCAAGCGGGCATTCGCCGCGCGGGTACGCCCTGACGTACCGCCGGACCTGCCCGTGATCCCGCCGGATGCCGCGCCGACGATGCGCTGGCTCACCCGCGGTGGGGAGACGTCGTCCCCGGACGAGGTGGCGGCCAACCCGCGGGCCTCCGCGGCGAAACTGCGCGCCGTCGAGCGGATAGCCCCGCCGTCCGGGGCCTCCCGGTCCTCCAGAACGTCTGGGGCTTATGGGAGTTCCAGGACGTCCAGGATATCCGGGACGGTCAGGACGGCCGGGACGTTCGGGCCGACCGGGACGTTCGGGCCGAACGGGACAGCCGGAGGTGCGGCATGAGCGCGCCGGCCCCCCTGCTGACACGACAGGGCCGGGGCAGGGCGAAGGCGGCCACGCCGCCCACTCGCGCGTCGTACCAGGCGGCCCGCGCCGACCGCCGCGGCTACGCGGCGTCGGCCGCGGTGTACGACACGGTGCCCGCATCGGCGGCGGCCCGAGGACACGCCGACACCGCCATCCCGATCCCGTCCCTGGGCCGGCGGGCCGGCGGGCCGGCGGGCCGGGCGGCCACCGCCACCC
>NZ_CAKKTM010000349.1 GCF_920888515.1 Protofrankia sp. CiP1_Cm_nod1 | reverse complement strand
CCGCCGCGCCGCGCGGTGCCGCGCCCCGGCCGCCCATGCGGCTGGGCAGCCCGCGGCGCAGGCTGCGGGTGTCGGTCGTCGTTCTCTGCGCGGCGCTGGTCGTGCTCGCCGGCCGGCTGACCCAGCTGCAGGCGTTCCAGGCGTCCACCTATGCCGAACGTGCCGAGCAGCAGCGGTTGCGGACGGTGGCATTGCCCGCGGTCCGCGGTGTCATCACTGACCGTAGCGGAGCGACGCTGGCGCAGGACGTCGAGGCGCGCGCGGTCTACGCCGACCCGCACAACGTCACCGACGCGAAGGTGGTGGCCGCCGCCCTCGCGCCGCTGCTCGGCGTGCCCGCCGACACTCTGCAGCCGAAACTTACCGGCAGCGGACGTTTCGCCTACCTGGCCCGGGGCCTGGACCCGGCGGTGGGCAAGGCCGTGACCGACCTGAGGCTGCCCGGCATCGGCGTCCTGGAGGAGCGCCGACGTCTCTACCCGTCCGGCGCACTCGCGTCCAACGTCGTCGGGTTCACCACGATCGGTGACAACGAGGTGATCGTTGGCAGTGGCGGTATCGAGAGCGCCTACGACCGGGTGCTGCGCGGGACGGACGGCCTGCGCCGGGTCGAGGTCGACCCGGCCGGCCGGATGATCCCGTCGGCGGCCAGCCGGGAGTCCGACCCGGTGCCGGGGTCGAGCGTGCGGCTGACCCTCGACCGCGACATCCAGTGGGCCGCGCAGCAGGCGCTGGCCGAGGCCGTGCGCACGACCCAGGCCGACGGCGGCAGCGTCGTGGTCATGGTCCCGAACACCGGGGACATCCTCGCGATGGTGGACGCGCCCGGCTACGACCCCAACAAGGTCGCCACTGCCGATCCGGGCACCCTGAAGAACCGCGCCACCCAGGACGTCTACGAGCCGGGCAGCGTCAACAAGGTCATCACCATGGCCGCGGCGATCGACCGTGGCCTGATCACGCCGGAGACCCCGGTGACGGTGCCGCCGAACATGCGCATCGCGGGCCGGACCTTCACCGACGCCGAGCCGCACGGGGTCGAGCACCTGACCGCGGCCGGGGTGCTGGCCAGGTCCAGCAACCTCGGGACGATCCAGATCGCGCGCAAGCTCGGCCCGGCCGGCCTGGAGAGCGCGCTGCGCGACTTCGGCCTCGGCGCCAGGACCGCGCTGCGCTTCCCCGGGGAGAGCGCCGGCATCCTGCGGCCCGCCGCCGAGTGGGACGTCCAGCAGGAGGCCACGATCTCCTACGGGCAGGGGATGTCCGCGACCGCGATCCAGATGGCCTCGGTGTACGCCACCATCGCCAACGGGGGCGTGCGGGTCGCGCCCCGGCTGGTGGACAGCACCATCTCCCCGGACGGGGCCGTGCGCACCACGCCCCGCCAGCCCGGCGTCCGGGTGGTCAGCGCGGCCACCGCGGCCACGGTCTCGCAGATGCTGGAGTCGGTGACCACCGACTCGGGGACCGCGCCGCTGGCGGCCATCGACGGATACCGGGTGGCGGGCAAGACCGGGACGGCACAGCGGGTGGGCGCTTCCGGCCACTACGACGGCTATGTCGCGTCGTTCGTGGGTTTCGCCCCGGCCGACCAGCCCAGGGTGGTCGTCGAGGTGGTCCTGGACAATCCCCGCGACGGCCACTTCGGTGGGACGGTCGCCGCACCGGTGTTCCAGCGGGTGATGACCTTCGCGCTGACGACGCTGGGCGTGCCTCCGTCCGGCACGAGCCCGCCGAAGCTCGTTCTCGATCTGGACGCGGGTCGTTGACCCGCCGTGCCCGTCGTGACCCGACGCAGGTCCCGGCGGGCCGGCTACTAGTGTCGTTGCCGTGACCTCACCGGTGTTGCGTCCGGTCGCCCCGCCCGCACGGGCGCTCACCGAGCTGACCGTCGGATACGACGGCCTCACGGTGACCGGCGGTGCTGTGGCGGGTGTAGTCGTCCGCGGGATCACCCATGACTCCCGGGCGGTGCGTCCTGGCGACCTCTACGCGGCCCTGCCCGGCGCGCGCGTGCACGGGGCCGCCTTCGTCCGGCAGGCGATCGCGGCCGGGGCTGTGGCCGTGCTGACCGACCGGGCCGGGGCTGACCAGATCATGGCGGCGGCCCGGTCGTCCGGCACGGCTGCTGGGAGCACGGCTGGTAGTGACACGGCTGGCAGCGGCACGGCTGCTGGGAGCACGGCTGGCAGGGACGTAGCCGGTAGCGGCACGGCTGGCAGGGACGTAGCTGGTGGGAGCGCGGCCGGCAGGGACGTAGCCGGTAGCGACATGGCTGGTAGTGACGCGGCTGGTAGTGACGATGGGGACGTGGCTGGCGGTGGCACAGCCGTTGATGCGGACACAGCCGGCGCGGACACGGCAGCCGGCGCGGGCGTGGCCGACGTCCCGGTGCTTGTGGCCGCGGACCCGCGGGCGCTGCTGGGGCCGGTCGCGGCCCGGGTGTACGGCGAACCGTCGACGGCCCTGACGTTGCTCGGGGTCACCGGCACCAACGGCAAGACGACGGTGGCCTACCTGCTGGAGGCGGGGCTGCGGGCCGCCGGGCACACGACCGGGCTGATCGGGACGGTGCAGACGCGGCTGGCCGACACGGTGCTCCCCTCGGTGCGCACCACGCCGGAGGCCACCGACCTGCAGGCGCTGCTCGCGGTCATGGCCGAGCGTGGGGTGACCGCGGCGGCGATGGAGGTCTCCAGCCATGCCGTCGCCCTGCACCGGGTGGGCGGCATCCGGTTCGCCGGGGCGGCGTTCACCAACCTCAGCCAGGACCATCTCGACTTCCACCCGTCGATGGAGGACTATTTCGCCGCCAAGGCCGCCCTGTTCACCCCCGAGCGGACCGGGGTGTCCGTCATCGACATCGACACGCCGTGGGGGCGCCAGCTCGCCGGGGCCGTCCCGGGGGCGATCACCTGCGGGACGGCCGCCGACGCGCACTGGCGTGCCGTCGACGTCGCCGCCGGCCCCAGCGGGACGGTCTTCCGCGCGCTCGGCCCGTACGGCGTGGACGTCCGGGTGGGCATCGCGCTGCCCGGAGCCTTCAACGTCGGCAACGCCCTGGTGGCGCTGGCGCTGCTGGTGGCCACCGGTGTCCCCGCGCCGGTGGCGGCGGCCGGGCTGGCGAGCCTGCCCGGGGTGCCGGGCAGGATGGAACGGGTCGACGCCGGCCAGCCGTTCCTCGGCCTGGTCGACTACGCGCACACACCGGACGCGGTGCAGACGCTGCTGCGTACCGTGCGGCCGCTGGTGCCCGGCCGTGTGATCGTGCTGCTTGGCTGCGGGGGTGACCGTGACCGGCGCAAACGTCCGCTGATGGGCGCCGCCGCGGCCGTCGGCGCCGATATTTCGATCTTCACCAGTGACAACCCCCGGTCGGAGGATCCGGAATTGATCATCGCGCAGATGTGTACCGGCGTGGGGACGCTGCCGCCCAGCGCCCGGGGCCGTGTCATGGTGGAGCCGGACCGGGCCGCGGCGATCCGCCTCGCGGTGGGCCTCGCCCAGCCGGGAGACGCGGTCGTGCTGGCCGGCAAGGGGCACGAGACCGGTCAGGAGCAGGCCGGCGTGGTGACCCCCTTCGACGACCGTGACGTGCTGCGGGCGGAGCTGGCCGGGTGGCGTCCCGTGTCGCGCCGGCATTCGGCGTGAGGGGCGTCCGACGGTGATGACGCTGACCCTGCGCGAGGTCGCGGTGGCCTGCGGCGGCCGGCTGGACGCCGTGGATGATCCTGACGCCGCCGTGACCAGCGTCGTCATCGACTCGCGCCAGGTCACCGCCGGCGCGCTGTTCGTCGCGGTGGCCGGGGAGCGGGTCGACGGCCACGACTTCGCCGCCGCGGCGGTAGATGCCGGCGCGGCGGCGGTGCTCGCGGCCCGGCCGGTGGGCGTGCCCGCGGTGGTGGTC
>NZ_CAKKTM010000348.1:6907-9694 GCF_920888515.1 Protofrankia sp. CiP1_Cm_nod1 | reverse complement strand
GGCGGTAGATGCCGGCGCGGCGGCGGTGCTCGCGGCCCGGCCGGTGGGCGTGCCCGCGGTGGTGGTCGCCGATCCGGTCGCCGCGCTGGCCGCGCTCGCCGCGCAGGTGCGTACCCGGTCGTCGGCGACCGTGGTGGCGGTGACCGGTTCGGCGGGCAAGACCACCACCAAGGACCTGCTCGCCGACCTGCTCGGTGAGCTCGGGCCGACCGTCGCCGCCGCCGGCTCGTTCAACAACGAGATCGGCCTGCCGCTGACCGTCACGCGCATCGAGCCGGCCACCAGGTTCGCCGTGCTGGAGATGGGCGCCCGCGGCCTCGGCCACATCGCCGCCCTGTGCGAGCTGGCCCGGCCGCGGATCGGGGTGGTGCTCAACGTCGGTTCGGCGCATCTCGGCCAGTACGCCGACGGGCGGGCCGGTATCGCGCGGGCCAAGGGCGAACTGGCCGAGGCGGCCTCCGAGGCTGTCGTCCTCAACGCCGACGACCCGCTGGTCGCCGGGATGGCCGTCCGCGCCCGCGGCGAGGTGCTCACTTTTGGTGAGGGGGAACGGGCGGACGTGCGGGCGCACGACGTGCGGGTCGGTGACGACGGCCGTGCCCGCTTCGACCTGGTGGCCGCCGGTGAGCGGCACCCGGTCGCGCTCACCCTTGTCGGCGAGCACCAGGTCGGCAGCGCGCTGGCCGCCGCCGCGGTCGCGATCCGTCTGGGCCTGTCGCCCGCGCGGACGGCCGAGGTGCTGTCCCGGGCCCGGGCGCGCAGCCGCTGGCGGATGGAGGTGACGGTGACCGACACCGGCGTCACCGTTGTCAACGACGCCTACAACGCCAACCCCGAGTCCATGCGGGCCGCGTTGAAGACGCTGGTCGACCTCAGCCGGGGCGGCCGGCGGGCCTGGGCGGTCCTCGGCGGCATGGAGGAGCTCGGCGTGAGCGCCGACGACGAGCACGACGCCCTCGGCCGGCTTGTCGTCCGCCTCGGGGTGGAGCAGCTGGTGGCGGTCGGCGCGCGGGCGCGCCGGATACATCTCGGAGCGTCGCTGGAGGGCTCCTGGTCGGGGGAGTCGGTGTGGGTCGCCGACGTCGAGCAGGCGTGCACGCTGCTGCGGGAGCGGCTGGTACCGGGCGATGTGGTACTGGTCAAGGCATCCCGCGCATTCGGGTTGGAGCGGGTCGCGAGCGAGTTGACGTCGGGTGCTGTCTCCCTGGGTGTCACACCACCCCTGGGCGCCGCACCCGGCGAGTGGGGTGCGAACGGGTGAGAGGTGTACTGGTCGCCGCGATGGTGGCCCTTGTGGTGTCGCTGCTGGGGACACCATCGGTGATCCGGCTGTTCCGCCGGCAGGGTTACGGTCAGGAGATCCGTGAGGACGGGCCGTCCAGCCACCTCACCAAGCGGGGCACGCCCACCATGGGCGGGACGGTCATCATCCTCGCGACGCTGGCCGGGTACTTCATCGCGCATATCGTCACGATGAAGGGCTTCACCGCGTCCGGGCTGCTCGTCCTGATGGTCATGACCGGTCTTGGCGTGGTCGGCTTCCTCGACGACTACATCAAGATCCGTAAGCAGCGTAGCCTCGGGCTCACCGCCCGCACCAAGTTCGCCGGGCAGGCCGCGGTGGCGCTGGCGTTCGGGCTGCTGGCCGTCCGTTTCAAGAACGCCGAAGGGCTGCTGCCGGGGTCGACGTTCGTCTCGATCGTCCGGGACACCGACATCTCGATCGGCCTGGTCGGCTTCCCCCTGCTGGCCTGGATCATCATCGCGGCGACGTCGAACGCGGTGAACCTCACCGACGGGCTGGACGGGCTGGCCGCCGGCACCTCGGCGATGGTGTTCGGCGCCTACGTGGTGATCTCCTTCTGGCAGTTCGGCAACCTGTGCGAGCCGGGCGCCGGCGGCCCGGGATGCTACCTGGTCCGGGACCCGCTCGACGTCGCGCTGGTGGCGGCGGCGGCCATGGGCGCCTGTTTCGGTTTCCTGTGGTGGAACGCCAGCCCCGCGAAGATATTCATGGGCGACACCGGCTCCCTGGCTCTCGGTGGCGCGTTCGCGAGCATCGCCATCGTCAGCCGGACGGAGCTGCTGCTGTTCGTCCTCGGCGGGCTGTTCGTCGTCGAGACGCTGTCGGTGATCCTTCAGGTTGCCTTCTTCAAGGCCACCCGGAAGCGTGTCTTCAACATGGCGCCGATCCATCATCACTTCGAGCTGGCAGAGTGGCCCGAGACCACGGTCATCATCCGCTTCTGGATCGTCTCCGGCCTGGCCGTGGCGTTCGGCCTCGGCCTGTTCTACGCGGAGTTCCTCTCCCACGGCGGCTCCTGACAGCTCCCATAGTGGTTCCTGACGGTCATCACAGCGCTCCCTGGTAGCTCCCGCAACGGTCCTGACGGATCCCGCGGTGGTTTCCGGTAGCTCCCGCAGCGGTTTCTGACGGGCTCCGCAGTGTTCCTGGCAGCTCCCGCAGCGGCCTTCTGGCCGTTTCCACGGCGGTTGGGCTTTCCTGGTCGTTTCCACTGCGGTCGCTGATGGACGTTTCGAGACGGCTTCCCGGCGCGCGTTCCGACCGTCGCTCCCAGTACGGCGTCCAAGCTCACATGTCCGGATCCAGCGCTACCGGCACGCGTTCGCCTGCGGTCAGGCTTCCCGGGGGAGCGCGGTGTCCGGCTTCCACCTGTCCGGGCCGGAAGAAGCAGGTGCCCTGGGAAGGCGCGACGGGCTCAGAAAGGCACTGGGCCGAGGTCCAGGATGCCATTTCGTCCGGTTTTGTCTTTTTTAGTCATGTTT
>NZ_CAKKTM010000348.1:947-6452 GCF_920888515.1 Protofrankia sp. CiP1_Cm_nod1 | reverse complement strand
GTGGACGCCGGGGGTGTGGGTGGAGCGGGATCGTCCCAGGGCTCGGGCACGCTGGGATAGGTCCGCCCGGTCGGGGCGGTCCAGAGCACCGTGTCGGTGTCGCTATCGGTGCGTTGTACCATCCAGCCGCCGTCATGTTTCGCTCTGTGATGCCGTCGGCACAGGGTGAGCAGATTCTCCTCGCTGGTGGGCCCGCCGGTGCTGTGGGGCTGGATGTGGTCGAGGTCGCAGAACCGAGCGGGTTTCCGGCAGCCGGGGAACCGGCAGGTCCGCTGCCGGGTGCGTAGCAGCCGGGCCAGCCCAGGTGCGGGGAACCGGCGGCTGACTTCGACGGGCCGGTCGCCCTGAGCCGGGTCGGTGAGCACTCGTCGCCAGGTGGCATCCGTGGCGAGCTCACGGGCGAGGGCTGCGGGGATCGGCCCGTACCCGGCCAGTTCCCCGGGGACGTCACTGGCCCCGGCGAGCGTCGCCGCGGACACCAGCACCCCGACCTCTACCGACACCTCGGCTCCCCGGTCGCGGCCGAGGAGCAGGTCGACCAGCGCGTCGGCGCGGCGGGCGTCCATGCCGGGAGCCTCCTGCGGATCGGCGACCTGACGGGCCAGCGCGTCCAGGCGCTGGTAGGCGGCCTGGGCGTCGACCGCGGGCAGCAACGCCCACAGCTCGGCCATGCCGTCCTCGGCGGTGCGGAGCTGGACCTGCCGCTCGGTGCGGGCGTGGGCGTGCCGACGTCGGGCGCCATCCGGATCCGTCGCCAGTACGGCGCGGCGCAGGGCTTGGCGGAAGAGGCTGTGGCTGGCTCGCCCACCGCGAGCGAGCACCCGTTGTTCGACAGTGGCGGCTTTCTCGGCGGGGAGCGCGGCGGTGCTCTCCGCGACCGCGCGGACCCGGCCCAGGTCGATGTCACCGGCTTCCAGCGCGGTGAGGGTGGCGGGCAGCCGGTCGACGACGGTGACCGCCAGCTCCAGGCCGGCCGCCGCGGCGGCCGGGGACAACGCCAGCTCGGCGGCGATCTCCTCCGCGGCCCAGCCTGGCCCGGCCCGCTTCGCCTCCCCCGCCAGGGTGGGCCGCAGCGCGGCGAACCGGGCCTGCGCCCGCAGCATCACCGCCTCCAGCCCGGCGATCCGCTTCCGTACAGCCGCCATCAAGGACAGGCAGCCATCCGCATCACAGCCCTCCACCGCTGGCAGGCCGCCGCCCGCGCCGTCGGCCGCCAGCGCTGGTGGACCGCCGCCCGCGCCACCGCGCTCCACCACGGACAGGCCGTCGGCCGCATCACCGCCCCTCGCCGCTGGCGGACCGATAGCCGGGTCGGCGATGGTCGCTACAGAATCGAACATACGTACGAGTCTACTCGATTATCCGGACATTTCCACCACCTGGCGATGGCCGGTCCGCCGCGCCTCTGCGCGTACGCCGTTCGCGTGCACGCACTCCGGATTTTTACGGAAAGTATCAAATTGACTACTAAAAGTCGTCAGGACTTCTGGCCGGCGACGCGTGCCCCGGTTGGGGACGGGACGGTCGGGGCAACCCGCATCGACGAGAAGGACGCCGAGTGATCGTCATCCGGTTGAGGACGGGACGGTCGGGGCGACCGGTTCGCGCGGTCATCCCGCGGTCATCCGGAGAGGCTGGGAGCCAGCTTCTGAACCGCACTGCCACGGCTGCCACGGCTGTCGCCGCGGCGGCACGGCCCGTGCTCTCGGCCCGCGCCGTTGTCATCGTCCCTGGGCCCAGCTGTCATGAGGCTGCCCACGCTCAGGTGGTATTTCCGTTCAGGTGGCGCGGCAGTTGCACATGGCGTGGGCGAAGGCGGCGCCGCGGTCGCGGTAGTCGCGGAAGCGGCCGAAGCTCGCCGCCGCCGGCGAGAGCAGGACGACACCGTCGGGTCTCGCCCAGCGGTAGCCCTCGGCGACGGCGGTGGCGAGATCGGGCGTGTCCACGACGGTGACGTGCGGGCCGGCGCCGGCCTGGGTGACCTGGCGGCGGATGTCCGGGCCGTTGTCCGGCACGGTGAGGACGAACGTGTCCAGGCTGCGGCCGCGCAGGCCGACCGCGAGCGGGCTGTAGTCGATGCCGCGGCTGTAGCCGCCGACGATGAGCGCGACCCGGCGGCTGTCGAAGGCGTCCACGGCCGCCAGCGTCGGCAGGACGTTCGTCGACAGGCTGTCGTCGACGAAGCTGACCCCGTCCACCGAGCCGATCATCTTCAGGCGGCTGTCCAGGCCGGTGAAGTCCGCCGCGGCGGCCCGCAGCGCGTCGTCGTCGTCCGCCTCGGGCACACCGAGCGCACGCAGGCAGGCCCTGGCGATCATTGCGTTGCGCCGGTTGTGCCGGCCGAGCAGTCCCAACGGGCGGGTCCAGTCACCGGCGTCACCGGTGGCATCAACGCCGACGTAGCTGATGGCGCCAGCAGGGCCGACAGCTACGCCGGAGCCAGCGATACCGGCAGCGCCGGCAGCGCCGGCAGTATCAACCGGGCTGGCGGTATCAACCGGGCTGGCGGTATCAACCAGGCTGGTGGGTCCAACCGGTCCAACCGGGCTGGCGGGGCCAACCGGGCGGGCGGGGCCGGCGATGTCGGCGGAGCCGTCGTCGGCGTGCACCCAGTGCACCTTCGGGCCGAGGAGGTGCCGGTGGGCGCGGATCAGGTCGCTGTCGCCGTTGGCGACGGTCAGTTCGGCGCCGGGCTGCGAGCAGGCGGACAGCTTGTCGCGGTAGTACGTCTCGGGGTCGTTGTCGTGCCAGGGCAGATGGTCGGGATGCAGGGAGGTCAGCGCGACCACCGGCGGGGAGCAGGCCAGGTCGGCCGCCTGGTAGCTGGAGATCTCGACGACCCAGAAGTCATAGTCGCCGCCGGCCTGTGGGTCGTGCGGCGGCAGGCCGATGTTGCCCGCGACCAGGCAGCGGTAGCCGAGCCGGGTCAGCAGGTGCCCGGCGATCGCCGAGGTGGTGCTCTTGCCCTTGGTGCCGGTCACGCACAGCACCTTCGAGCGGTCGGCTTCGGCGAGCCACAGGCCCACCCCGCCGACCACCGGGATGCCGCGCCGCTGAAGGGCCCGCACGGTCTCGCCGTAGCGGGAGATCCCCGGCGTCTTGACGACGACGTCACAGCGGGTGAGGGCGTCGAACCCGCCGGCGGCGGTCGTCAGCAGCGGCCTGCCGTCGACGTGGGCCCGGCCGGGGGCGTCGTCGACGAGCACCGGGTCGATCCCCCGGGCGAGGCAGGCCCGCAGGTTGGCCTCGCCCTCGCGTCCCAGGCCGTAGATGCCGACCGCGCGGCCGCGCAGGTCAGACCAGGAGATCGTCGGGCGCATACCGGTCCGGGACGAAGTGGCGGCCATGGGGGACGAGCAGTTTCTCGGACGCGGGCTCCTCGGGCAGGGGGCCGAGCGCGGCCAGCACGGCGGAGCCGGCCCGGTCAGCCCGCGGGGCGGCCAGCGCGGTGGCGGCCCGGCACTCGGTGATGTCACCGACGCATTCCCAGGGCTTGTTGTCCGCGGACAGCCCCAGCAGGGTGCGGAACCGGCCCAGCAGTGTCACGTCGGCCAGCGGCTCGCGGCCGTCGAACACCTGCCGCAGCGCCGGCTCGGCGATGAAGGGAGCGAGAATCAGGTCGATGAAACAGCATTTGTCGCACCGGCCGCACCACCTGTCCAGCCGCTGCGCCGGGTCGATGTGGAAGGCACGGTTGCAGCTGCGGAAATGGTCGAAGTACTGCGGCAGCGCGGCGAACCGGCGGGCGATCCACAGTTCGGTGAACGGGCGCAGCAGCGAGAAGTAGTCCGGGCCGCCGGCCAGCGTTTCCGCCAGCACCGAGCGCAGGGAGTTCTCGAACGCCTCGCTCTTGGAATACTGGTGGTTGACGGACCGGCCGTCGACCTCGATGGTGCCCACCGACGCGGACCACTCGTTGGACATCACCACGGCGTCCCGCCCGTCCAGGACGGCCGCCAGGAGCGCGATCGCCGAGAGGATTCCGGTGACCGGGACGTGCCCGTTGAGAAAACCGAGCTCCGCCGACCGCAGCAGCTGGGGGTCGATGAGCCGTTCCGCCCGCACGACCGGGAAGCCGGTGACGCGGGCGGGCCGTTCGATGGCGTCGAAGCGGTCCCCGGGCCGGTTGACCACGAACAGCGCCGGGTCCTTCGCCAGCGGCCGGAGGAGCTCCGCGGTGACGATGGAGTCCACCCCGCCGCCGAAGGGCACCAGCGGCCGGCTCTCCCGCGGGCTGAACGCCACCGGCGCCGTCCGTTCCAGCCGGGGGCCGACGATCCGCAGGCCGGAGAGGTCGAGGTTGTTGCGGTAGGCGAACTCGCCCAGGCCGTCCAGGTAGAACTCGCGGAGGAAGGCGCGTTCGATGTCCGTCACCGCGGTGTCGCCGAGGTCGACCACCGGCGGGGCGGCGGACTTGTAGTAGGAGACCGCGGCCAGCAGGAATATCAGCCGGGCCGTCTCGGCGGCGGCCGGCTCGTCCCAGGCGCCGCCGCCGGGGAAGGTGATCTCCTCGCGGAAGTCCCGCCCGTCGAGCCGGTAGCGGCACACCAGCCGGTTACGGGACGTGTCGATGTCGTAGCCGACGTAGTGGAAGCTCTCCCCGCGCGGGGGTGACACCGTCATGAGCGGTCCTTTCCGCGCGGCTGGACCGGCTGGTCCTTGCCGCGCAGCCGGGCCACGGCGGCGAACCGGCCGCACGGGCCGCCGGCCCGATGGCTGAAGAACGGTGTGCCCGGACCGCCGGTGCCGATGGCGGTGACGTGCACCTGACCTGCCGGTACACCCGCGGCGACCAGCTGCAGGGTGTTGGCCCGCCACAGGTCGAAGGCCCACCGGCCGGTGCCGTCGGGCCGCGCCACCTCGTCGAGCCGGTCACCGAAGGCGGTGCGGGCCGCGTCGACGACGTCCGCGCCGACCTGGTAGCGGTCGGGCTGGATGGCCGGCCCGACGCAGGCGACGATGTCACGCGGGTCGCTGCCGAGCTGGCGCATGGCCGTCACCGCGGCGGGGGTGGCCCCGCGGACGGTCCCGCCCCAGCCGGCGTGCACGCAGGCCAGGACACCGGCCACCGGGTCGTGCAGGACAAGCGGGACACAGTCGGCCGCCAGGACGGCGAGGACGACACCGGGCACCGCGGTCACGAGCGCGTCGGTCGCCGGTATCGCGTCCGCGGCCGAGCGGGCGCCCCGGCCGCGGTGCTCGTCGGTGACGACGGCCACGTCGCGGCGGTGGACCTGCTCGCAGAACACGAAGTCGTCGAGGTCCGCGTCGAGCGCGGCGGCCACCGTCGCCCGGTTCGCCAGCACAGCCGCGTCGTCGTCCCCGACATGCAGGCCGAGGTTCAGCGAGGCGTAGCGGCCCATGGACACCCCGCCGTCGCGGGTCGTGACGAAGGCGTCCACGGCGTGTCCGCTCAGGGCCGGCCAGCGCAGCACCCGCAGGCCCGAGGCGGTCCACTGGAACCGCCCTCCGACCGCGTTAGCCGGCGTCCTGCCCGTGGACGCC
>NZ_CAKKTM010000348.1:0-505 GCF_920888515.1 Protofrankia sp. CiP1_Cm_nod1 | reverse complement strand
CGGTCGTTTCTCGGAACTGCCCGGTACCGTCTTACGCGATACCGGGCGATGTATGGGAGATCCAGTACGGTGAACACTGCCGGAATCTTTTGGGGAAAACGTGGAAGGCGCTGTCCCTCCGGATGTCCCACCGAGCGGCGTCCGATTACGGCGTCGACGGGCCGTCCGTTCCCGGTTCGATATTCTCTTTCGTTCGCCCGAGTGGACGTCGAGGATTGTGTCCGCCGTTCCGCCTCCTTCGACCTGTATTTGTTCGCCTGCTCCGAATCGTAGCACCGCCGCGGCCTGGCCGGTGTATCGGCGCCCGTTACCGACGGGCCTGCGGCGAGAATGCGAAGCCCGGGAATGTTCTACTCTAACGCCCGTATCCGCACGATCGTCAACCTGGTCGGATACGGCGGCGACACGTCCGCTCCGTGTCACGTTGCCAACCTCGCGTCACGTTGCCGGTCTCACGTTACGTCACCGACCGGCCGGTCCTGCCGGAGGCCACCGTGTTCGCGAT
>NZ_CAKKTM010000347.1 GCF_920888515.1 Protofrankia sp. CiP1_Cm_nod1 | reverse complement strand
CAGCAGCGGCGTTTCGCCGTGCCGATCCCGTGCTCCGTGCTGATGCTGCCACCGCTGTCGGCGACGAGCCTGAACACGGCGTCCTCGATCCGCCGGTCCTCGGCGTCCCCGGCGGCGTCCTCGCCCCGGCCGCCGCTACCGCCGCCGCTACCGCCGCTGGTGCCGGTGACGTTGACGTGCACGTTGCCTTCGGCGACGTGGCCGAACAGCCAGGTCCTCGCCTCGGGGGCGATCCCCGCGACGGTGGCCGGGACAGCCTCGACGAACGAGGGCAGGACGCCCAGCGGCAGGGTGACGTCCATCTTGACGGGCGTGCCGAAGGTGCTGATCGACTCGGTGTGCCGTTCCCGGTAGGCCCACAGTGCGCGGCAGCCGCGCGCGTCGCCCGCCAGGGACGCGTCCTGGACCCCGGGCAGGCTGGCGACGGCGTCCGCCAGCGTCTCCAGCACGGTGGCCCGCCCGCCCGTCCCGGCACCACCGAGGCCACCGAGGCCACCGAGGCGCCCGGGACCTCCGGCACCGCCGCCGGTGACGCCCCGGCCCGCGATGTTCCTGCCGGGGATGCCGCCGGCGGTGACGCCGCCTCCCGCGTAGACGCCGGTCTCGTCCGCGATCTCGACCAGCAGGTAGGCCGGGTGCTGGCCCCGCAGCGGCCGGGACAGGTGGCAGGCGCGGATCACCAGCTCCAGGCCGGGGGAGAGCATCAGCTCGGCGGCCGCGAGCGCGGGCAGGCCGTTGCGCAGCAGGGATGCCGCGGTCACGGCCTGCTCCACCGAGGCGAAGCCGAGCAGCCCGACCGCCCGCGCCCGGGTGGCCGGTACCAGCCGGACCCGCACCGCCGTGACCACGCCGAGCGTCCCTTCGCTGCCCGCGAGCAGGGACGGCAGGTGGTAGCCGGTGTTGTCCCTGGGCAGGCCGGTGAGGTGGGAGACGATGCTGCCGTCACCCAGGACGGCCTCCACGCCGAGCAGCTGGGCCCTGGTGTCCCCGTGGCGCAGGACGCGCAGGCCGCCGGCGTTCGTCGCGACGGTGCCGCCGACCGTGGCGCTGTCCCGGCTGGCGAGGTCCACGCCGTAGGCGAGGCCGGCGGCGGACGCCGCCCGGTGCAGGCTGCTGACCAGCACCCCCGCACCGGCGGTGGCCTGCGCGGCCGCCGTGTCGACGGACAGGGTGCCGGTGAGCCCGCGCAGGCTCAGCACGATCTCCCCACGGGTGGGGACCCCGCCGCCGACGAGCCCGGTGTTGCCGCCCTGGGGCACCAGCGGGGCCCCGTACCGGGCGCAGGTCTCGACGACCGCGGCCACGCCGGCGGTGTTCGTCGGGCGGACGACGGCGGCCGTCCGCCCGACGAAGCGCCCGGTCCAGTCTCCGACGTAGCCGGCGACGATGTCGGGGTCGGTCAGCACGCGCGTGTCGCCGATCGCATCACGCAGTGTTTCCAGTACGGGGTCTCGGGCCATGGCGCAGGCTCTTCCTCGTGATCTCTTCGTCGTAGCCGGCCCGGCGGCGGGACGGGCCGGTGGGCCGGTGGGCCGGTGGGTCGGTGAGTCGGTGAGTCGGTGAGTCGGTTACGGCAACACGTATCACCGTTGCGATGGTGTGCTGCTTCGCATATCCGGGCGACTCCGCAGGGTTGATTGTTGTTCGGTGTGTCCGGTGGTTCCGTGGGCCGATGCCCGACACGCCCGCGATGGTCGGTGTCGAAAGGGCCTCCGGCGTGGACTATTCGGGGGAAGGCGTGACGGCGTTCCGCGCCGGGGTGCGTTCGTCCCGGTGCTCCGGGGATTCGTCGGGGGCGAGAACGAAAGGACGTGCCGGGGATGGAGCCGGGGATGGTGCCGGGGAGGGTGTCGGGGTGAGTGGCATGACCGGTCTGATGACGAGCCCGCCCCGGCCCGGTGTTTCCCGGCCGGCCGCGGGCGGCGGTGACGGCGACCGGGTGCCGCTGCTGGCCCGGCCGCTGGCGTCCTACTACCTGTTGCTGTTCTCCGCCGGCCTGTTGTTGCTGCTCGGTCTGATCATGGTGCTTTCCGCCTCCAGTGTGCGTGCTTTCGAGGAGCTGGGCTCCCCGTACGCGGTGTTCGCCCGCCAGGCGACCTGGGTGGGTATCGGCCTGCCCCTGCTGGTGCTCGGCAGCCGGCTGCCGGTCCGGGTGTTCCGGCTGCTGGCCTATCCCACGATGGTCGTTTCCCTGCTGTTGCTGCTGGTCGTGCTGACGCCGCTCGGCAAGTCGCTCAACGGCGCCCAGCGGTGGATCGAGCTCGGGCCGTACACGCTGCAGCCCAGCGAGATCGCGAAACTCGCCCTCGTCCTGTGGGGCGCCGATCTGCTGGTACGCAAACGCAAGCTGCTGGGGGAGTGGAAGCACCTGCTGGTGCCGCTCGTCCCCGGCGCGCTGCTGATCTCTGTTCTGATCATGCTTGAGCCGGACATGGGCACGACGATCGTGGTGCTCACGGTCCTGCTCACCCTGCTGTGGGTGGTCGGGACGCCACTGCGGGTGTTCGCCGCGCTCAGTGGGGCGATCCTGGCGGTCGGGACCATCCTGGCCGTCCGGGAGCCGTACCGGCTGGAACGGCTGATGTCCTACCGCGACCCCTTCGCGGACGCCCACGACACCGGCTTCCAGGCCGTGCAGGGCCTGTACGCGCTGGCCTCCGGAGGCTGGTGGGGGGAGGGCCTCGGAGCCTCCCGGGAGAAGTGGCCGGGGCTGCTGCCCAACGCCCACACCGACTTCATCCTCGCCATCATCGGGGAGGAGCTGGGCCTGCTCGGCACGCTGGTCGTCGTCATGCTCTTCGCCGTGCTCGGGTTCGCCGGCATCCGGGTCGCCCACCGCAGCACCGACCCGTTCATCCAGCTCGCCGCCGCGGCGGCCACCGGCTGGATCATCGGCCAGGCGGTGGTCAACATGGGGGCGGTGGTGGGGCTGCTGCCGATCACCGGCATCCCGCTGCCGCTGGTGTCCTTCGGCGGCTCCGCGCTGGTCCCGACGATGCTCACGGTGGGCATGCTGCTGTCGTTCGCCCGCCACGAGCCGGCGGCCGCCGCGGCGATCAGCTCCCGGGCGGCGGCCCGCCGCGACGCCCGGGACCGCGCCGGCGCCGACCACTGGTGGCAGCGCCTCCACGTCCAGCCGGGGCCCGGCCAGCAGACGCACGGCGGCTACCGCGCGGACGTCCGGTATGAGGACGATCCGCGGGCCTCCGTCCGCTGGTGATCCGTCGGTCTGCCTTTGCGTGCCGGTCCACCCGCGACGGGCGGTGACGAAGCCGGAACCGTCCACGGATGGTGACCGGGTGGCCGTTGCCCGGCCGGGCGTGACACAGGCCGGAAGCCTTGACGCACGGACGGTCAGTGGGAAAAGTGGTTCACATGTCGGTCGGAACGCGCCTGGTCCGGCGTCGCTGTGTCGACTTCGCGCGCAGCGACAGCTGTCTGTGTCGATAGGTCCCGGCACATTCGTTCTTCCGATCTTCTTTCGTGACTGAGACGCTGGCCGCGATCGGCTGGTGACGGACCGTTTGCCCGCAGGCTTTCCTCCGGCCGTGAGGGTGGACGCCGTTCCCGCGGACGCCGCTGGCGGCGGTCACTGTCCCCGTTGACCGTCCGGAACCGGATCTTCTCTATCGCTCTATCGCCGTGAGAAGGGACAGCCCGGCCAAGGGCTGAAGGACGGTCATCAAAGGCGGTGTGCTGACTGTGTCGCGCCGCCGGCGGCCCGGCGGGAAAAGCGAGAAGGGGAAAAGGATGGTGGAGCACCGGTGATGACCCCGTGACGTCCCAGCACGTGGAGTCGTTAGGCACCGCGCCGTTGGGTACCGCGCCGTTGGACGCGGCGCCGTTGGATGTGGTGCCGTGGGACCTGCACGCCGACGTGGTCGTCGTCGGTGGCGGGCTGGCCGGCACGTGGGCTGCCCTGGCCGCCGCCCGTCAGGGTGGCACGGTCGTCCTGGCGGAGAAGGGCTACTGCGGTACGAGTGGTGTGACGGCGACCGCCGGGGTCGGCCACTGGTGGGTGCCGCCGCGGGAACAGGACCGCGCCGAGGCGTTACGGGAACGCCAGGCCAGGGCTTTCGGGCTGGGCGAGGAAAGCTGGATGCGCCGCGTTCTCGCCCAGACCTGGGAGCTGCTGCCCACCATCGGTGAGACGTTCCGCTTTCCCACCGACGACGACGGGGCCACCCAGTACCGGACGGTGCGCGGCCCGGAGTATCTGCGGGCCATGCGGCGGCTGGTCAGGCGCGCGGGCGTGCGCATCCTCGACCACAGCCCCGTGCTCGAGCTGCTCGTCCACGCCGATGGCTCGGTGGCGGGCGTCCACGGGGTGCGCCGGCAGCCCGGCGAGGGCCGTCAGCCCGGGGCGGACTATCGGGTCGCCGCCGGCGCGGTCGTGCTGGCGACCGGCGGCTGCGGTTTCGCCTCCCGGCTGCTCGGCTCGCAGAACAACACCGGGGACGGATATCTGATGGCGGTCGAGGCGGGGGCGGAGCTCTCCGGTATGGAGTTCTCCAACTATTACACGCTGTCGCCGGCGTGGTCGACGATGACCCGGTCGATGTCCTATCTGTTCGGTACCTATTTTGACGCCGACGGCCAGGAAATCCCCCTGGGCGGGCCGTTGCACACCGAAACCCTGGCCCGGGCGATGCTGGCCGGCCCGGTGTACACCCGGCTCGACCGCACCCCGCAACACATCCAGCGGCAGATGCCGAGGGTGCAGCCCAATTTCATGCTTCCCTTCGACCGGAAGGGGATCAACCCGTACACCGACCTGTTCGAGGTCACCCTGCGTTGCGAGGGGACGATCCGCGGTACCGGTGGCCTGCGGATCGTCGACGACGACTGCGCGACCACGGTGCCGGGGCTGTTCGCCGCCGGTGACGCGGCCACCCGGGAGCTGGTGGCGGGCGCCACCTCCGGGGGCGGCGCCCAGAACTCCGCGTGGGCGTTGTCGTCGGGCACCTGGGCGGGCCGGGCGGCCGTCGCC
>NZ_CAKKTM010000346.1:1600-15007 GCF_920888515.1 Protofrankia sp. CiP1_Cm_nod1 | reverse complement strand
TGGCGTGGGCGGGCCGGTCACGGCGGCCGGCCGCGCGGGGCTGCGGCCCGGGCGCTCGGCCCGGCCGGTGGACACCCGGGCGGTGGTCGCCGCCGTCCGGGCCGAGACGCACCCCTACGACAGGAACCTGTTCCGCCACGCCGACCGGCTGCGCGCGTCCCTGTCCGAGCTGGACGCCGCCTGGGACGAGGTGAGCGGGCACCTGCGGGCGACCGGCGTGGACGCCGTGCGGGCCCGGGAGGCCGCCGCGCTGGTGGCCTCGGCCCGGTGGTCCTACACCGCGGCGCTCGCCCGCGAGGAGAGCCGGGGCATGCATCAGCGTGAGGACGCCCCTGCGACCGACGACAGGTTCGCCCACCGGATTCTCGTGGGCGGGCTGGACCGGGTCTGGACCACACCGGAGCGCGGATCCGGAGCAACCGATCCCGCTGCCATCCCCGAAGGGATCGCCTTGTGATCGAGATTCTGCTCGCCGACCGGTGCACCAGGTGCAACATCTGTGTCCGGGTCTGCCCGACCAACGTCTTCGACGCCGTCCCCGGCGAGGTGCCGGCGATCGCGCGTCAGGAGGACTGCCAGACCTGCTTCATGTGCGAGATCTACTGCCCGGTGGACGCCCTGTTCGTCGACCCGGACTGTGACAGCCCGGCCGAGGTCTCCGCGGCCGAGGTCGCCGCGACCGACTGGCCCGGCCAGTACCGCCGCGACTCCGGCTGGGGCCGGTGGCGCCACGTCCACCGCAACGAGAGCTGGCGGATGGGGCCGATCTTCGCCGAGGCGTTCGAGATCCTGGGCATCCCCCGCCCGCCGTCCTTCCCGGCGGGTTCGGAGCGGCCCCTGCCAGCGCCGGCGGCCGGTCGGCCCTGGCCAGGTCATGGTGACCGCGGGCGGGCTGCAGGGGCGTGACGTGATTGCCCGCGTCCTGCTCGACCAGGGTGATCTCGTCGCCGCGCGCGGACGGGGTCACGCTCGCGCGCTCCGACCGGCCGGGCAGGTGGGACGCCCGGGCAGTGCGCGGTGCCGACAGCCGGCGAGAATGCGGCCGGGCCGGGCCGGGCCGGGACGCACGGGCAGGGCCACGGTCACGCGCCCGTCGGCCGGAACGGCCGGTCGGGGCGGGCCCTCGGGGAGTGTTCCGCGGGTCGCCGGGGCTTCGGCGCGGGTCAGGGATCTGATGCCTGGTCCGGGTTCGTCGTGTCGCGCTTCTCGGCCCGGTGAACCGCTCCGGGGCCCTCGAAGCTCTCGCTTTCTGACGTCAGCCCGGCAGGCACAACACCTCGCTGAGCCGGTCAGCTCGGTACAGACTCCCGCCGAACAATGCTGTCGACCTGGATGAAAGCCGCCAGCGCAATATCCAGCGGAGCGGTGTTTCGATCGAGCCAGGCGCGCATCTCGGACGCATCTGACATTGTCAGGTCGCTCCGAACGGCGAGCGAATATATGCCGAGCGGTGAGCCCGAGCCCATCACCGATCGCGAAACACGCCCCCCAGTCGTCCTCGATCGGAACCCCGGCCACGAAAGGGAGCGCCTCGGCTGCCATCACATGTCCGCGGCTAGCCGCCCACGGATCTCCGCGGCTTCCTCTGGGCGGCCCAGGCCGTCGAGGAGATCGGCCAGAAGATGGCAGCCAGATACGAAACGAGAACCGAAGGCCTCGGGAAGCCGATCGGTCAGAATACCCAAGATTTCCACCGCTTCAACGGCTGCCGCGACCGCGTCTTCTCCCCTCACCCCACGAAGAACCGACGCCATTACGGCCAGCGACGTGGCGAGGTTGGGGAGGTAGGCGTCGGGGGCGTTTTCCGCCAGCCGCCGGCGGATATTGGTGGCTTCTGTGGCGGGTGCGAGTGCTTCTGCCCGCCGCCCTACCTCCGACAGCCGGATCGCCAGATTGTTCTGGAGCCGGGCGAGTTCAGCCGCATCCTCGTAGGTGATCGGCTCGGCCGGGTGTTCAGGGCGGACGGTGGCGATGTGACGGTCAAGGACATGCGTGGTGAGCTGCACGGCGAAGGCGAGCAGCGACGTGGTGGCGTGGGGTAAAGCCGCCTCGACCGGGGTGAGGTCAACCTGGGATGGGACACGGGCAAGGACAGGGCTCTCCGACAGCCCGCCGGAGCTGGGGCCGCCGTCGAGAAGGCGGGCCAGGAGGGCGTGGCGTTGAGCGGCGCGGCTCACGACGGTGAGCATCCGCCGTACCTGATCATCCGTGGGCGGGCTCCCCACCGGCTGTTGGAGGAGCCGGTACGGCAGCGTTGTGGTCAGCGGGTCGCAGTCGTCGTCCACCGCACGGCGGATGACCCGGGCGACGAGTTCCTCGCCGAGCAGATCGGGCTGCAGCGGCGGCAGCCAGCCGTCGCTGTCCTCGGCGCTCGGGTACAGGTCGTGCAGCCAGCGGGCGATCTGCCTGGCCCGGGGGCCGTCCTCGGGGAGGCCGAGGGCGGCGCGCACCAGGGGGACGGCTTCCTTCAGGTTCGCCGCCCCGGCCAGCGTCGCGGCGGCGACCGCGGTTTCGACGTTGCCAGGCCCGGCGAGCCCATGGGCGAGGCTGCCGAACGCCTCCTCTGTCGGCCGGTAGAGCGTCTGCGTCCCGATCTTCTGATAGAGCCAGTGGTGGTCGCGTTCGATGTCGAGGATCCGGCCGAGAAGGTCCGCACCGCGTATCACCGCCGGTGACGACCCTCGACGGTCCTCGCCCGGCCGGGAGATGGGCAGCAGCGCACAGGCCGCGGCGATGTGCAGCATCAGGGCCGAGCCGAACTCCTCCCGGTTCAGGGATGGAACGGGAGGGTCCGCGACGAACGGCAGATCATGGTTCTCGGCGAAGAGCCGCACCGGCTCCCGCAGCGCCGCCACCACGGCGCGGAAGGCGCGTTCCCGTCCTTCGACAGTCGGTTCCAGCGCGGTGAGGGCCAGCTCCGGGTCACGCACCTCCGTCCCGGCCTCCTCCAGCATGCTGCGGACACCGGTCGAGGGCTGCGTCCACCAGTCACCGGTGGCGCGGGCCAGCAGCAGCAGCCGCCACCACGCCCGGGTGGCGGCCAGCTTTTCGACCAGCGGATGCAGACTGGCCGCCCCGTGTTCGGCGGCGTAGTCCACCACCACGAGCACGCTGTGCTCCAGGTGCGCGGCCACCGTCAACGCCGTACCGAGCCGGTCGAGATCACCCGGGCCCCGGAACAGCGCGGCCAGCCACCCGCCCGCACCGGCACGATCGGCCAGCAGCCACCGGGCCAGCCGGGTCTTGCCCTGACCGGCCGGGCCGACGATCAGCCATGCCGACCGCTGTGCGGGCGACCCACACCACGCATGAAGCTGATCGCGTTCTTTCTCCCGGCCCCGGAAGCCGGTGATCGCGGCGTCGGCCCGCAACAGCTCCACCAGCGACCGGGCCGGACCGGACCGCGGCGGATCTCCCCCCGCTGCCAGGGCCCGCTGCGCGCGGCGGGCCACCGCGTCCGCCACCGCTGTGAACCGTCCGGCCAGGTCGGCAACCCGGCTGGCATAGACCGTCCCGCCTTGGGCCTGCCACCGCTCTTCCCCTCGGGGAAAGCCATGGACCACACCAACGGCAACCTCCTCGGCGGCCGCGTCCGGCCCGGCCTTCCGCAGGACGGGGCCGCCGCTGAGCCCGCCCGGGCCCTCCGCGGACACCGCCGCCGCCTGATCGAAGAACAGCTCCAGCGACCAGGCCCCGGCCAGCCGGGCCCGCACGTCACTGATCTCACCGGAGAAAGCCCGGCCGTGAGGATTCCCCGTGCTGGCCGGGAACCCCTCAGCCCGCACCCCCTCCCGCGCGGACACCTCGATGCCCAACGGCACCGCCACCCGCTCGAGGCAGGCAGCCAGCCGCTCCGCCCCCACCGCCGGCCGGGGCTCCCGCCGCGGATCCACCACCAGCACGGCCGCGTCCAGCCCGCTCTCGTCAAGCTCGGCCACCCGCAGCGGTACCAGCAGGTAGCCCCCGCCGCCGGTGTCGGGGCCGTCATCACCGGGCTCCCGCTCGTGGAGCAGCCGCAGCCACAACGAGGCGTCGGCCTCGTCCACACCACGCACGCAGTGCGCGGCGGTCAGCACATGACTGCTGTCGATCACGAAGCCGGTGCGGAACACCTCGCTCTCGTCCCCGACGGGCTCCCCGTCGACCAGCAGCCGGCCCACACCCGGTAGCACGGTGCCCGCCTCGCTAGGCGGTGGCGGAAGCGCCGGCGGCGGAGTCGCCGGAGCGCCGCGTCAGTGACACCGTCACCTGCACCGCCGCCTCACCCTCGAGACTCAGCACCGCCTCGATCGCCTGGCCCGAACCGGCCGTCAACGTCACCCCGAAAGACACCTCGACCGCGTCGACCCCAAGCTGGCCCGGCGCCGCCTCCACCAGCCCCTGGCCGTCCAGGCCACGGGCCACATCCCCGGCCACCACACCGATCTGGCTGCTCAACGCCCGCACCGCGGCGCGCACGGCCTGCTCGCCACGCTGCACAACCGCGGCCCGCCGGTCACGGCGATGCTGCCCGGCCCGGCCGGCCGTCTCTTCCAGCCAGGACTCCCCGCCCTGCCCGGCATCCCGCCGCGCGTCCCCCGTCAGCTCCGGACCGCGTAGCGCAACAGCCACGTCGTAAGCCCAGTCGTCGTCACGCTCATCGCCGCCCATGCGCCCCCCAATCGACGATCTCCTACCGGGATCATCCGGCACACAAAGGAGAATCCCTGGCGGATCGCCAGCATCCCATGACCGATATGGGCAGCCGGCGACACCCCGGACACGGCCCGCGGCAGGGTGGGCATCACCGGCGGGGCCTGCCCCGGGAGAGGGTGTAACGGACAGTTACGTTCAAGCGTTTCCGTGGGTCGCAGCCGTGGGTCGCAGCCTTGGGTCACAGCATTTCCAGGCTTTCCAGGCCGCGATGACTGGCCGGATCAATCCAGCTCCCGCGGGCTGCTCGGGGACGGCTGTCGCGCGTTCATGCCTGCCGCCGGACCCGCTCGGGATCGGCGCTGGCGGAGAAACGCGACACGACGAACCCGAAGCAGTGCCGCGCCGGATCCTCGGCCCGCACCGGAGCCCGGACGGCCCGCTGAGCATCCGTCGGTAGCCCGTCGGTAGCCCTCAGCAACCCGCCAGGGTCCTTCAGCAGCCCCTCAGTAGCCCGCGGTGGGGTCGACGAGGCCGATCAGGGGCTGGCCGGAGCGGTAGCGCAGCAGGTTCTCGTGGAACCGCCGGGCGATGGCCTGTTCCAGGCTGGGGGCCCAGCCCGAGATGTGCGGGCTGATCCGGACCTGGGGGTGGGTGAACAGCCAGTGGTCGGCCGGCAGGGGCTCCGGGTCGGTCACGTCGAGGCTGGCCAGGCGGACCCGGCCGTCGTCGAGGGCGGGCCGCAGCGCCTCCTGGTCGATGAGGGTGCCCCGGGCGATGTTCAGCAGGTGCACGCCGGGCCTCACCTGGCGCAACGCGGTCTCGTCGATGAGGTGGTGGGTGTCGGGGGTGGCGGCGGCGCTGAGCAGGACGGCGTCGCTCACCGCCAGCAGACCGGCGAGATCGGGCAGCAGCCGGACGCCGTCCACGGGGCTCGGCCGGTCCCGCCGCCGCAGCGCCACCACGTCGACCTCGAGCGCGAGTGCGCGGCGGGCCACCGCCTGCCCGATCTCCCCGAACCCGACGATCCCCAGCGTCGAACCGGCGAGCAGTGCGCCCGGCGTCGGCCGGGGGAAGGCGGTGACCGGCGCGGTGACCCAGGAGTTCTGCCTGGCCCCGGTGAGCAGCGCGGTCACCACCCACTCGCTGATCTGGGTGGCGTGCAGGCCGCGGGAGCAGGTCACCACGGGTGCCGACAGCAGCCAGGACGGGTAGCTGTCGACCCCGGCGGAGACGGTGTGCACCCACTCGACGTCGCCGAACCAGGCCGGCGGCCGCTCGACGCGCAGGCCCGGCCCGGTCAGCAGGACCCGCGGCCGGCGCTCCGGGCCCTCCGCCGCGGAAACATCGACGATCTCGATGTCGGGCTCGCCGACGAGCAGGCCGTCGAGGGCCTGCCGGATGGGGGCGCCCCACGGCGAGGGCAGCTGGACCCCGATCAGCAGGCCCCGCGGCACGGTGGTCTGCGCCGGTATCCCGGGCGCCTCGGCCGTCCCCGTACCCGCCCCTGCCCCCGTCCCCGTCTCCGTGGCTGCCTCCGCCACCTCGGCCTGGTGCGGGGCCGGTGCGCTCACGCTCGTCATGGGTTCCCTTCCGGTCGGGGCGGCCGGCGCGCGGCCGCGGGCACGGCGGGCATCCGGTTACGGGGGACATTTAGTTGCAGTGCACCATCGTCGCGGACGCGGCGTCCATGCCCGACCAGGCAGGTAGACAAAGTTGAAATACGGCGTTGACATGCCCTTTCCCGCCGCTTCCCGGTGGTGCTCCCCGTGGCGCCACCGGGACGGGCAGTGCCGCTGACGGTACCCGGGGAGCGGCCCGCGGCCAGGATGTGCCATCGTCGTGGACGATGCTGAGGAGTGTGGTGCTCGCCGGCGGTGGCACGGCGGGTCATGTCGAACCGGCGCTGGCCGTCGCGGACGCCCTGCGCGCCGCTGACCCGCGGCTGCGCCTGACCCTGCTGGGCACGGAGTCCGGGCTGGAGGCCCGGCTGGTGCCGGCCCGTGGCTACGAGCTCGCGACGGTGCCGAAGGTGCCGCTGCCGCGCAAGCCCACGCCGTCCCTGCTCACCGTGCCCGGGCGGCTGGCCGGGGCGGTCAGCCAGGCGTCGGCGGCGCTCGCCCGGGTGCGTGCGGACGTGGTCGTGGGCTTCGGCGGGTACGTGTCCGTCCCCGCCTACCTGGCCGCGCGCCGGGCGGGCATCCCGATCGTCGTGCACGAGGCGAACCCGCTGCCGGGGGTGGCCAACCGGATCGGGGCCCGGTTCACCCCTTATGTCGCGGTGTCCTACCCGAACACGCCGCTGCGCGGCGGGCGGCTGACCGGTATCCCGCTGCGCCCGGAGATCCTGCGCCTGGACCGTTCCCCGGCGGCGGTCCGGGCCGCGCGGGCCGGCTACGGCCTCGACCCGGACCGGCCGACGCTGCTGGTCTTCGGCGGCTCCCAAGGGGCCCGCCGGCTCAACGACGTGATCAGCTCGGTAGCCAGGGAGATCACGGCAGGCGGGGTGCAGGTCCTGCACGCGGCCGGGCCGAAGAACGCCGACACGGTGCTCGCGGCGCTGCCGGCGAAGCTGCCCGCGCCCTACGTCGTCCGGCCGTACCTGGAGCACATGGCGTCGGCCTACGCGGCCGCGGACATGGCGCTGTGCCGCTCCGGCGCGATGACCTGCGCGGAGCTGGCCGCGGTGGGCCTGCCCGCCGGCTACGTCCCGCTCCCGCACGGCAACGGTGAGCAGCGGCGTAACGCCCTGCCGACGGTGGAGGCCGGCGGCGGTCTCATAGTGGACGACGCCGACCTGTCCGCGCAGTGGGTCCGCGCGGAGCTGCTGCCCGTGCTGACCTCCGCCGAGCGGCTGGCGAAGATGTCGGCCGCCTGCGCCGGGTCCGGGCATCCCGACGCCGCGGACGCGATCGTCGCGATGATCCGGGAGGCCGCGGCGTCCCGCCGGCGGCAGCCGGCGCGCCACGCGGCCCGTTAGACACCCGCAGACACCCGCAGACACCCGCCGTGTCCGCGCGGCCTGTGGAAGGGCTCGCCGCGCCACGCGCGGCCCGCAAAGGTCTGGTCTCGGACGGCGGATGGGGCAAGATGTCACTGTGACAGCTCCGGCCCTACCGGACGAGTTCGACCGCGTCCATCTTGTCGGGATCGGCGGCGCCGGCATGAGCGGGCTGGCGCGGCTGCTGATGCGGCGCGGCGCGGCGGTGTCCGGCAGCGACGCCAGGGACACCCGCCGGCTGGCCGCGCTGCGGGCACTCGGCGCCGTGGTAACCGTCGGTCATAATCCAGATCATGTCGGCGATGCCCGTACCCTGATCGTTTCCCAGGCGATCCCGGACGGGAACCCCGAGGTCGAGGCGGCCCGCCGGCGCGGCCTGCGCGTCGTCTCCCGGTCCGCCGCGCTCGCGGCGCTGATGCGCGGGACGCGCGGGCTGGCCGTCGCCGGCACCCACGGGAAGACGACGACCACCCTGATGGTCACCGTCGCGCTGCAGGCCTGCGGTGCCGACCCGTCGTTCGTCATCGGCAGCGACATCAACGAGGCCGGCTCCAACGCGCACGCCGGCACCGGCGAGATCTTCGTCGCCGAGGCGGACGAGAGCGACGGCGGCTTCCTGCTGCTGGCCCCCTCCGGCGCGGTCGTCACCAACGTCGAGGCCGACCATCTCGACTACTATCAGCGGCCCGAGGACGTCGAGGCCGCCTTCGCCCGGTTCGTCGACGGGGTCGACCCGAACGGCTTCGTGGTGGCCTGCGCGGACGACCCGGGTGCCGCCCGGCTGGTCGCGGCCCTGCGGGAGCGGGAGCGCGACGGCGGGAAGGTCCCGCGGGTCACCACCTACGGCGAGTCGGTGGACGCCCACGTCCGGGTGGAGCTGCCGATGGTCTCCGCCGCCGGCTCGACCTGCGAGGTCGTCGTCCGCGGCCGGCGCCTGGGCGAGCTGAGCCTGCGGGTGCCCGGCCGGCACAACCTGCGCAACGCCGCCGGGGCGCTCGCCGCCGGGCTGGAGCTCGGTCTGCCCGCCGCCGGCCTGCTGGAGGGGCTGGCCGGGTTCGCCGGGGCCCGCCGCCGTTTCGAGAGCAAGGGCAGCGCGGGCGGCGTCCGGGTGATCGACGACTACGCCAACCACCCGACCAAGGTCGTCTCCGTGCTGCGGACCGCGCGTGACGTCGCCGACGGCGGCAGCGTGGTGGTGGCCTTCCAGCCGCATCTCTACAGCCGGACGGCGGCCTTCGCCGCCGAGTTCGGCGCCGCTCTCGGCCTCGCCGACGCGGTTGTGGTCATGGACGTCTTCGGCGCGGGGGAGCAGCAGATCCCCGGGGTCAGCGGCGCGACCGTCGCCGCGCGGGTGCCGCTGCCGGCCGGCCGGGCCGTCTACGAGCCGTCCTGGTCGGCCGTGGCGGACCGGGTCGCGGCGTTCACCCGTCCGGGTGACCTGGTGCTGACGGTAGGTGCCGGCGACGTGACGCTTCTCGGCGGCGAGCTGCTGCGCGTGCTGGCCGAACGGGCCTCTCACGCCCGCTGACTTCTGACGCTGCTGACTTCTGACGCTGCTGACTTCTGACGCCGCTGACTTCTGACGCCGCTGGCCCCTGACGCTGCTGGCCTCTGACGCCGCTTGTACAGGTGCGACGGCGGGTCCACGCGTGCCCCCATGCCCGCCGGCCCCGACCATCCCGCCCGGCCCGGCCGTTCGGCCTGGCCGCCTGATCGGTCGACCTGGCCACCCGACTATCCGGCCTGGTCAGCTTGGCCTGGTCAGCGGGGCCGGCCGCGTGGCGGCCCGGTCGCGGCGTGGTGTTCACTGCCTGTCGTGACCGGTGAGAGCTCTCAGCACGTCCACTTCCTGGGGATCGCGGGATCGGGCCTGTCCGCGCTCGCCCACGTCCATCTCGCCCGCGGCGGGACGGTCAGCGGCAGCGACGCGCAGGACGCCCCTCGCCTGGACGCGCTGCGTGCCGCCGGCGCCCGGATACGGGTGGGCGCCGTCACCGACCCGGCCGCGCTGGACGCGGAGCTCGACGGGGTGGACGTCGTGGTCGCGTCCAGCGCGTTTCCCGACGATCATCCTGAGCTGCTGGCCGCCCACCGGCGCGGCCTGCCGGTCCGCCGGCGCAGCCAGTGGCTGCCCGAGCTGACCGCCGGCTACGATCTTGTCGCGGTGGCGGGCTCGCACGGCAAGAGCACCACGTCGGCGATGCTCGCTCTGGTGCTGCGCGCCGCGGGGGTGGACCCGACCGCGGTGATCGGCGCCGAGGTGGCGCAGCTCGGCGGCAACGCGCTGGTCGGTGCCGGGCGGGTGTTCGTCCTGGAGGCCGACGAGTACGGCGGCGCGTTCGCCGGCCTCGACCCGGCGCTCGCCGTCATCACCAACGTCGAGTGGGAGCATCCCGACCTCTTCCCCGACGAGGCGTCCGTGCGGCGCGCCTTCACCGCGTTCGCGGCCCGGGTCCGTCCCGGCGGGACGCTCGTGGTGTGCGGGGACGACCCCGGCGTACAGGCGGTGCTCGCGGCGCTGCCGGCCGCCGCCCGCCCCGGCACCGGCGCCATCCCCGTCGGCGGTGACGGGTACCGGCCGCATCCGCCGGCCGGCGCCAGCCTCATCCCCGCCGCCGGCCTGGAAGGCGCAGCAGGCCAGGGGCGCGCGGCCGGGGAGGGACGGGTGAGGATCGTCGACTACGGGCTGCAACCGGGCCGGGCATGGCAGGCGGTGGACCTGCGCGTCACTCCCGACGGGGGCCAGCGGGCGACCGTGCGCCACGACGGTGACGACGTCGGGACGCTCACGCTCGCGCTGCCCGGCGCCCACACCGTCCGCAACGCGCTGGCGGCGCTCGCGGCCGCCACCGAGCTGGGCGTCGAGGTGGCGAGCGCGCTGGCGACGCTGGCGGCCTTCACCGGTGCCGACCGTCGGTTCACGCTGGTCGGCACGGCCCCGGCGACGGACCGCCGGGGCCCGCTGGAGGTGATCGACGACTACGCCCATCATCCGACCGAGATCCGCGCCACGCTGGCCGCCGCCCGCCAGCGGGCCGGTACACGCGAGGTGTGGGTGGCCATGCAGCCGCACACCTTCAGCCGGCTGGCGGCCCTGCTGGACGACTTCGCCGACGCGTTCGCCGACGCCGACCGGGTGTACGTCACCGACATCTACGCCGCCCGCGAGCACGACACCCTCGGCCTGCACGCCGGCGACCTGGTCAAAAAGATCTCCGTACCCCAGGCCACGTACTACGTGCCCTGGGACGAGCTGACCGACCGGCTCGCCACCGACCTCTCGACGGGCCGACGGAGCGCCCCGGCCGGCGTCCTGCTGCTGACCCTCGGCGCTGGAACGATCACCGAAACCGGTCCGCACCTCCTCGCCGCACTGCAGGCGGCGAATCTGTGACTGCGGGTAGCCGTCTACTCGTCGGCCCCAGGCGCAAAACCATGGTCGCGTAGCCGCTGGCTGCTGAACCGTTCCCAACGGTGACTGTCCTGCTCCGCGACTCGGCCGCCGTATCTCGCCGGACCGTCCTGCCGCGGCCGGGTAACGGCAAACCCCGGCGGTTCCGTCCGTGTTTCTTCCCACCTGCCTGGTAAGGGCGGAATGCCGGCAGCTGATCAGCTTGCTCTGAGCTGTTCGCTGCTGACCTTGTAGGTGTGGTCGCCGAAGTCGGCCAGCAGCCTCAGTTCGCCACCGAGGGCCTCGACACAGCGGCTCACGACATCGACGGTGAACGCTTCTCCGCGTTCGATCTGGCTGACGCGCCCTTTGGTCACGCCCATGATCTCAGCGATGTCGCTCTGGGTGAGGCCGCGTTGCCTGCGGATCTCGGCCAGCTGGTAGCCGTCCACGCGGGCCATCAGCGTCCTGCGTCGCCGTTCGGCCTCGTCAGGACCGCCGACACGCTCGACATAAGCCTCTCGATCCCACTTGCTGTAGCCGCTCATCATCGCTCCCTCGCCCGTTCCTTCAGGTACATCTCGTACTACTTGCGGTCGGCGGCGATGACTGCCCGGAGATCCGCCAGCTCTTCCTCTGCCTCGACGAGACGGCGAAGCTCGTCGACCGACAGGATCGCGGCGGTCGGGGTGCCGTTACGGGTGAGGTAGACGATGTTGCCCTCGTGGACGCGGTTGACCAGCTCGCCGAGGCGGGAACGCGCTTCGGCGAGCCCGATCTCGACGTCCGTCGCATGGAGATCGGTGGTGCGGGCAGGCAGGGTCATGGCCAAAGTGTACAGTTTGATCTATGTTCCGGATGTGGTCTCCCGGCTGCCGGATTCAGACCGTCAGGTCCTCCTCGGCGGAGGGCTGCGGCGGCGCGGGCTGGGGGCGCAGGGTCAGGAAGTCCGAGACGCCGATGGCGCCGAGCACGGGCCGCAGCGGGGCGGGCACCTGGCTGCGGCTGTCGTCGTGGACGATGTGTGGCGAGCCGAGTTCCTCCCGGTGGTTACGGTGCTCCAGCACGCAGCCTCCGGCGGCCAGCACGTTGCGCACCCAGTCCGAGTCGCTGCCGTAGGTCAGCGCGACGACGTAGCCGCCGTCGGAGCCGAACACGTTGACCGGGGTCCGGTACTCGCGGCCCGACTGGCGTCCCCTGTGCACGATGACGCCGAAACCGGGCAGCCGGGTCGCGGCAGGGCCGGCGACCCGGTTGGTGGCCCGGCGGTTGGTCTCGGCGATCCATCTGGGCAACGGCATGTGACTACCTCCTTGAGGAGTGGCTGTCGCACCACGTACGTCAACCGTCATACCCAGCCGAGCAGGGGCCCGACCTCGACTCGGGAGGTCAGCCGTCGCGGCGGCCGGGCCGCGGACGGCGGAGGCCGGATCAGGTCATCGCCGGATGACCGCCGGATGTCAGAAGTACGACGGGCAGAGCGGTACGCCGGGGACGGGCTCGTTCTGCCCGCCCTGGGACACCGCGGTCGCCGGCAGATACCCCCAGGCGGCGGTGTATCCATGGGTGTTGGCACGCCCGTTGTCACCCTGGGTGTACAGCCACCAGGTGTTGGTGTTGCCCTGGACGACCGGGTTCGGACGGCCCTGGTACTGGCACAGCGCCCACACGCTCGCGGCCGCGGCCATGTACCCGCTGTCATCGAGAGTCTCCGGCGCCTGATCGGAACGGACGTTGGCGTAGACGGCCGAAGCCACGTAGGTGCTGCAGTAGTAGCGGGTCGAGAAGGCCCGTCCGGCGTAGTCGGTGATCGCCTCGCCGCGCGGCGAGCAGCCATGGACGGGAACCGGCTGCGGCGAGGGCTGGGCAGAGGAAGGAACGTGGGACGGGGCGGGCGGGGGAGCCGGGCCACTGCCTGTCCGGGGTGGTGGGTTCGCCGGTACCGCATCCGCGGGCCCGGCCGCAGGCCCGGCCGCGGGTCCGGCCACGGGCCCGGCCGCGGGTTCGGGGCCGAAGCCGGCCCGCGTTGGGATGGTCGTGACGGTGATCAGTGCCTGGTGGCCGGGGGGAGCGGTCCCGTCGGGTGCCGACGGCGCGGCGCCCGACGGGATGGGGAGGTTGTCCGCCCGCACCTCGGCCGGGCCGGATTTCCCCCGGAGTGTGACAGTCAGTATTCCAGAGATCACGAGAATGGTCGCGGCGGCGGCCGCGGCGGCCGTCCACACGTTCCGGCGCCGTCGACGAGCGGAATCCCTGTCGCCGGACAGCGGCGGGGCACCGCGCGGCCGCAGCCTGGTCGGGGTGTCCAGCGGCTCGTCGGGCCCGGGAGCCGCGGACGGCGAGCCGGCGCCGTCCGCGCTGTCGGTACCGGCCGGGGCCGGCC
>NZ_CAKKTM010000346.1:0-1370 GCF_920888515.1 Protofrankia sp. CiP1_Cm_nod1 | reverse complement strand
GGGCCCGGGAGCCGCGGACGGCGAGCCGGCGCCGTCCGCGCTGTCGGTACCGGCCGGGGCCGGCCGCGGCGAGCTCCCGGCGGAGCCGACGCGGGACCGGCGGCGGGTGGCTTCCAGGCGGGAGACGTCGGCGGCGGCTGCCCCGGAACCGGTGCCTGTTTTCGGGTCGTGGGCCGTCGGCTCGTCCGATGACGGCGGGACGGCCGCGAGATCATCCCCGGCTGCCCCCAGCCGGGCCACCGGCTCGGCTCCCAGGGCGTCCCGTAGCGCGTCGAACTTCTCGACAAGACCGGCCACGCTCGGCCGTTGCCGCGGATCGACCGACATCATGTGCCCGATCAGCGCCCGCAGCGGCTCTGGAACAGCCTGGTCGAGTTCGGCGGCGTCGCCGGCGAGGATGCGACGCATGACCGTCGCCGGTCCGTCGCCGGCGCGGGGCGCGAACGGGGCCGTGCCGGCAAGCAGGGTGTACAGGGTCGAACCGAAGGCGTAGACGTCGGCGGCCGGCGAGTACCGCTGTCCGTCAAGGACCTCCGGAGCGCAGTGAGCCGGCGTGTAGGCCTCGAGGCTGACCGACTTCTCCGGGCCGGCCGCGGCACCTGCCGCCCCGATACCCGCCATCCCGAAGCTCGCCGCCCCGAAGCTCGCCGCCCCGAAGCTCGCCACCCCGAAATCGCTCAGTACTGCCCCGCCCTCGTCGGAGACCAGGAGATTCCCCGGCTTGATGTCACGATGGGTGATGTCGGCGCGGTGCGCCGCGGCCAGTGCCCGGGCGACGGACACACCTACCCCGACGGTTTCCGGCACTGACAGCCGGTTCGGCTGGTTCGGCTGGTTGCTGTCGCGCATCCGGTCGACCAGCGATCCCCGCGGGAAGTACTGCATCGCGATGAACGGCTGGTCGTCGGCGGTGGCGCCCGCGTCGTACACGGTGATGATCTCGGGGAGGTGGGACAGGCTGCCGGACGCCTGGCACTCGCGGGTGAACCGGCGCAGCGCGGCCGGGTCCCCGACGTCGGCGCTCAGGACCTTCACGGCTACCGTTCGGGCGAAACGCTCCTGGTAGGCGGTGTAGACGGTGCTGAACCCGCCGATCGCGACCCGGCGGAAATCCCGGTACCCTCGATGGCCGGGCCCGGCGGCACCCGCGCCGCATCCTGGCTCTCCCGAGTCTTCCCCACATCGCCCCCGGTATGTTCCGCACGAATCCGTCCACCGCGGCGTACGCCTCCCGTTGGATATGGTAGACCGTGACGCGCTTCGGTGACGTACGCGAGGGGAGCGCTGCGGGGACGTGACACACATGGGCTGGTTTTCCAGTGGCTCCGCGGCCACCGGCCACGTGAAAAGATCTGTGATTGCGCAGCCTT
>NZ_CAKKTM010000345.1 GCF_920888515.1 Protofrankia sp. CiP1_Cm_nod1 | reverse complement strand
AGGCCTCATCCACCACGCCCCGTAGCCTAACCGTCCGATCACAGTAAAGATCCAAAGACAGATTAACAGGAGAACTTATTTAATTCCTGCTTCATAGTGCGCTGGACGGACCGCAACGTCACCGAATACCGGTATGCCTACGACGCCTCCGGCCGGTGCGTGGCCACGGTGGGCAGCGGCGGCTGCCTGACCGGCCAGCTGCGGTACGACACCGAGGTGAGAGGAGAAGTCGTGAGACGGAGCACTCTCGCGCTTCGGCCGCAGCCGTCGCTCCTGGTGGAAACAGCAAGATCGCGGCGTCGGTTGCTCTCGGCCGGTCGCGTCGCGGCGGATCCCGCTGGAACAGGTGCCCGCTTACAAGCAGCGGCACAGCCGTAAGCGGAGGTAGCCGCGTCCTCAAGGACTGGGGCAGCCGTGGCCTCCGTCGAACCGGGGCGGTTCATTCGGTGACGGACGGCTATCGGGCGAGGTGGATCAGGGTGGTGGGGTGGCTGCGGCCGGGTGGGGCGGCGAAGAGCTGGTCGGGTTCCAGGCTGAAGCCGTGTTCGTGGGCCGCCGTGTTCGGTTGTGGGCGATGTGCGGTCTACGGCTGGTTCGCTTTGGTGGACCTTGGCGATCTTGCTTGTGTGGTGCGTGATCGAGGGTAACTTCATCGCCGTGAACTACAATGGACTGTAGTTCGGGCGAGAGGAGTAGGCGTGGCGGGGGGTGGGTTCGTCGGGCGGTCCGCGGAGCTTGCTCGGCTTGAGGCGTTGCTCGGGCGGGTGGGGGAGGCGCGGCGGGACCTGCCGGGGGTGGCGGTGCTGCTGCGGGGCCGGCGCCGGGTCGGCAAGTCGCGGCTGGTGGAGGTGTTCTGTGAGCGGGCACACGTCCCGTTCGTGTTCTTCCAGGCGAGTCAGGGCGCCGATCCCGCCGCCGAGCGGGCGGCGTTCGCCGCGGCAGTGGCCGAGTCCGACCTTCCCGGTCGGGATCTCTTCGAGTCCGGCACGGTTCTGCCGACCTGGGCGGCGTCGTTCCGTCAGCTGGCCGCGGCGTTGCCCGCCGACACACCGGGCATCGTGGTCATCGACGAGATGCCGTGGCTGATCGAAACCGACCCGGCGCTGGAAGGGGCGCTGCAGACGGCCTGGGACACGCAGCTCTCGCGCAAGCCGGTCCTCCTGATCCTGATCGGTTCGGACCTGGCGATGATGGAGCGTCTCGACGACTACCGGCGGCCCTTCCACCAGCGGGGCACGGTGATGGTGCTGCCACCGCTGAATCCGGCCGAAGTCGGCGCCATGGTCGGCCTGCCGGCTGCCGGAGCCATCGACGCGTACCTGGTTACCGGCGGCCTGCCGCTGATATGCCAGGAATGGGGGTCCGGCCAGTCGGTCGAGAGCTTCCTCGCTGTCTCGCTCGCCGACCCGACGTCCGCGCTGCTGGTCTCGGGAGAACGGTCACTCGCCGCCGAGTTCCCAGGGTATATCCAGGCCCGCACGGTGCTGGCCGCTATCGGTAACGGCGAACGTACGTGGAGCGGCGTTCGCGCGGCGGCGTCCGCCGGAGCCGAGCCGATGGCGGCGAGTTCGCTGACGAGCGCACTGCGCCTGCTCGAAGCCAAACGTGTGGTTGCTGTCGACACCCCGCTTTCGACCAGGCCGGCCGAGAAGGAGCGCCGTTATCGGGTGGCCGACCCATATCTGCGCTTCTATCTCGCCTATCTCGCAGCCGGCCTGCCGCTCGTGGAACGGGGGCGAGGGGATCTGCTGCTGCGGCGGGTTAAACGATCTTGGTATGCCTGGCGTGGCCGGGCGGTGGAACCGCTGGTTCGGGAGGCCCTGCTGCGTATGGCGCCGGAACTCGGCTGGCCCGAGGTGGAGGCCGTCGGTGGCTGGTGGAACCGGCAGAACAACCCCGAGATCGACGTGGTCGGCGCTGACCGGGCGGGGGCTGCGAACCGGATAATTTTTGCCGGCAGTATCAAATGGCAGTCGACGCAGCCGTTCGACCAGCACGACTATGCCGCGCTGGTGCGTGATGTCACCGCGGTGCCGGGCTTTGACACGTCGACCGAACTTCTCGCCATCAGCCGGACGGGTGCTGCCGCCGGTGTTCCCGCCCGTTCCATCGGCCCAGAAGATCTTCTGGCAGCGTGGAGATCTCTCCCGCGGAACGGGCACCCCGCGTAGGCAGCCGCGTCCCCGAGGACTGGAGCAGCCGTGGTCTCCGTCGAACCGGGGCCATTCATTCTCAGTGACGGACGGCTACCGGGCGAGGTGGATCAGGGTGGTGGTGCGGGCGGTGGCGAGGTGGCCGCGGCCGGGTGGGGCGGCGAAGAACTGGTCGGGTTCCAGTTTGAAGCCGTGTTCGCGTGCCACCACGGGTGAGGTGGGGGTGAGCAGCAGCCGGGCACCGCTGGTCATGACCTCGCTGACGACACGGGCGAGGGAGCGGCGCTGGCCGGTGAGGATCGGCGCGGCGTCACCGCAGAGCACGAGCGCGTGCCGGCCGAGCGCGCCGGGGCTGGCGATGTCCTGCAGCAGGGTGGGGCCGTCGGCGAAGCTGACCTGCGTCGGCACCAGCGTGATCTGATCACAGTCGTCGACGACCACCGCGTATCGCCCGTCACCGAACGCCTCGGCGGCGGCCCGCAGGTCGGTGTCCTTGAGGACGGTCCCGGTGACGACCCGGACACCGCCGTCGTCCCCGATGAGGCTGGGCAGCGGTGAGCGGGGCGGGGCGATGACCAGGACGCCGACACCGGCCCGCCGCAGCCCGCGGGTGACGACCGCCGCCGCGGTCGTGCGTCCGGAGCCGGCCGGGCCGGAGACGAGCAGCAGGTGCGGCCCGGCGTCGAAGAAGTCCATGCCCACGACGTCCACGTCCGGGCCGCCCACACCGAGCGGCAGCCAGGTGCCCGACGGAGCCGGGTCGGGCAGCCGGAGCTCGTCGACGGCGACGTGGGCCGGCAGCGGGGGGAACGGGCGCGGCAGCCCGGCCGCCGTGTGCTGGCCGGCTGTCACGGGCGGGCCGACGACGGGTGGCCCCGCTG
>NZ_CAKKTM010000344.1 GCF_920888515.1 Protofrankia sp. CiP1_Cm_nod1 | reverse complement strand
GCCCAGCTGACGCGCGGCGGCCTCGACCGCGCGGAGGGTCAGCGTCTGGTCGGTGGCCGCGCCGCCGTGGTCGGCCCGCTCCTCGGGCCGGGCGGTGCCGAGCGTGGCCCAGCCCACGATCCGGATCCGGGCGGGCGGGGCGCCACCGGCGGGCGGCGGGTCGCCCAGGTAGCCGGACTGGAACAGGCGCGGGGTGCGGGTCTCGTCCTTCGTGCACAGGATCATGCCGCGGCCCCGCAGCCGGCCCGGGATGGCCGCGGCGTCCGATACGCCCAGGACCTCGACGCTGTCGGCCGGCTCGTTCTGCCGGAGCGTGATCCGCAGGTCGATGTTGTTCTTCAGCTCGGCCGACAGCTTGCCCTGCAGCGACTGGGTGGCCAGCACCAGGTGCATACCGAGCGACCTGCCCTTGGCCGCGACGTTGACCAGCGCTCGCAGGAAGTCCGGGGACGTCTCCAGGACGCGCGCGAACTCGTCGAAGATCATCACAAGCCGGGGCAGGGCGGGCAGCCCGGGTGCGCAACGCCGGGCGGCCCAGTATTCGTCGATCTCCCCGCCGTACCGGGCGAGCAGGGACTCCCGGCGGCGCACCTCCGCACGCACCGAGGCGAGCACCCGCTCGGCGGCGGCCTCGTCGAAGACGTCCGCCGCGGTCTCGCCGGTGGAGCGGATGAGCCCGACGACGTGCGGGCAGCGTTCGAACGGCAGGAACGCGCTGCCGCCCTTGAAGTCGACGAGAACGAGGTTCAGCTCGTCGGGGGCGTTGGCCAGCAGCAGGGAGGTGACGAGCGTCTGCAGCAGGATGCTCTTGCCCGCGCCGGTGGCACCGCCGAGCATCGTGTGCGGCCCCTGCCCGGCGAGGTCGACGGTGACCGTCCCGTCCGCGTCCGCGCCGAGCGGCACCTGTGTGGTCGGCCCCGGCTGGTCCGCCCACAGGGCGAGCACGTCGTCCGCGGACGCCACACCCACGCCGACGAGGTCGAGGAAACGCACCGGATAGGGGATGGCCGATTCGGCGCTGCCCAGTGACAGCCGGTCACGAAGCGGCGCGACGGCGCGGGCGAGCCGTTCGGCGTCGTCCGGGCTGGTGCCCTCGGCGCGGCCGACGCTGACCCGCTCGCCGCGATTGTGGGTGAGCTGGACGGCGCCGGCGTCGTCGACCTGGCACTCGGCGCGGCACTCGTTCATCCCGTGCCGGTCGACGGCGATCACGTACACGCCGACTTCCGGGCCGTCCCGCAGGATCGCCTTCATGCCCGGCAGGTTGCGCAGCGCGAGCGCGCCGTCGAGCAGGACGACGACGTCCTCGGCGAAACGGACGTTGCCGGCGCCCCGGCGTTCGGCGGACCGGATGGTGATCAGATCCCGGAGTTCGGCGATGCGGCTGCTCCGGGTCTGTTCGGTGTTGCCGACCCAGCAGGGCACGGGGCCCGCGCTGTCGGCGGCGACGTGCGGCAGCCAGGTGGCCCACGCCAGGTGGTCACGGCTGCCGGACGTGATCAGGACGATCCGGAGGTCGTCGGGGCTGCGGAGCACGCTGAGCTGGACAAGCAGCCAGCGGGCCAGGCCGTCGGCCGGCCCGTCCGCTCCGGTGACACCGAGGACACCCACGGTCCGCAGATCGACGGTCAGCGGCACGCCGTGCAGGGTGGGCTCCTCGAAACCGGCCCACCGTTGGCCGCGCAGGTCGATCGACGCGGCCTCGCTGACGATGCCCACCCGCAGCCGCAGGCCGTCGGGGGAGTCCGCGTTGCGTGGCCACAGCCGGCGGTCGGCTCCGGTCGCGGCGAGCGTGAGGTCCAGCCGGTCGGGCGCCTGCGCGCGGCGGATCTTCTCCTCGGCCGCCACGAGAGCGGTGATCCTGTCCAGCGTGGCCGCCTTCTCGGCCTCGAAGCGTCGGTCGTCGGCTGCTCGTTGCCCGCGGGCCACCAGCTGGGTGCCGAGAACGCTGACGGGACCGAGCAGACACATCAGCAGGACGAGAGGGTTATGCAGGACCACGAAGAGGACCGCGCCGGCGACGAGGGGCAACAGGGCGGGGATCCACAGGGCGCCCCGGGATGCGGTGTGCCGGGACGGGGCCGATGGCAGCGTTAGCTCGGTGCGGCTGACGGTGGGTGTCGGCGCGAAGGCCCGGTCGAAGTCGAGACGGCCGTCCTGGCCGCGCGTGGTCTGCAGCGGGGTCCGCGGCAGTGGCACCCACTCCATACGGTCGGTACCGGTCTCGAGGACGGCGCCGGCCGGGAGGGGAACCGGGCCGGTCACGAGCGCACCGTCGATCAGGGTGCCGTTGCTCGAGCCGAGGTCCTCGACGGTGGCCGTGGCGTCCGAGGACACCGTGAGTGCCGCGTGCCGGCGGGAGACCTCGTCGCAGCCGAGCGCGGCCTGGGTCTGCGGATCCCGTCCCAGCAGGTGGCGGCCTGGCGCGAGCCACACGACCAGGCCCGCGTCGTGACCGTCCCACACCCGCAGCGCACCGGCGACACCAGGTTGGACGGCGCGCGGCCAGGGGCCCGCAGCGCCGATACCGATCGTCGCGCCATGCACCAGGGGGCTTTCGGCAACGCTCCCGGCGCGGTCGAGCGGCTGGTCGCCGACGAAGCAGCGGCGGCCGTCGACCAGCAGCGGCAGCGTGTCGAGCACGGAACCGACCTCGGTCTCGGGAGCGGCCGATATCTCGACGTCGCGCCGGGTATCCGCGTCGGGGCCGTGCACACTCAGTCTGAGGATCATCTCCTGCTTCGCTCCCGTGCGCGTTCCATACCACCATCAGGCGGCATCACCGCCGATGTCCCCGTCGCACCTTTCACAAAATAATCCAGTCACAACCGGGCAGGGCTCTCCTGTGGGCTACCGTGGGGTTTACGGTGGCATAAACTTGATGATGTGGCGACCATGATGCGGGTGAGTCCCGCGACCAGGGAGCGGGTGCTCCGGGCCGAGGTGCGCACCGTCCTGGCCCAGATGATCGACCTCTGATGGGACGCCCGGAGCGCGGCCGCCGATCCGCGGAAACCTCGGAAGAGGTGGGGCGGGGGCTGTCAGGCAACCGATAGTGACGTGGCTCAATTGGTCGTGGGAATGTGCTCTGCGAAGCAGGGTGGCCCGCCGGCGGTATGACGACCGAGCGGCTCGTCACCTGTCGGCGGCATCGACACCGGGCATACAGCAACGGGGGAGCGATGAGCATTGTCTCCAGGCCGGAGATCCCATCTTCCGAGCGGGATGCCACTTCGCGGGATGTGACCTCATTTCCGTCCCGTGACCTGGCAGCGCTGCGTTTCCGCGAGCGGTTGGGAGGCTGTTTCTCGACCAGGGTGACCGACGACTTCCGGGCCGGGTTCGCCCAGGGCCGCCGCGCGCGGACGTCGATCCGTATCGACCTCACGGTCGACTTCGACGACGCCGACGCGCTGCTGCGTGACCCCAGCACACCGGCCCGCCCGTCGGGGCGTGCGTGGGTGCCGGTCCTGTCGAGCGCGCCGCTGACGATCGAGGGCGGCGAGTGCGTCCTGAACGAGCCCGACCCCGACCAGGTCGAGACCTGGCACGCGCGGTACCGGCTGGTACTCGTCGCCGACGACGGCGGACGATACGTCCTCGACGGTTTCAAGGAGCTGCACGATCATCCGGGGCTCGACGCGTGGTCCGACACGGCCATCCTCAACCTGACGCTGCGTACGGACGACGGGCGGACGCTCGGGGCGGGCCGTGCCCGGGCCGCGTGGCCTGGCCCGCTGCGGGCGCTTCGCCTGGGCCGGGGGCCCTGGGCGCCATGGGCGCCATGGGCGATCGAGGTGCGCGGTGTCGCCGACGCCGGCCGCCGCCGGGAGTACGAGCTGGCCGCCCTGAAGCTGCTCACCAGGCACCTGCGGCGGATCTACGGCGGCCCGCTGGACGAGGCCCGGCGCTTCCCCGCCGGCACCGGCCGCCGGCCGGCCGCCCCCGGGCGGCGGGCGCTGCGCCTGCCGGAGCCCGAGATCCGCTGGTGCGGCGAGGGCGGCCGCTGGCACGAGGGCGCCGAGGTGGGCGCCGACGGCTGGCTGCGCCTGATCCGCTACCGGGGCGGGGCGAAGGGGCCGGTGCTGCTCGCCGCCGGGTTCGGCATGTCCACCGGGGCCTTCGTCACCGACACGATCCGTACGAACCTGGCCGAGTTCCTGGTGGAGCACGGCTACGACGTCTGGCTGTTCGACTACCGTGCGTCCATCGACCTGCCGTCCTCGGCCACCCAGTTCACCATCGACGCCATCGCCACCGAGGACTGGCCGGCCGCGGTCGCGGAGGTCCGGCGGGTGACCGGGGCCGCCGACGTCCAGGCGTACGGGCACTGTGTGGGGTCCGGGTCGCTGCTGATGGCGCTGGCGGCGGGCAAGCTGCCCGACGTCCGCTCGGCGGTCTGTGCCCAGTTCCCGCTGCATCCGGTCACGTCACGGCTGAACAGGCTCAAGACCACCCTGCACGTCAGTGAGCTGCTCACCGCCGCCGGCCTCAGGCTGGTCCGGCCGGCCCGCCGGTTCACCCTGCCGAACGCCGCCGTCGACCTGGCGCTGCGCGCGGTGCCGGTACCTTCGCCGGAACGCTGCGGCCAGGCGCTGTGCCGCTGGATCAACGCCATCTTCGGCTGCACCCACCGGCACGCCCAGCTCAACCAGGCCACCCACGAGGCGCTCCACGGCATGTTCGGCGTCGGCAACATCGCCTCGCTCCAGCACCTGGCGACGATGATGCGGGCGGGCCTGGCCGTCGACGCCGCGGGCGGCGACGTCTACACCCGCGATCCGCGGTTCCTGCGGCTGCCCATCCACTTCCTGCAGGGGACGGAGAACTACATCTTCCTGCCGGAGGGGAGCGCGCGGACCCTGCGCTGGCTGCGCGACGCCAACGGCCCGGAGCTCTACAGCCGCAGTCTCCTGCCCGGTTACGCGCATCTGGACGCGATCATCGGCCAGAACGCCGACCGGGACGTCTACCCGCTCATCCTCCAGCATCTCCAGGCACCCGCCGAGGTCCCGGAGAGCCCCGTCGAGGCCGAGCGGAAACCCGTCGAGGCCGAGCGGGAAGCGGCGAGCGGGCCATCGCGGTGACCTGGCCGCCGCTGGCCGGGGCGTCGTGACGGCCGGGTCAGGCCCCTGGCGGTGTCCGCCGGGCGGCGCGGGTGCGTACCGCCTGCAGGCCGAGGCCGGCGGCGGTCCGCAGCGC
>NZ_CAKKTM010000343.1 GCF_920888515.1 Protofrankia sp. CiP1_Cm_nod1 | reverse complement strand
CGGGTGCGTACCGCCTGCAGGCCGAGGCCGGCGGCGGTCCGCAGCGCGGCCGCGCGCAGGTCCTCGGCGCGTTCCCGGTCGCCGTCGCAGCCCCGCGCGGACAGCACGAGCGCGTACTCCGCCTGGGTGAGCGCGACGAACGGCGCGGAGCCCATCGTCTGGTGCCGTTCCAGGGCCGCCTCGAAGTGCGCGCAGGCGGCGTCCCAGCGGCCGAGCGTCCCGGCGAGCACCCCGAGATGGTGGGTGACCGCGCCGAGGAAGCCCGCCAGGCCCAGGGTGGCGTTGTGCCGGGCGAAGGGCAGGACGAGGTCGTAGAGCCGGCCTGCCCACTCCCGCTCCCCGACCGCGGTCACGGCCTGGATGAACGCGACGATGGTGGCCCACCACGAGTAGTTCTCGTCCAGGTCGGCCGGGGCGTCCGGCGAGAGCCGGCCGAGCAGCTGGCGGACCTGGTCGTGGGCGCCCGACTCCGCGCTCAGCCAGGCCCGCATCGCCGGCCAGATCTGGATGTGTGACTGGAGGGTGGCGATGTCGTCGATGAGCGAGCGGGTGTCGGCGAGGCGCCCCCGCAGCCAGAGCATCGGGAGGGCCTGGCCGATGGGGATCAGGTCGGTCTGCGAGTGGCCGAGCTGGCGCAGGTGGGCCTGCAGGTCGCCAGCCATCCGCTGGGCGTCCCCGTAGCGTCCCTCGACGGTGGCGACGACCACGTCCCACATGGACGCGATTCGCAGGAACTCGGGATGGCGCAGCTCGCGGGCGAGATCGGTGAGGGTGGCGGCGGTGTCGGCGGCCAGGGCGAACTCCCCCTGCCGGAACCGCGCGGACATCTTGATCCGCAGCCCGTCCAGGAGCAGTTCGTGATTGCCGAGCTCCTCGCCCAGCCGCAGGATCTCGGCGGCGTCGGCAAGCTGCTCGTCGACGTCACGGGGGCCGTCCAGCGCCCAGCAGCGGTGGCGCAGCACGGTGGCCAGGGTCGCGAGGTCCCGTACCCGCCGGGCCATCGCGATCGCCTCCCGGCAGAGGGCGACCCGTTCGGCGTACGGGCGCTCGTGGTGTATCCAGTGGGCGAGCCGGCCCAGGGCCCTGGCCCGCGCCGGGCTGTCGGCGTCGCCCAGGCGTTGCAGTGCCTCCTCCAGCAGCGCCCGGCCCCGCGGGTCGGGGCTGACCGCCGGGGGCAGCACCCCGCCGTAGCCGAAGGCGGCGCGGGTGAACAGGTCGGTGGAGCCGCCGCTACGGGCCGCGGCGGCGGCCTCGAGGAAACGGGTGTCGCGGGCCGGGTACTCCCCGGCCCGGCCATGGGCGTCACCCAGGGCGAGCAGCAGTTCGGCGCGCAGCCCGCCACCGTTGCGGTCCAGCACGTCCAGCGCGCGGCGGTAGTGCAGCACCGCGCCGTCGAAGGCGGCCTCCGCCAGGGCCCGGTCGCCGGCGAGCCGCGCGTAGTGGACGGCCCGGTCGGCGACGGCCGGGTCCGCGGACGCCCAGTAGTGGTGCGCGAGTTCGGCGGGGGCGCTGGCCTGGCGGTCCTGGAAGGCGTCCCCGATCCGGCGGTGCAGCCGGGCGGCGCGGGTGACACCCAGGCTGTCCCGCAGGAACCGGCGGACGACCGAGTGCGAGAAGACGTACCGGGCGGGCTGGTCGTGGTCCTCCTGCACCAGGCCGGCCTGCCCCGCCTCGTCGAGCAGGTCGAGCAGGCGCATCTCGTCGATCCTGGTCGCGGCGCTGAGGATGTCCACGTCGAACTCGCGGCCGATCACGGAGGCGACGTCCAGCGCGGCGGCGCACTCCCGGGACAGCCGGCTCAGCCGCCAGCGCACCAGGTCCCGCACGGTCTCGGGGATCTCGATCTGGGACGGGACCGGTGGCCCCGGCGGGTCCGTCAGAAGCGGCCGGTCCGGCTGGAGCGGGTCCGTGGGAGCCGGCGGCGCTGGCAGCGCGCCCGGCAATGCCGGTGGGGCCGACAGGTCTGCCGGGCCCGCGGGCAGGTCCGCCGGGGTCCGGCCGGTGGCCGGGGGAGGAGCCGGGGACAGCGTCCCCACGTCCACCAGGTGGCGCATCATCTCCGTGAGGAAGAACGGGTTGCCCGCGGTGTCCGCCCGCAGCTCGCGGGCCAGCGCGAGGCCGGGCCCGGCCGGCCCGCCGCCGGTGACCCGCCCGAGCAGCGTCACGGTCTCGTGGTCGTCGAGGCCGCTGACGCTGATCCGCCGGCAGTCGACGTCCCGGACCAGCCGGGGCAGGAAGCCGCTGAGCTCCCCGTGGTCGGTGCTGCGGTAGGTGGCCACCACGAGCAGGGGAGTGGCCCGCGGCATCCGCGTGATGTGCTGTAACAGCAGCAGGGAGGAGCGGTCCGCCCACTGCAGGTCGTCCAGGACGGTCAGGACGGGGCGGCGGGTGGCCATCGTGGCCAGCCAGCCGTCGATGGCCTCGAACAGGCGGAACCGTTCGGCCTCGGGGTTGCCCGGCAGCGGGGCGCCGACGGCGCCGATGCGCTTGGCGACCTCGGGGAACAGCCGGGAGATCTCGTCGGCGTGCTCGTTGAACTCGGCGCGCAGCACGGAGCGCGGGCAGGTGCGGGAGTACTCGCTCAGCGCCTCCCGGTAGCCCTGGTAGGGGGCGAGGACGTCCTCGTCCCAGCGGCCGTAGAGCACCAGCCCGCCGTCGTCGAGCGCGATCCGCGCGATCCGCGCGGCCAGCGTGGTCTTCCCGATGCCGGGCTCCCCGCTGATCAGCGCGAGTACCCGGTGCCCGGAGCGGGCCCGCTCCCAGCCCTCCCGCAGCGCCCGCAGCTCGGCGGCCCGGCCGACGAAGACGGCGTCCGCCATGCTCGCCAGCCAGCCGAGGTGGGAACCGGCGGAATGCCCGGTGCCGGTGCCGCTCTCGGTGTCGGTGTCGGGGTCGGCGCCGGCGGCCGGCTCGTCGCGCGTCCCGGCCGGGGCGGACGCGTCGGGGGCCCGCAGCGGCGGGAAGGCGCTCTGCAGGCCGGGTACGACCAGCTGCCAGATCCGCTGCGTCTGGTCGAAGTCCTTCAGCCAGTGCTCGCCGAGGTAGCGCAGGCCGAGCCCGTCGGGCAGGGCGTCCTCGACGAGCGAGTGGGTGATCTCCGACAGCAGGATCTGCTCGCCGTGCCCGGCGGCGCACAGCCGGGCCGCCCGATGCACCCCGAGCCCGACGAACCGGCCGGTCCACGCGGTCGGCTCGGTGGTGTGGACGCCCATCCGGACGCGGACCCGGGCGCCGGCCGGCCACTGGTGTGCCGCCAGCGCGCGCTGGGCCGCGACCGCCGCCGCCACGGCGTCCCTGGAGGTGCGGAACGCGACGAAGAACGAGTCGCCCTGGGTGTCGATCTCCCGGCCGTTGTGGGCGGCGAAGGCCTGCCGCTGCAGGCGCTGGCAGGCGGCCAGGATGTCGCCGTAGCGGTCGCCGTGCCGGCGCACCAGCCGGGTCGAGCCCTCGATGTCGGTGAACAGCAGGGTCACCGTGCCCGTGGTGGACGGTTTGCCCGACAGGGGGTCGGTCAGCATGTTCTGGTCGATGAGAGAGCCAGGGGTGACCAGGCGTATCCGTGGGCCGGGTTCCACGGTGGCCTCGTCCGTGTCACATCGCCGGTCGGCAGCCCCGGAGGTGTTGGTGACGGCCACATCGCACCCCTCGGTTCCCGGGCTCTCCGACGTTACGGAGAAACCATGATCATAATATCTTTGATCCGCTGGCTGGATACCCGCTGGCGGAACCCGGCGGGGAAGCCTGCGCAGGGATATCAAAACACCTGCCGGGGCCGTGCACGCGACAACGGGCCGCCCATGGCCGGAAGCGTCGCGGAGGATTACCGGACGTTGCCGTGTGATTACAGCCGATTCACGATCGGAGGTTCACTTTCTCCGGGTAATCGGATTGATGCTACCGGTCGCCGCCGCCACGGCGGGTCGGCCGGACGCCTCGCTGCGCCCCGAGGTGGCCCCCGAGGTGGCCCCCGAGGTGGCCCCCGAGGTGGCCAGCGAGGGCCGCGGCCACCCACCCGCCCGTCGGGCCGTCGCCGTCGCCATTCCCTCGCGGGGCGTTCGCGGCTCCCGGTCGAGGGCGGCCAGGGCCCCGGAGTTCCAGGGTCACCATTCCCTCACGGGGCGTTCACGGGTTCTGGCGGGCGGGGCCCGGCGGATCGGCGCAGCGCGCGGGAGGCTCGGCCGGGCCCGGACCGGGCCGGGGAGGGCTGGCCGGGGAGGGCCGGGCGGTCCGGGTCCGCACCCGGGCCGCGGCGGTCGTCCCGGGTGCGGTGGATGCGGTCATCGCGGGTGCGGTGGATGCGGTCATCCCGGGTGTGGCGGATGATGTGACCGAACGGACGGGAAAGGTGTGACGTGACGCGCCGGGCGTGTCCTTGACCCCCGGGTTACTCCTCCCTACTGTCCGGTCCACGGTTGGAAGTTGACATAACATTAACTGTCTAGCTGACGGTGAAGGTTGAAGCTCGCCGATCGTTACCTGCTCCATCCGTTCGGTGCAGCATTCCCCGCCGTACCGGCCGGCTGGGACACGCCGCCCCGTCCGCCCATCGACGCCGCTGGAGGACCGACACCGCATGGCAGCTCCACAGAACTACCTGGCGGTGATCAAGGTCGTCGGGATCGGCGGTGGCGGTGTGAACGCCGTCAACCGCATGATCGAGGTCGGTCTCAAGGGCGTCGAGTTCATCGCGATCAACACCGACGCCCAGGCCCTGCTCATGAGCGACGCCGACGTCAAGCTCGACGTCGGCCGTGAGCTCACCCGCGGCCTCGGCGCCGGCGCGGATCCGGAGGTCGGCCGCCAGGCGGCCGAGGACCACCGGGAGGAGATCGAGGAGGTCCTCAAGGGCGCCGACATGGTGTTCGTCACAGCCGGGGAGGGCGGTGGCACGGGCACCGGCGGCGCGCCGGTGGTGGCCAACGTCGCCCGGTCGCTGGGCGCACTGACGATCGGTGTCGTCACCCGTCCGTTCACCTTCGAGGGACGCCGCCGCGCCACTCAGGCCGAAGCCGGGATCGACGCGCTGCGCAACGAGGTCGACACCCTCATCGTCATCCCGAACGACCGGCTGCTGGCGATGACCGACCGTGACATCAGCGTGCTGGACGCGTTCCGCAGCGCCGACCAGGTGCTGCTCTCCGGTGTGCAGGGCATCACCGACCTCATCACCACCCCCGGTCTGATCAACCTCGACTTCGCCGACGTCAAGACCGTCATGTCGCACGCGGGCAGCGCCCTGATGGGTATCGGGCGGGCCCGCGGCGACGACCGGGCCATCGTCGCGGCCGAGCAGGCCATCGCCTCACCCCTGCTGGAGGCGAGCATGGACGGCGCCCAGGGCGTCCTGCTGAACATCTCCGGTGGCTCCGACCTCGGCCTGTTCGAGATCAACGCCGCCGCCGAGCTGGTCGCCGACGCCGCCCATCCCGAAGCGAACATCATTTTTGGCGCGGTGATCGACGACGCGCTCGGCGACGAGGTCCGGGTGACGGTCATCGCCGCGGGCTTCGACACCATCCCGCAGCGGCCCAAGGCGTTCCTGCCCGGCGCCCGCCGCGGCCCCGCCAGCCCGCCCGCCAGCACGGGGAACTCCACCGCCACGCAGGGCGGCGCGGCCCCGGGCACGTCAGGGCCCACGTCCACGGTGGCCCCCGTGGCCGCCACCCCGCCCGCGGCGTCCACCACGCCCCCGGCCTCGTCCTTCGCCGCCGCGCAGCCACGGGCCGTTCCCGCGACGGCGGCGGCCCCGCAC
>NZ_CAKKTM010000342.1 GCF_920888515.1 Protofrankia sp. CiP1_Cm_nod1 | reverse complement strand
GGGCCGGCGCAGGGTGGGCCGGTCGCGGCGCGGCGGCGCGAGGAGCTGTGGCGCAACCTCGCCGACGTCCGCGTGCGGATCGCCGCCGCGGCCACCGCGGCGGGCCGCCAGGCCGGCGAGCTCACCCTCATCGCGGTGAGCAAGAACTGGCCGGCGTCGGACGTCGCCCTGCTCGCGGGGTCCGGCATCACGCATTTCGCGGAGAACCGCGAGCAGGAGGCACGGGCGAAGGTGGCGGCTGTGACCGAATACCTCGCCTCCCACGAGCCCTGTCGCGAATATGACAGCGAGGTTTCGTCCACATGGCGGCCGCCGGCACCGCAACGGGCTCCCGAGGGGGACGGCCAGCCGCCTCGGCCGGACTCGGCGGCCCCGCCGGCAGCCGGCCCGTCCCGGCCCGGCACCGGCCGGGACGGCGGGGAGCCGGGCCCGGCGGCGGTCCCCAGACTGCCCTCCGGAGCATGGCCCTGCTGGCATTTTGTCGGCCAGCTTCAGCGTAACAAGGCCCGCCCGGTGGCCCGCTGGGCCGGCTGGGTGCAGTCGGTCGACCGCGCGCCACTGGTGGACGCGCTGGCCGCGGGGGCGCTCGCGTACGGTCGGGAGATCGCCGTCTGCCTCCAGGTGTCGCTGGACCTGCCCGGGCACGACACCGGCCGCGGTGGTGCCCGCCCGGCCGACATCCCCGCCCTCGGTGATCTCGTGGCCGCCAGCCGCGGCCTCGTCCTCGCCGGGGTGATGGGGGTCGCGCCGCGTGGCCTGCCGGCCCGGCCGGCCTTCGCGCGGCTGCGTGAGGTTTCGTGGATGCTTCGTCGGGAGCACCCGGAGGCATCGGTGATCAGCGCCGGCATGTCGGGGGACTTCCCCGACGCGGTGGCCGAAGGCGCGACACACCTTCGCATCGGGACGGCTTTGTTCGGTCCACGGCGCGCTGTCCCTTAGAGTCGCGCTCATGGGTGTGGCGCGCAGGGCGATGGTCTACCTCGGTCTGGCCGAGGAGGATGAAAGCTACCTCGAGGAAGACGAGTATGACGACGCCGGTCGTGACGATCGTCGCGATGTCGGTGAGCCCGTGCCCGCCGAGCGGTCGGTCCGTCGGATAGATGCGCGTGAGGAGCCGCCTGCGATGTCGCGACGCCCCCCGGTGGAACCGCTCCGGCCGGCTGGTCCGGTGCCGATGCGCAGGCCGTCGGCGATCGACGAGCCGTCAGCGTACCGGATTACCACTCTGCAACCACGCAGTTACAATGAGGCGCGGCAGATAGGCGAGGAGTTCCGCGACGGGACTCCGGTTATCATGAATCTGACCGAGATGGATGATGTTGACGCCAAGCGGCTGGTCGACTTCGCCGCCGGCTTGGTGTTCGGCCTGCGCGGATCGATCGAGAAGGTCACCAACAAGGTGTTCCTGCTCTCGCCGCACAACGTCGAGGTCACCGAGACCGACAAGCGGCGCATCCGTGAGGGCGGCTTCTACAACCAGTCATGATCATATTCCAGATGTCACCAGACCCCAGTCCCTGCAGGTACAGGAGAGCTCGCCATCAGCACACTGGGTGACGTGATCTCCGCGCTCCTGCTGGTCTACCTACTGTTGCTGTTCGCTCGCGTAGTGATAGATCTAGTGGTCTCCCTGAGCCGCACTTTTCGTCCCACCGGAGTCCTCGTACTAGTCTTTGAGTCCGTGTACACCGTCACCGATCCCCCGCTGAGATTCGTGCGGCGGTTCGTCCCACCCCTTCGGGTCGGTAACGTGGCATTTGACCTCGGATTCTTATTGATCTTAGTTGTGATCTGGGTCTTGCGGAGACTCGCAGATGGGCTGTGACGAAGTCGCGCACGTGGCGAATACGCGCGGCAGACTGCCGCTGGACCGCCCTCTCCGGGGAACGGCGATGCCGCATCATGAGGAGGCGACGTGGCTCTGACACCGCAGGACGTACAGAACAAGGTCTTCAGCCCGACCCGGTTCCGCACCGGCTACAACGAGGACGAGGTCGACGCTTTCCTCGACGACGTCGAGAGCGAGCTCACCCGTCTGCTGGACGAGAACACCGACCTACGCCGGCAGCTCGACGAGGCCCGCCGCACGGGCGGCGGTGGTTCCGGTGTACCCGCTCAGGTGCTGGAGGAAAACCAGCAGCTGCGCAGGCAGCTGGAGGAGACCCGGCGCCAGGTCGCGCAGGCGCAGGCGCAGGCGGCCCAGGCGGTGCAGGCCGCCCAGGCAGCGGCCCGCGAGCGCCCCGTCGCGCAGCCGTCGGCGGCAGCGACCACGGTCATCCCGGCCGTGTCCCCGCCCGGCGCGGCCCCGGCCCGCACCGGCAACAGCCAGCTGGACGCCGAGATCGAACAGCGCGTGGCCCGCACCCTCGTGCTCGCCCAGCGCACCGCGGACGAGGCGCTGCGAGAGGCCCGTAACGAGTCGGAGCGCGCCCGCCGCGAAGCCCGCGCCGATGCCGACCGCATCATCGGCGAGGCCCGCGCACACGTCGCCGAACAGCTCGGCGGCCTGGAGGACGACAAGCGCCGGCTGGAAGGCCAGGTCGAACAGCTGCGTGCCTTCGAGCGCGAGTACCGGACCAGGCTGCGCGCCTACCTGGAGATGCAGCTGCGCGACCTGGACGGCATGCCGACACAGCCGGCCGTCGGGGCCGGTGGGCCGTCCCGCCCGCCGCTGAACCCCGGCACCGGCTCCCCGCCGCCCCCGCCGCCCCCGCCGGTCGGGATCAGCGCCAACTCACCCACGGGGGCATCCGCCCCGTCCTCGTCCTTCCCGTCCGCTTCGCCCCTGGGCGCGGGCGCGATGGCGCGCGGGAACGACAACGGCGGGGTGCGCGCGCCTGATGTGGAGGCGGTTTCCCGTCGGGATCCCTCCGGGCTGCAGGACTTCTAGGAGCCCACAGGCCCACGGCGGCGCCGCGGTGGGTGGCGGTCCGCAGGATGCCCAGGAGCCCGCGGGCTCCTGGGGCTCCAGGCCCTGGCGGTTCCCAGGGCCTGGGCGTTCCCGGGGCCCGGCGTTCCCGGATCCTGGAGTTTGAAAATATCGGAAAAGGTTCCGGATGTATCCACCATCACGGCATATCGGTCATATGGCCCTCTGGATCCGCGATGTCCGGTCCGCGGAATTCGTTCCAGTGGTGCCGGTCACGGCCATCGTCCGGCCATGACAGTTCTCAGCGGTGTTCTCGTCCTGCTGTCGGCCGTGCTGCTGGGGGTGGGGATCCTGGGCGGCACCGGTTTTGTCTATGCCTCGGTCGTGATCGGCCTGCTGGCGGCGGCGCTACTGCCGCTGGGGGCACGCAGGCCGTCCCGGCGTCCACCGGCAGGCCGGGACACCCGCTGAGTCTCCCGGCCTGAAACACTCCCGGCGAAGCCTGCCCGCGGTCTGTCAGCCAGCCGCGTCGGCTGTGCCGGCTGTGCCGGTGGTGCCGGCCGCCGGCCGCAGCCAGAACGTCAGCCCGAGATCCGGTGCGCGCTGGCCGGCATCGTCCGCGTCCTGGTCCGCCTGCTGGCCCGCGGGGGCGGCGCCCTCGGTGAACGTCACGGCGAGGACCTCGGCGGCCACGGTGGACGCGTGCTCCCGCAGGGCCTGGGTGGTCTGCGGCGTGTCCGCCGTCCAGCGGACGTCGACCCGGTCGGTGATGTCCAGGCCGGCGGCCTTGCGTGCCTCCTGCAGGATCCGCACCACGTCCCGGGCGACACCGGCCCGCCGCAGCTCGGGGGTGATCTCCAGGTCGAGGGCCACGGACAGCCCCGACTCCGAGGTCACGGCCCAGCCCTGCCGCGGGGTCTCGGAGATGATGAGATCGTCGCCGGCGAGCTCGATCCGTTCGCCGTCCACCTCGACGGTGAGCCGGCCGTCCACCGGCCGGCCCGCCGCGGCGACGGCCGCCGCGACCAGCGGGGTCCGCTTGCCGAACCGGCGGCCCAACGCCCGGAAGTTCGGTTTCACGGTGACGTCGACCACATCGGCGGCCGCAGCCTCGACGGCGGCGACGTTGAGCTCCTCGGCGATCTGGGCGCGCAGGTCCGCGCAGAGCCCGGCGAACTCGGGGGCGGCCACCACGGCGCGGGCCAGCGGCTGGCGGGTCCGCACACCGCTGCTCGCCCGGGCCGCCCGGCCGAGCTCGACCACCCGCCGCACCAGGTCCATCCGGGCGGCGAGCGTCGCGTCCACGAGCTCGGGCCGCGGGGCCGGCCAGCCGGCGAGGTGGACCGAGTCCGGGGCGTCCGCCCGCACACCGGCGGCCAGCTTCGACCACAGCGTGTCGGTGAGGAACGGGATGAAGGGGGCCAGCAGCCGGGTCAGGCCGTCCAGGCAGGTGTAGAGGGTCTCCAGGGCGTCCGGGTCGGCCTCCCAGAACCGCCGCCGGGAGCGGCGCACGTACCAGTTGGACAGGTCGTCGATGAAGCGGGCCAGGCGGCGCCCGGCGCGCAGCGAGTCGAACCCGTCCAGCGCCTCGGTGACCTCGGTGATCGTGGCGTGCAGCTCGGAGAGCGCCCACCGGTCGAGCACCGGGCGGGCCTGCGGTTCGGCGGCGGGCGTACGCCCCGGCGCCCAGCCCGCGGCGTTCGCGTACAGGACGAAGAACGACGCGGTGTTCCAGTAGGTCAGCAGCACCTTGCGGACGATGTCCTCCAGCGCCTCGTGGCCGACCCGGCGGTCCGACCACGGCGAGCCCGCCGCGAGCATCAGCCAGCGCACCGCGTCCGCGCCGTGCCGCTCGAACAGCTCGAACGGGTCGAGGACGTTGCCCAGATGCTTGCTCATCTTGCGGCCCTCGGCGTCGAGGAGGAGGCCGAGGCAGAGCACGGTCTCGTACGACGAGCGGTCGAACACCAGCGTCCCGATGGCCATCAGGGTGTAGAACCAGCCGCGGGTCTGGTCGATGGCCTCGCAGATGTACTGCGCCGGGTACTGGGCCGCGAACTCCTCGCGGCTGCGGTGCGGCGCGCCCCACTGGGCGAACGGCATCGCCCCGCTGTCGTACCAGACGTCGATCACGTCCGGGACCCGGCGGGCCACCGCCGAGCAGGCCGGGCAGGCGATCGTGACCTCGTCGACGAACGGCCGGTGCGGGTCGAGCCCGGACAGGTCACGTCCGGCCAGCGAGGACAGCTCCAGCAGCGACCCGACACAGGTCAGATGCGCCGGGTCGGCGGTGCAGCGCCAGATCGGCAGCGGCGTGCCCCAGTAGCGGTTGCGCGACAGCGCCCAGTCGACGTTCCCTCGCAGCCACTCCCCGTAACGGCCGTTCTTGATCCGTGAGGGGTGCCAGTCGGTGCGCTCGTTCTCCGCCAGCAGCCGGTCGGCGACCGCAGTCGTCCGGATGTACCAGGACGGCAGCGGGTAGTAGATCAGCGGGGTGTGGCAGCGCCAGCAGTGCGGGTAGCTGTGGGTGTAGTCCTCGGCCCGCCACAGCACCCCGCGGGCGCGCAGGTCGTCGACGAGGGGCGCGTCCGCGTCCTTGAAGAACAGCCCGCCGACCAGCGGGACGCCGGTGACGAACCGGCCGTCGCGGCCCACCGGGTTGACCACCGGCAGCCCGTGGGCGCGGGCGACGGCAAGGTCCTCGGCGCCGAAGGCCGGGGCCTGGTGGACCAGCCCGGTGCCGTCGGTCGTGGTGACGTAGTCGGCGAGGACCACCGAGTGCGCGGCCGCCGTTGTGACCTGGCCGGTGGTCTGACCGGCGGTCTGAGCGGTGACCTGGCCGGCGGTCTGGCTGGCGGTCTGGCTGGCGGCGTGGCCGGTGGTCTGGCTGGCGGCGTGGCCGGTGGCCGCGGCCGGGGTGGCGAAGTCCGCCGCCGGCAGCAGCTCGAACGGGCGGGCGTAGGCCACCCCCGCCAGCTGCGCGCCGCGCAGCGTCCGGATGACCTCGGCGTCCGGGCCCACCGCGGCGGCGAGCAGCGGCTCGGCCACCAGCACCAGCTCGTCCGCACGGCCACCGGCGGAGGTCCGGGCGACCACGTAGGTGACGTCCGGGTGCACGGCGACCGCGGTGTTCGACACCAGCGTCCACGGGGTGGTCGTCCAGACCAGCAGGCTCACCCCCGCCTCGGCGAGCGGTCCGGACGTCACCGGGAACCGGACGTACACCGACGGGTCGACCACGTCCTCGTACCCCTGGGAGACCTCGTGGTCGGACAGGGGTGTCTCGTCACGCGGGCAGTACGGGGTGACCCGGTGGTCCTCGACGAGCAGCCCCCTGTCGAAGATCTGCCTGAGGGACCACCAGACGCTCTCGATGTAGGAGGTGTCCATGGTGCGGTAGGCGTTGTCCAGATCGCACCAGTAGGCCATCCGCTCGGTCATCCGGGAGAAGTCGGCGACGTGGCGCAGCACCGACTCGCGGCAGCGGGCGTTGAACTCGGCGATGCCGAAGTCCTCGATGTCGCTCTTGCTGGTGAAGCCCAGCTCCTTCTCCACGGCGAGCTCGACGGGCAGGCCGTGACAGTCCCAGCCGGCGCGGCGCGGGACATGGAAGCCGCGCATCGTGCGGAAGCGGGGGAAGAGGTCCTTGAACACGCGCGCCTCGACGTGATGGGCGCCCGGCCTGCCGTTGGCGGTCGGAGGGCCCTCGTAGAAGACCCACTGCGGGCCGTTGGCGGTCGCGTCCAGGGAACGCTGGAAGACCTTCAGGTCCTTCCAGCGCTGGAGCATGTCGCGCTCGAGGGCGGGCAGGTCGACCTGGGTCGACAGCGGCGGGAACACCGGCGCCGGCCGGGCCTGCCCGGCCGGCCGGGCGGCCGGGGCCTGCCCGGTGAGCTGGGGGGACGGGGTGTACGCGGCAGGCTGGTCCGGCGCGGCAGGCTGGTCTGGCTCGGTGGGCTGGTTCGGCATGGGCGGGTCTCCGTCAGATCTCCGTCGGTTTCGGGCTCCAACGGAGGGACGACACCCCACGGCACCCGGCGTTCGCCGGGGCGCGGTGGCACCGCGGTACCACCCTCCTTGCCTCCCGGGACGCCGGTGTGGCGGCCCGGACAGACCACTCGTCGCGCGCGGTACCGGATCTACTGGGGGCGCGGGCCCTGTTCTCCCGGCGGCTCAGGGGTGATCTTCGCAGCGCGCTGGCCGCCGGGCTCACACCGTCCCCGGCTCGCTGGACGCCGTCCTGAGGCCGGTCGTCCCTGGCTGCGCCCGCCGCTACTCGTCCCGTCAACGCCGTCCGCTGTGTCAAGCGTAGTGGACGGGACGGAGCATTCGGTGGGCCCCTGGCATCCGGAGCCGGGATCCCGGGCCGACCACCTCGGCCGGTCCGGGTGGCCGCCTGGCCCGGCCGCCGGCCCGTAGGTGAAAACCGCTGTGGGGATGACGGTTTCTACCTACGGCCGGCTACGGCCAGGTTCTCCGTCCACGGCAGGTGCGCGGGGGGTGGCGCGAGGGTGACGGTCATGGTGCGTTCCGGGCATGAAGGCGCTGCCCGTAGAGTGGGGCAGGTGTGGGAGAGGGCGTCCACGGGCGGGACCGGTGGGATGTGACGGCCGAGGTGGAAAACGGGAAGTCCATCCCGGACCTGGATGATCCCGCTGGTCCGGATTTCGACGTGTCGTCGGCCCATGAGGAGAGTCACATCAGCGGGAGCCGTACCGGCGGCGAGCCGTATCGGGTGTGCCGGTCGCCACGCGCGGTGGCCACGGTGGCCGGTGCCGGTCTTGTGATCCTCGCCATCGACGTGGTCACGAAGATCGCCGCTGTGGCGAGCCTGTCGGACCGGGCACCGATCGAGCTGCTTCCCGGCGTACTCGACCTACGGCTGACGCGTAACCCCGGGGCCGCGTTCAGTATCGCTGGTGGCGCGACCGTGCTGTTCAGCATCGTCGCCCTGGTGGTTGTCGTGATCATTGTTCGCACCGCCCGGACGCTGACGTCGCTGTCGTGGGCGGTCGTGCTCGGTCTGCTGCTCGGCGGGGCCCTGGGCAACCTCAGCGACCGGATCTTCCGCGCGCCGGCGCCGCTGCGCGGGCATGTCGTGGACTGGATCCACCTGCACAACTGGCCGGTGTTCAACATCGCCGACTCGGCGATCGTGATCGGTGGGGTGGTCGCGGTCATCCTGGCGGCCCTCGGTACCGCTCTGGACGGCCAGCCCGCCCCGCGGGACGGCCAGCCGAATCCGGACGGGCCGGCGGGCCCCGACGGCCGGCCCGCGACGGACATCGACGACCGCGATGGACAGTAACGAAACCGGCGATACGGCCGGTAACGAAGCCGGTAACGAAGCCGGTGACGCGGCCGGCGGCGAAGCCGGCCAGGTAGCCGTGGCAGGGGGCGGTGTGCGGGACAGGCGTGCGCTCCCGGTTCCCGACGGGCTGGACGGCCTGCGCCTGGACGCGGCGATCGCGCGGATGTTCGGGCTGTCCCGGACGGCCGCGGCCCAGCTTGTCGACGACGGCCAGGCCAGCGTGGACGGGGCCGTACGCGGCCGCTCCGACCGGGTCGGCGCCGGGGCGTGGCTGGAGGTGTGCCTGCCGCCCCCGCCGAACCCGGTCCGGGTGGCGGCCGAGCCGGTGCCCGGCCTGCAGGTGATCCATGATGACGACGACATCGTGGTGGTCGGCAAGCCGGTCGGGGTGGCCGCCCACCCCGCGCCGGGCTTCACCGGCCCGACCGTGATCGGTGGCCTCGCCGCCGCGGGCTACCGCGTCGCGACCAGCGGTGCCGCGGAACGCCAGGGCGTTGTCCACCGTCTCGACGTCGGCACGACGGGCATCATGGTCATCGCGAAAAGTGAGCGCGCCTACACCGTGTTGAAGCGGGCTTTCCGGGACCGCGAGGTCGAGAAGATCTACCGTGCTCTGGTGCAGGGGCATCCCGACCCGTCCAGCGGCACGGTGGACGCGCCGATCGACCGGCATCCGCGTAAGCCCGGCCTGTTCGCCGTGGTAGCGGGTGGGAAGCCCAGCGTCACCCACTATGACACCGAAGAGGCGTTCCGGGCCGCGTCGCTGCTCTCGGTGCGCCTGGAGACCGGGCGGACCCATCAGATCCGGGTGCACATGTCGGCGCTGCGGCATCCCTGCGTCGGCGATCTCGCCTACGGCGCTGATCCGGTCCTCGCCGGCCGGCTCGGGCTGGCCCGGCAGTGGCTGCACGCCGCCCAGCTGTCCTTCGCCCATCCCGCGGACAGGCGGTGGGTGACGTTCACCAGCCCCGACCCACCTGATCTCGCGGAGGCGGTTGCCGTTCTTCGGCGGCAGTCGTGACCGCCACCGGTCGTCCGCCGGCTGTGTTCCGGGCGGTGTGGCACCGGTTCGCCAGGGCCCGGTTCACCGGGGTCCGGACCGGGACCGGGGCTGATGCCGGGGCCGGGGCTGAGGCCGGGGCTGATGCCAGGGCCGGGGCTGATGCTGATGCCGGGGCTGATGCTGATGCCGGGGCTGAGGAGCAGACCGGGGCAGCGGGCCGGACGGGAAAGCTGTGGGTTCGCGGCTGGCGTCACTCTGTCGATCATGATGTGGGCCGGCTGGGGAGACCGCGGGCGGGACGGGCCGCCGTGGGCGCGGCATGGCGTGTGCTCGTTGGCCTCGACCATCTGGACGAACGTCTGTTGCCGGTCGCGGGCCGGATCCTGAGCGGGTTCACCGCCCGGGCCTCGCGTCTGCGAACCGCCGCCCCGGGCGTCCAGGGGCTGCCGGGCGGCCTGGCCGTGCCGGGCGCACGCACGGATGATCCGGCCGGCGGCGGTGGGCATGACAACGCGTCCGCCAGGTCGCGCAGGGACAGGGTTACGCCGTACGGTGATGAATGTGACCCGATCGGTAACGCTACCGCAAGCCGAGCCGTCGTGGCGGCCGGGAGAGGCACGGCGCGGCGCGGGACCGTCGAGCCGCGGGACACGGCCGTGGCTGCCGGCCTGGCCAGCACCGCTACCGCCGGTGGCCCGGCCAGCACCGCTACCGCCGGTGGCCTGGCCAGCACCGCTACCGCCGGTGGCCCGGCCAGCACCGCCGCGACTGGTGGCGGCGCGGTCCGGTGGGGTCTTTGCGGCCACCCCGTCATCGAACGGAGCATGCGGATGACGGCGCTGGGCGTGGTTTCGGTGATCGGGGTGAGCACGATCGCAGCCCTGGCGCGCGGCCCGGCCGGCGGACGCGATCTTGAGAGGTTCGACCAGCCGCGGACGGCGGTACCCGCGGTGGGGCGACGGGTGGATCCGGTCGCCAGGCCGGCCTACGCGCTGTCGGGTTCCCCTGCCGCCGGCACCGGTCCTGCCGCCGGCACCGGTCCTGACGCTGCCACCACCGGCCCGGGCATGGTCGCGGGCCCGGTTCCCGTCCCCGCCGCGATCGCGGTCCCCACTCGGGTCGAGGAGATGCCCGCGGCCGCCGTCCTGGTGGGCCTGGGACAGCGGGAGACGGTGGCGGGCTACCTGACGGCGGCGCGGACACGGCTGGCCACCGCGGCCCGGCGGGCCGAGTGGCCCGGCAGCCACCTCAACGCCCATACGGACGCCCACCCCGACGCCCACACGGACGCCCACACGGACGTCTACCCCGACACCTACGCGGTCGTCAGCTTCCCGGGCTACCGGACGCCGGAGCAGGCCCTCGACCTGCTCCGGGACCTGCGGACCGTGCGCGTGTTCTTCCGGGTCCCCCCTGACGGCGCGGCGTTGTCCGCGGATGTCCGCGACCCGCTCGCCGACATCCGGACCGCTTTCGCGCACGCCGCCGACGCCGCGGCGGCCCAGGCCGGCGCCGCTGGCGACGCCGGCGCTGACGCCCGGGAGCGTGCCGTGGACGAGACGGTGGCGTTCAGAGGTTCCTGCGCCTGCCTGTACGGGGCGGTCGTGGCGGCCCCGGCGTGGCGGCTGGCCGCTCTCGGCGAGGCCGAAGCGGTCCGGCTGGTGGACGTCGCGGCGGCGGACGTCCCCGCCGGGCCGGCTGTGTTCGTGCCGCTACGCCCCGAACAGTGATGATCTGAACAGCGGCGATCTGGGCGGTGGCGCCTCGGACAGTGATGACCTGAGCAGTGGCGGCGCGACCGGGGGCGGCGCGAGCGGGGGGCGACATGAGCGGGGCGGAATGGTGGCCGACAGCGGTGAAGGTGGCTGAGCAGCGGTGACACGGTGACGACGGCGGGAACGGTGACGACGGTGGCGCGGACGTGGTGGGCACGAGCCGTTCTCGCGCTGCTCGTCGTCGTCCTGATCGCGGATACGCCGGGGAGTGACGTCACCGGCGGGGCCGACGGGGCTGTCCAGGCCGCCCACATCACTCGGGCCGCCCAGGCCGCCGGCACCGTCGTGGCCGGCGGCGACGCTGTCGCGGTGAGCTCCGGTGCCGGCGCCGGCGCCGGTGGTCTGGATGCCGGCGCCGCTGGTCGCTACCCGCGGACCACGGCCGTGAGGGCGGCCGGCGCCGCCGCGGGGGCTGGCACCGGCGAGGCCGCTGCCCGGGCCGGCCATGCTCTCGATGCCGGTTCCGATGCCGGTCCCGATGCCGTCGCGGAGGTGCCGGTCACGCTGGCGCGCGGGAGCTCCCCGTACTCGTTGGCCGTCCAGGCGCGACGTGACGGCGAGGGGGTGGCGGAGGTCACCGCCGGGGCCCCCGGGGCCGACTGGGCGGTCCCGGGCGCGGAGTCCGCGGTGCTCGCGATCACGGTGGACGGCGTGCTCGCGACCGACCTCGTCGTGCCCGCCGCACATCCGATCACCAGAAGGGTCCAGCTCGGGCGGCTGCGTGCCGGCGTCCACACTCTCGAGATCACCCTGGACGAGCGGGCCTCCAGCGCTGGCGCGCGGACGGTGGTGATCGATGAACTGTCGGTATCGGTGGTGGCGCCCAGGGCGTCCGGCGGCCCGGATCCGCTTGCGTACGCCCCGATCCTCTACGGACGGTCGCTTCCTGAGTACGGCGGGCTCTTCCAGAACAACCACACCGACACCCCGCTGCTCGCCTGGCACACCCAGGCGCCAGCGGCCGGCCGGCCGGGCCACACGGTGCTGGAGTACAGCGTCATGTTCAGCAACGAGGACGGCGGCACCGGCAACGATCCCGGGTACCTCCAGGCACGCTGGGGACGCCAGACCGACATCGAGTGGGTGTACCGGGCCGAGCTCGACGCGGCCGGGTCCGTGGTGCCGGGGTCGGCGGTCTACCAGGGCCCCGACCACGCGACGCTGCCGTTCACCGGCCGCTACGAGGACGGCCATCCCGTGCTGCGGACGTGTACGGGCAACAACATGGTGTGCGACACGGTCGCCGGCCCCAGCGCCGGCACCGGTGGCATGCGGTTCCTCCTCGCCGCCGATCAGGAGCTCGCCGCGGGCGAGGCGCGGGAGCGGATGATGGACACCGCGGGGTGGACCTACCAGGTGTCTGCGGCCGAGGCGCGCCGCGAGGAGAAGATCGAGCCGGTGGCGTCCGCGTACACACCTGCACTGTCCGACCTGCGGAACTATCTGTACGTCGTGATCCGCAAGACCACGTCCGCCCCGGTCGTCCCGGTTGCCTCGGCCGTGCCGGGCCTGGCCTGGGCCGGCACCACGGTCGGGGTCCGGCTCGCGGGTGACCCGGACGTCCTCTACCGGTCCGACCACATGATCCCCGGCTGGTCCCTGCAGCGGGACGGCGCGGCCGCCACCGCGGTGGAGCTGCCCCCGGGCACGAAGCTCGCCGACATCGCCACGCTCGAGGTGCTGCGGGCCCCGGCCGGGGTGGCCGACCCGGGCTCGACGGTGACGGTCACCGGCGTCGAACGGGCGATCATGCTGGATGCCGACGGGCTGCCCGCGCCCGGGTCGCTGACCTGGTCGGGCAGGGTCACGCTCACCGCGTCCGAGCCGGGCGCCGTTCTGGTACGTCCATGAGGACGGTGCCGGGAGCGTCGGTCGAGGAGCGCGAGCCCCGTCCGTAACCACGCACGCAGGCCACGATCGGCGCGGGTCTGTTGTCTGTACGCTTTCTGGCCGCCCCAGCGCACACAGTGACAGACTCGCGCCGATTTTCTTCGGTGGCCGGCGCCCATCGGCGTGTGCTGTCGTTCGTGAGGATGCCGTCGGGCCCCAGGCCCCAGGCCCAAGGCCGCCGGTAATGGCCGCGGTGTTTTCGGGCAGCAATTTACGCGATATGACCGCTGTCGGGCCGGCGACATTCCAGGCTGTCGTCGTGTACGCTCCGTACGAATACGGTTCCATGTGACGGGCCAATCATGGCCGTACCGCCGCGGCTGATATCCACGCTTGTGATCAATATCACCCGTGGAGGCATGTCAGCTCGATTCAAGGATCCCTCAAGAATTTTTCCCAGTGCGATCGTCCAAACTCGGTACAGCGGCCACCCGGGAAGATCGGAAGGCCGCGAGGTCACGTTTCTTCCGCGGTGTCGGGAGGCCCGGGCCACCGGGTTACCAGGAGGAGGGATCGCTGGTGGTTTCAGTCCTGCGCAACAGTTCGGACGGCGAGGAAAGCACCGTCGAACCCGCGGCCTACTGGCTTCTTCCCAACCAGCTCATCCCCGGCCAGGGCAACCGGCGGCCGATCTCCCAGGATGCCGGCGGGGCCGCGTCGGAGGCGGCCCGGGAAAGCGAGCCGCTGACCCTCGAGCAGCACACCGCGCTCCTGGCCCGGCGGCGGCTGCTCGCCGAGCAGGGAGATGACCCGGAAGCCACCCGGCGGCATCACGCCCGGGGCAAACTCACCGCCCGCGAACGCATCGAACACCTGCTGGACGCGGGTTCCTTCACCGAACTCGACCTTTTCGCCCAGCACCGGGCCACCGGTTTCGGAATGGAGCGTTCCCACCCGTCCGGCGACGGGGTGGTCACCGGGTTCGGCACGGTGGACGGCCGCAGCGTGGTCGTTTTCGCGCATGACGCCCGGGTCCGCGGCGGCGCGCTCGGTGAGACGTTCGCGGCCAAGATCCACCAGGTGCTGGACCTGGCCGAGTCGATCGGCGCGCCGGTCATCGGCCTCAACGACGGCGGTGGCGCGCGCATTCAGGAGGGCGTCGCGGCGCTCGCCGGTTTCGGTGGGCTTTTCGCGCGTAACGTCCGCCTTTCCGGGGTCGTCCCCCAGATCAGCGCCGTTCTCGGGTCCTGCGCCGGCGGCGCGGTGTACTCCCCGGCGCTGACGGACTTCGTCTTCATGACCCGCGACACCGCGAACATGTTCATCACCGGGCCGGACGTCGTGCGCTCGGTCACCGGCGAGGACGTCTCCCAGGCCGAGCTCGGCGGAGCGCAGGTCCACGCCGAGCGCACCGGCGTGGCGAGCTTCCTCGCCGACGACGAGGAGACCTGCCTGGACGAGGTCCGCTACCTGCTCTCCTTCCTGCCGTCGAACAACAACGAGGCGCCGCCGGCGGTCGAGCCGTCCGACGACCCCGACCGCCGCTGTCCGGAGCTGCTGCGGATCGTGCCGCCGAACGAGCGGACGCCGTACGACATCCGGGACGTCATCGAGGAGATCGTGGACGACGGCGAGTACCTGGAGGTGCAGTCGCACTGGGCCCGCAACATCGTGTGCGTCCTGGCCCGTTTCGACGGGCGGGTCGTCGGGATAGTGGGAAACCAGCCGATGGTGCTGGCCGGTGTGCTCGACATCGACGCCTCGGAGAAAGCGGCGAGATTCGTCCGCATGTGTGACGCCTACAATATCCCGCTGGTCACGCTGGTTGACGTACCTGGCTTCCTGCCCGGGGTCGAGCAGGAACACAATGCCATCATCCGCCGGGGCGCCAAGCTGTTGTACGCCTACTGCGAGGCGACTGTGCCGCGGATCCAGGTTATTCTTCGCAAGGCGTTCGGCGGCGCCTACATCGTCATGGACTCCAAGTCGATCGGCTCCGACCTCTCGTTCGCGTGGCCGGTCAACCAGACCGCGGTCATGGGCGCGGACGGGGCCGCGAACATCATATTCCGCAAGGAGCTGGCGGCGGCGGAGAACCCCGACCGGTTGCGCGCGGAACTCACGAAGAAGTACAGCGACGCGCTGCTGCATCCCTATGCCGCCGCCGAGCGCGGCCATGTCGACGACGTCATCGACCCGGCCGACACCCGCCGGATGATCGTCCGCGGGCTGGCCTTCCTGCGGACCAAGCGGCACGTACAGCAGATCCGCAAACACCCCAACGAGCCACTGTAGGCATCCGGGCCGCCGGGGGCGCCGGACGACCGACAGCGTTGCCCCCGCCGGATTCCGCGGTGCCCCTTCGCCGGATTCCGCGGCGCCCTCTTCCGGCGGATTCCGTGGTGACTTCCCGGCGGATTCCGCGGCGCGGCCGTCCCGAGGCGCCGGCCGGGAAGCCGGCCGCGGGCACCGTTGCGGGACAGACGACGGAACCGGCGGCGAAGCGCCGGCACAACCGATGGCGGAACCGGCGGGACCAGGGACTGGGAACGGGAAGGAGCGACGGTGCCACAGAGTCCGCGGAGTCTGCGCGCGGGACCGCCCGCGGTCCGGATCCCGTCGGCGGCCGCGGCCGGTGCCCCGC
>NZ_CAKKTM010000341.1 GCF_920888515.1 Protofrankia sp. CiP1_Cm_nod1 | reverse complement strand
CGAGCCGGGACCGGCCGTGGCGCGACGAGCAGCCCGCCGTGGCGCGCACGGTGCCCGGTGCCTGGGGGCCCGGCCCACGCGTGGTACCCGGGCCGCCCGCGCCCGGCCGCCACGGCACACCCGCCGACCACCTTCGTGGCGCACGCGCCAACCGATCGGAAGGGAGAACCCCGAGATGACCCGGATCCCCGCCACAGCCACGGTCCTCCACCCCAGCGCGGAAAGCCCCGGCGCGGAGAGTCTCGGCGTGGATACTCTCCGCGCGGAGGCCGCCGGCGCGGAGCCCCCACCGGCACCGGCCGTCGGGGCGGAACGGGCCGCGGGCGAGGCGGCGGGGGAGCCCGCCCCGGGCAGCCGCTGCCTGGCCATGTTCCCCGGACAGGGCTCCCAACGGCCCGGGATGGCGGCCGACCTGGTCAGGCGGTACCCGGACACCGCAGGCCGGATCTTCGAGATGGCGGACGACGTCCTCGGCATCCCGCTGACGAAGCTGTGCGTGTCGGGCTCGGCGGAGGAGCTGCGCCGCACGGACGTGACCCAGCCCGCGATCGCCGCGACCAGCCTGGCGGTGCTCGAGGTGCTGCGGGCCGGCGGTTTCGAGGCGTCCGGCGTCGCCGGGCACAGCCTCGGCGAGTACACGGCGCTCGCCGCCGCCGGGGTGCTCGACGCGCGGTCCGTGCTGCGCCTGGTGCGCCGCCGCGGCGAGCTCATGGCCGAGGTGGGCAGCCGTACCCCGGGCGCGATGGCGGCGGTCATCGGGCTGCCGGCCGAGCGGGTCGAGGCGTTGTGCCGGGACGTCACCGGCACCGGTGTCGTGGAGATCGCCAACTACAACGACCCCGGGCAGACGGTCGTCTCGGGCCTGGCGGAGGCGGTCGCGCGGGTCGAGGCGCTGGCGGCGCGGGCCGGCGCGGAACGGATCGTGCGGCTCGACGTCGGCGCCCCCTTCCACTGTTCCCTGATGCGCGACATCGAGGCCGAGTTCGGCGCCGAGCTCGACCGGCACGTGTTCGCCGAACCACAGGTGCCGGTGCTCAGCGCCGTCACCGGCGGCTACGTCCGACGGGCGGAGGAGGTGCGCCTGCTGCTGCGGCGGCAGCTCGTCGAGCCGGTCCGGTGGGTCGACACCGTGCGGCGGGCCGTGGCGGACGGTCACAGCCTGCTCGTCGAGGTCGGGCCGGGCCGGGTCCTGACGGGATTCGTCAAGCGGATCGCCCCGGATGTCCGGGCGCTGGGAACCGCCCGTCCCCAGGCGATCGAGGCGCTGCTCGCCACCGCCGGCCACGGCGCCCCGCGCCCGGCGGTCCCGGCATAGCGCGCCGGCCGCGGCGGGCCGGCATTCCTCCGGCCCGCACCGTGCCACAACTGCCAGCACCTCCCGACCCACCACGTGATCCCTATGCCACGTGATCTGTACGCCATGTGATCCGCGCGCTGTGTGATCTCAACGCTGTGTGATCTCCATGAAAGAAAGGACAGTCCCATGACCGACACCGCAGCCTTCCCCGCCGCCATCCAGGAGGCCGTCGCCGACGCCCTCGGCCTGGACGAGACCGAGGTCACCCCGTTGTCCACCCTGATCGGGGACCTCGGCGCGGAATCGATCGACCTGCTGGACATCCTTTTCCGTATCGAGCGGAAGACCGGCGTGAAGATCCAGGCGTCCGACATAGGCAACCACATTCAGGGCGGCATCCCGGACTCGGAGTTCGGCGACGAGAACGAGATCATCACCCCGGTCGGCCTGGCCCAGCTGAAGAAGGCCATGCCGCAGATCGACACCGAGGAACTGGCCGGCAAGCTCCCGGCCGACCAGGTGATGAGCCTGTTCACCGTGCAGAACCTCGTCGACCTGGCGGTCCTGCGCGCCACGGCCACGGTGGACGCCTGAGCGCCCCGGCACCGGGATCCGGCGGCAGGGCCCGGCGTCCCAGGGGCTCGGCGTCCTGGGGATCCGGCAACGGGACCCCGCCGTGGCCGCTCCGCCCGGATGGCCACGGCGGGAGACGGCACGGACCGGCGGCACGGACCGGCGACCAGTGACACCGGCCGACGTGGCCGGCCGGCCAGAACGACAGGAAGGAAAGGAAAGGACGTGACGAAGCTGGCAGGGCAGGTCGCCCTTGTCACGGGGGCGTCCCGCGGCATCGGCCGCGCGGTCGCCCTGGCGCTCGCGGACGACGGCGCGCACGTCGCCGTGAACTACCGGTCCCGCGCCGACGAGGCGCAGGCCGTCGTCGAGGAGATCGAGAAGGCCGGCGGGAAGGCCGTCGCGCTCGCCGCCGACGTCGCGGACCCCGAGCAGGCGGCCGCGCTGGTCGAGCGGGCCCGCGCCGAGCTGGGCGGGCTGCACATCCTCGTGAACAACGCGGGGATCACCCGGGACGGGCTGATCTACACCATGGCGCCGACGGACTGGCTCGAGGTCATGCGGGTCAACTTCGGTGGGGTCTTCAACTGCACGCAGGCCGCGATGGGCCACTTCATGGCGGAACGCGCCGGCGTCATCATCAACATCTCCTCGGTGATGGGCGAGCGGGCCTGGACCGGCGAGTCCGCCTACGCGGCGTCCAAAGGGGCGATCAACGCCTTCACCCGCAACTGCGCGCTGGAGCTGGCCCGCTTCGGAGTGCGGGTCAACGCCGTGCTCCCGGGCTTCGTCCCCACCGATCTCGTCGACGGGCTGCTGGCCAAGGACGGCGGGAAGGCCATCAAACGGCGCATCCCCCTGCGGGAGTTCGCCACCCCCGGGCAGATCGCCCGGGTGGTGGCCTTCGTCGCCGGGCCCGACGCCGACTACATGACCGGGGAGCTGCTGCGCGTGGACGGCGGGGCCGCGGCCGTGCTCGGCACCGGCCGTCCCGACTGACCACCCGGGACCGCGGGGCCCCGGCAGCCGGGGCCCACCGGCGGCGCGCGAGGAGCACGACCGTGCTTCCCACGGGCTTCCCGCGGCTTTCCCGCGGGCGGGCCGGCGGGCCGGTGGGCCGACAGGCGCGTGAACCGACAGGAAGGCAGGCGCGGCCGATGCGCTTTCATCTCATTGACCGGATCGACTCCTGGGAGCCGGACCGGCGGATCGTCGGGCGCAAGGTGACGTCCGGCACGGAGCAGTTCTGGCGAGCCGGCCTCACCGGGCCGGTCATGCCGCCGCCGCTGGTGCTCGAGGCCCTCTGCCAGGCGGGCACCTGGCTGGTGATGATGAGCAGCGGGCACCGTAAACGAGCCGCGCTGCTGTCCGTGGGCGAGGTGGCGTTCCTCGGTGACGTCACACCGGGCGACGTGCTGCTGCTCGACGGCACGGTCGTGTCGATCTCGGACGAGGTCGCCGTCCTGGACGGGACGGTCAGCGCCGGCGGGCGCACCGTGCTCACCGCGACGTCCATCATGTGTGCCCTCATCGACGCCGAGCGGCTGGACGACCCGGCCGCCACGGCCCGGATGGCCGACCAGCTGACCGGGGCGGTGAGCGCGCCGTGAGGCGGGTGGCGATCACCGGCGTGGGCGCGGTCACCCCGGTCGGCAACGACGCGGCCACCACCTGGGCGAACCTCGTCGCCGGCCGCAGCGGGGTGGGCGAGCTGACCACCTTCGACACCTCGACGTTCTCGGTCCGCATCGGCGGCCAGGTCCGGGACTTCACCCTGCGTGATCTCGTTCCCGAGGCCGCCGGCTGGCGGCACCTGTCGCGGGCCGGCGGGTTCGGGCTGGCGGCGGCGGCGGAGGCACTGCGCGAAGCCAAGGTCACCCCCGCCACCTACGACCCCGACGAGTGCGGCGTCGCGATGGGCGGCAGCGTCGGACGCCCGGAGCTCCAGCAGGTCGTGGACATCGGCCACCTGCGGGAACGCACCGGCAACCGGGAGATCTTCCGGCATCCGCCCGGTGACGTGCTGCTGCGTGACCAGAACGTGCCGGTCGCCGCGATCGCGCGGCTGGCCGCCTGCACCGGGCCGATGGTCAGCGTCAGCACCGCCTGCTCCGGGTCGGGGCACGCTATCGGGGAGGCGTTCCGGCACATCCAGGACGGTGACGCGACGCTCATGCTCGCCGGCGGTTTCGACGCCCTGACCACCTGGATGGACCTGCTGGGCTTCAGCCTGCTGGGCGCGTTGACCGACCGTTACAACGACGACCCGACGCGGGCCTCGCGCCCGTTCGACGCCGACCGGTCGGGCTTCGTCATCGGGGAGGGCGCGGTCGTCGTCGTGCTGGAGGAGCTCTCCGCGGCCAGGGCGCGCGGGGCACCGGTCCTCGCCGAGCTCCTCGGCTACAGCTCGACCCTGAACGCCTACCGGATCACCGACTCGCCGCCGGACGGGCGCGGCGCCATCCAGGTGATGGCCCGGGCGCTGGCCGAGTCCGGGCTCGGGCCCGCCGGCATCGACTACGTCGTCGCGCACGGGACGGGGACCCCGGGCAACGACGCCTCCGAGACGACAGCGATCAAGGAGGTGTTCGGCGCCGACGCCCACCGTCTCGTGGTGAGCTCGCCGAAGTCGATGACCGGCCATCTCACCTCGGCCAGCGCCGCGCTGAACCTGCTCGCCGCGCTCGGTGCCATCCAGCACTCGGTCGTCCCGCCGACGGTGAACCTCGACACCGCGGATCCCAGGCTCGACCTCGACTACGTCCCGCTGGTGGCCCGGCCGATGCCGGTGTCGGGCGTCATGGTCAACGCGTTCGCGTTCGGCGGGACCAACACCTGCCTGGTGGTCGGTACCCCCAAGGAGGAATCATGACCGGCGCCGACATCGGCTCGGAACCGCTGCCGACAGCCTTCGACCGGCTCGTCCAGCTGGAGCACGGCCGGCAGGCGGTAGCTGTCCGTAACATTCCTGGGACGCTGGACGTCTTCGACAGCCACTTCCCGCGCTTCCCCGTGCTGCCGGGCATGCTGCTCTTCGAGAGCATGGTGGCCCTGGCCGGGCTGGTGCTGGCCGCGCCGGGGGAACGCTGGCGGCTGTCCGGGGCGCGGGTGGTGCGCTTCCGCCACTTCGTCCGGCCCGGCGACCAGGCGGAGATCACCGTGCGGGTCCTCGACCGCGCGGGGCAGACCGCCCGGTGCACCGCCTCGGTCACCGTCGACGGGCGTCCCGTCGCCTCCGTCCGGGCGCTGGAGCTGCTGCGGGAACCGTCGATGCTGGCGGCGACGGTATGAGCGGCGAGCGCGCGAGAAAAGTCGTGATCACCGGGATCGGGCTGCTCACGGCACTCGGTGAGGGCGTCCAGGACACCTGGGACGGGGTGCTGGCGGGCCGCGGCGGTGTGACGCCCCTGCGCGGTTACGACCCGTCGTCACTGCGCACCCAGCTGGGTGCCCAACTGGTTGATTTAGACCCAAAACAGTATGTAAGCCGCCGGACGCTGCGCAAGATGACCCCCAACGACGAGATCGCGATGGTGGGTGCCGTCCTCGCGCTGCGTGACGCCGGCCTGGAGGACGAGCGGCCCTTCGGCGAGCGGGCCGGCCTCTTCGTCGGCGGCAACAAGGAGCTTTCCCGGCCGGAGGGGGTGGTGGCCGGGGCGCTGGCCGCCCGCGCCGACGACGGCAGCGCCGACTACCACCGGCTCGGACGGGTCGCGTCCTCCACACTGACACCGCTGTTCTACGTCGAGGGGCTGCAGGCGGCGTCGCTGTTCTACATCTCCGAGGCCTACGGCTTCCTCGGCCCCAACGCCTACTTCGCCGGCACCGCCGAGGCGGGGGCGAGCGCGGTGGGACGCGCGGCGCGCGCGGTCCGGCGCGGCGAGGCCGACCTGGCGCTCGCCGGCGGGTTCGACGACCCCACCTCCTGGTGGTCGATGTCGAAGATGGACGGGCTCGGTGTGCTCTCGTCCCGCAACGAGCTGGGCGCGGCGGCCTGCCGGCCCTACGACCGGGCCCGCAGCGGATCGGTCTTCGGTGACGGCGCCGCGTTCCTCGTCCTGGAGGAGCGCGAGGCCGCGCTGGCCAGGGGAGCCCGCTGCTACGCCGAGATACGCGGGGTGGGCGCCGGTAACGACGGCGGCATGGTCGTCACGCCCGACCCGGGCGGCCGCGGGCTGATCCGCGCGATCACGGCGGCGCTGCGGGACGCGGACATGCCCGCCGAGGACGTCTCCTACATCGCCTCGCACGGCTGCGCGACCACGCTCGGGGACCTCAGCGAGACCCAGGCGATCCGCCGGTCGCTCGGGGCCCACGCCGAGCGCGTGTGGGCGAGCAGTGTCAAGCCGCAGACCGGGCATCTCGTCGCCGGGGCCGGGGCGCTGAACGTGGCGGTCGCCGCGCTGGCGCTGGCGGCGGGCGTGGCCCCCGCCACGGCCAACCTCGACGATCCCGACCCGGGCTGCGACCTCGACTGGATACCCGGCCAGCCCCGCGAGGCCCGGCTGACCGGCGCGCTCGCGCTCGCCCGCGGCCTGGCGGGCCAGCAGGTGGCGCTCGCCCTGGGCCGGGCGGCATGACCGGGCCCCGCCCTGGGCCGGGCGGCATGACCCCGTCGGCGCCGCCCGGCGGTCCCCGTCCGGGCAGCGCTCCGCGGCCCGGAGATCCCGGCATCGGTCTTCGTGCCAGTAGCGATTTTCGTTCCGACAGCCGTTCCGACAGCCGTTCCGACAGCGACGGAGGGGAGCCCGACATGGCGGAGGGGACACAGACCGCCGGTGACGCCGATCGGGTGGTCGTCACCGGTCTGGGAGCGGTGACGGCGCAGGGCGTCGGCGTGGCGAAGCTGTGGGAGGGCGTCCTGGCGGGCCAGGTGGCGATCCGTCCGGTGAAGAACCTGCCGATGGACGGCTACCGCACCGCCCTCGGCGGGGAGGTGCAGGAACCGGCCATCCCCGCCTACCCGTGGCCGCTGGACGTCGGCAGAGAACCGGCGCTGGACTTCGCTCTCGTCGCCGCCGAGGAGGCGATGGCCGCGTGCGGCATCGGCGTCGGCACCGCCGGTGGGGCCGCGGGCGCACCGGCCGCGCTGGTTCCCGCGCAGCGGTGGGGTGTCGTGCTCGGCAGCTGCAACGGCGGGCTGGTCAGCGGGGAGCGGGCCCTGCGCGACGAGCTCGCCGGCCGTCAGCCGGACTGGCGGCACACCCTGATGGTGTCCCCGCAGGCGATCGCCGAGGCGCTCGGCGCCGCCTTCGGCCTGCGCGGGCCGGTGCTGTCGGTCAACACCGCGTGCGCCTCCGGGGCGCACGCGATCGCCCACGCCACCGAACTGATCGTCACCGGCCAGGCGGACGCCGTCCTCGTCGGCGGCACCGACGCCTTCTCCGACGTGGTCTTCGCCGGTTTCAACAGCCTGGAGTCGCTCGCGGTGGGGCCGGCCGCGCCGTACTCGAAGGACCGCGACGGGCTGTCCCTCGGGGAGGGTGCCGGCATGCTCGTCCTGGTCCGCGCCGACATCGCGCGGGCGGCCGGTGCCCGCATGTTCGCCGAGGTCCTCGGCTACGGCTTCTCGGCGGACGGGTACCACCCGACCGCGCCGCACCCGCAGGGGGCGGGCGCCGCCCGGGCGATCACCGCCGCGCTCTCCCGCGCGGGCGTCGCCGCCGACGAGGTCGGGTACATCAACGGCCACGGCACCGGCACACCCAAGAACGACCCGGCCGAGAGCAACGCGATCCGCGCGGCCCTCGGGGAGGCGGCCGGGACGGTCGCGCTCAGCAGCACCAAGTCGATGGTGGGCCACCTGCTCGGGGCCGCGGGGGCGGTCGAGAGCATCGTCACGATCCTCGCCCTCGACGGGCAGGTCGCCCCGCCGACCGCCGGGTTCACCGCCGCCGACCCCCAGTGCGGGCTCGACGTCGTGCCGAACGAGGCCCGGCCGCTGGCCATGGACGTCGCGGTGTCGAACAACTTCGCGTTCGCCGGCGCCAACGCCTCGGTCGTCTTCGGCCGCCCCGGCCGGCGGCCCGCCGCGCCGGCCGGCCGGGACCGGCAGCGGGACCGGCAGCGGGACCGGGACCGGGACCCGGTTGTGATCACCGGCCTGGCCGCGCTGACGCCCGCCGGCACGAGCGTGGCCGAGCTGTGGGCGGCCTACCAGGCCGCCGGGAGCGCC
>NZ_CAKKTM010000340.1 GCF_920888515.1 Protofrankia sp. CiP1_Cm_nod1 | reverse complement strand
GCCAACGCCGCCGGGATCCGGGCCGTCGACCGGCCGGAGCTGGCCGCCCTGGGCCGCGTGTTCGGCCCGGCCGGGCCCCGCGTCGAGATGCCCAAGCGCAGCCTGGGCGAGCCGGTCGGGGCGGGCGCGCACCTCTCGGCGGTCCTCGCCGTGGCCGGCTGGGAGGCCGGCGGGGCCGCCGGCCCCGTCCTGGTGAACAGCTCCTCCCTCGGCGGCACGCACGTCAGCCTCGTCCTGACCGGCCCAGAAGGCGGCGGTCCCGCCGGCCCGGAAGCAACCGGCCATGTTTTCCACGCCGTGGGCGCCGCGGGTGCCGCGGGCTCCCGGAAGGAGCGGTGATGACCAGCCACCATGTCCGGATCGTGAGCACCGGCGGCTACCTGCCCGGTGAGCCGCTGTCCAACGACGACCTGGAGCGGCTGTGCGGCCCGCTGCCGGACGACGTGCTCGACGGCCTCCAGGTGCGCCGCCGCCACTGGATGATCGATCCGGGCACCGGCGAGCACCTGGTGAGCAACAGCGAGATGGCCACGGCCGCGGCCCGGCAGGCGCTCGACCGCGCCGGGCTCGAGGCCGCCGACGTCGACCTGCTGGTGATGTCGACGTCCTCCCCGGAGTACCCGCTGCCCGCGGCGGTCACCTTCGTCCAGGAGCGTCTCGGCCTGGCCCGGTGCGCGGTCGTGGAGGTCCGCTCCGGGTGCGCGGGGGCGATGCACGCGCTGGACATCGCCCGCCGCCAGCTGGCCGACGGCTCCGCGCGGACCGCGGTGGTCATCGGCAGCGAGGCCGTCTCCCCGGTGCTGGCGCCGATCTTCCTCGGCCGCCGTCCCGACTCCGTCCGGCTGCGGGACCGGATCGCCATCTACAACTTCGGCGACGGGGCGGGAGCGATGGTGCTGCGCGCCGAGCCCGCCGGGCCGGGGGAGCCGGCGAGCTTCCATGCCAGCGTCAACGCCTGCATGGGCGGGGACCGCAAACCCGGCATGCAGATCATCGGCGGCGGCACGCACGCCCCCGTGGCCGAGCAGATGCGCGCCCGGCGCCCGGTCGACCTGCGTCTCGACGTGGTCGAGTCGGCGAGCTTCGGGCCGCGGGTGTTCGTCACCGCCCTGGACGAGCTGCTGCGCCGCAGCGGCCTGACCCTGCGGGAGGTCGACGCGTGCGTCGTGCCCGAGGGCAACGCCGGCTACTTCAACGGCGAGCTCGAGGCCGCGGGGCTGTCCGCCGAGGACTGCGAGCTGCTCGCGGGCAGGGTCGTGGAGAACCTGACCGACGTCGGGGCGACCGGCTCCGCCGCCGTGCCCCTGGCGCTGGACGACGCCTGGACCTCCGGGCGGATCCGGCCCGGCGACGAGGTGCTGCTGCTGGCGATCGAGACCAGCAGGTGGCTGTACGCCGGGCTCTCGCTCACCTGGAGCGCTCCCTGGCCGGGCGCCGGCCTGTCGGCCGCGGATCTGTCGGCCGTGGACTTGCCGGCCGTGGACCTGTCGGCCGTCGGGCTGCCGGTCGCGGGTGTGAACGGGCAGGCCGGGCCACGATGAGCGTCCGCCAGGATGCCGAGCGCGACTCCTACGACGTCGTCGTGATCGGCAGCGGGCTCGGCGGCCTGACCGCCGCCGCGCTGCTCGCCCGCTGGGGCCGCCGGGTGCTGGTGGTCGAACGCCATGACCGGATCGGCGGTTACGCGCATGCGTTCACCCGCCGTCGGCATCGTTTCGACTCCGCGGTGCACCTGGTCGCGGGCGGCCCGCCGGTCACCGCGGGAAATCCGGGAATCGTGCCGGTGCTGCTGGATCTGCTGGGTGTCGCCGACCGCCTTGAGTTCCACCGGCTGGATCCCTTCTACCGGGTGGTCCTTCCTGGTTTCCAGCTCGACGTCCCGGCCGGTCCTGATTTCCTGGACGCGCACGCGGCGCGTTTTCCCGCGGAGCGGGTGGGGCTGCGCCGGATGCAGCGTCTGTCGACGCTGCTCACCCGCGAGGCGCAACGGCTGCCCCCCGACCTGCCGACCGCCGAACTACACGGCGGTGATTTTCCGTTGCTGAGCCGGTACCGTCGGGCAACCGTTTCCGACGTGCTCGACGAACACCTGAGCGACGCCCGGCTCAAAACGGCACTGACGGCACTCTGGCCGTATCTGGGAGTGCCACCGTCGGTGCTGGCCTTCGATGTGTGGTCGCTCATGATCACGACATACCTGGAGTTCGGCGCGTACTACTGCGCGGGCAGTTTTCAACGGCTGGTGGACGCGTTCGGCGCCGGCGTGACCGACAATGGCGGGGAGGTGATGGTGCGCACGGCCGCGCGGCGGATCCTTGTCGAGCGGGGCCGGGTGACCGGGGTCGTGCTCGACAACGGCCAGCGGGTCACCGCGCAGGCCGTCGTCTCCAACGCCGACCCGTTGCAGACCTGCGAGGAGCTCGTCGGTACCGAGAACGTCGACGGCGGCTATCTCGCGCTGCTGCGTTCGATGCGCTGCTCCCTCTCGGCGGCGGTGCTGTACCTGGCCACCGGCATGGATCTCGGCAGGGCGGGCATGGCGCACGAGACCTTCGTCTTCGACGGCTGGGATCATGACGCCACCTATGCGGGGATGCTCACGGGAGCGGTACCAGCGCTGACCGTGAGCGTCCCGACGCTGAGCGATCCGTCACTGTCTCGGGACGGAATGCATCTGGTCACCGCGGTGGCACTGCTCCCGTATGACGCGGTGGCATCATGGCGCCACAGCAAGCCGCGCTACGAGCGTCTGATCATGGACAGGCTTGAGGAGCTGGTTCCGGGCATCGGGAGCGGGGCGGCCCTGGCCGAGGGCGGCACGCCGCGGACGATGGAGCGCTACACCCTGAACCTGCGCGGCGCCATCTACGGCTGGGAGCATGCGCCCGACCAGACCGGCACCGGCCGGCTGCCGCACCGGACCCCCGTCGAGGGGCTGTACCTTTCCGGGCACTGGACGCAGCCGGGGGGAGGCGTCCTGTCGGTGATCAGTTCGGGTGTGCAGACCGCCGAGATGCTCACCGGCGCGTCGGTGCTGGAACGCCCGCGACCGGTGTCCTTCTTCGCCGGAGCGGCCGGCTGAGCCGGGTCGCGTCCCGCCGGGCCGACCGGGCCGACCGGGCCGCGCCGGGACGGGGCCGACCGGGCCGTGCCCGTTCCGGCGCTGCCCGCCGATTTCCGTTCGACGGGATCCTGTGGGATCCCGTGTCCGGGGCGACGCGGAACGCAACCAGCGGAATGCCGTCCAGCGCCCGGGCCGCCAAAGGAAGCAAAAAGGTACAGAAGCGATACAGGACGGTGAACAGAACGACACGAAGTGGGACGGGGCGGCGGCGGAACGCCACCGGCGGGGATGTCCTCCGGTGCCCGGGCCGCTGAGGAGAACAGAACGACACAGGCCGGCGCGGGACGAAGAAGGAGCGGGACATGTCGAGCACGGAGAACAAGGAAATCATCCGTCGGGTGTTCGAGGAGATCGCCAGCAAGGGCGATTTCGACGTGGTCGACGAGATATATGCGGAGGACTATCTCGACCACGCCCCGTTCCCGGGCGCGCCGGCGGGACGGGACGGCGTCAGGCATTCGATCGGCGGGCTGCGCGCCGCGTTTCCTGACCTGCGCGTGACGGTCGAGGATATGAGCGCTCACGGGGACAAGGTGGCGGCGCACAACACCTGGGTGGGCACTCACACCGGCGAGGTGCTCGGAATTCCGCCCACCGGCAGGAGCGTGAGCTACGGCGGTGTGGTGGTGTTCCGGCTCAGGAACGGTCTGATCGTCGAGCACTGGGCGATCGACCTCGAGCTCGACCTGCTCAAGGAGCTCGGCATGAACCTGCGCTGGTCCCGGCCGAAGGCGTGAGCA
>NZ_CAKKTM010000339.1 GCF_920888515.1 Protofrankia sp. CiP1_Cm_nod1 | reverse complement strand
GTTGTGTCCTGAGGCGAGGCCGGCTGGCATTCGCCGTACCGGCCCGTAGGTATGGATCCGCAACAGCCGATCCGTGTCAAGCGTTGGACAGCCTTTACTGTCAACTATTTATCAGTATTTAATGCCTCTCAGGGAAATGTTAGGGCTGGGGGGCGTGGAGTGGTGGAACTTCTTATGCTGGGCCCACTCGAGCTACGGGTGGCCGATATTAATGTAGATCTTGGGTCGGCGAAGCAGCGAACGGTGCTTGCCGTCCTGCTGGCGGATCTCGGGCGGCCGGTGCCGCAGGATCTTCTCATCGACCGGGTGTGGGGGGACGCGCCTCCGGCCGAGGTGCGGAATGCGCTGTACACGTATGTCACACGTTTGCGGCGGATACTCGCGTGTACCCGCCAGGCGGAGGGGGGGAAGGTCGAGCTGGTCCGGCAGCGGGGCGGCTATCTGATCGACGCCGACCCCGCCCTGCTCGATCTGAACCGGCACCGTTGTCTCGCGGAGCGGGCCCGGGCGGTGGCCGACAGCAGCCCGGAGCGGGCGTGCCACCTGTTCAGGCAGGCCGCGGACCTGTGGCGGGGCGAGCCACTGGCCGGCCTGCCGGGGGACTGGGCCGCGCGGGTGCGGGAGAGGCTGGTCCCGCAGCGGCTCGGCGTGCTCGCGGAAAGAGCCAATCTTGAGATAGGGCTGGGCCGCGCCGACCGGGTGATCGACGAGCTGCAGGAGGCGCTCACCGAGAACGAGCTGTTCGAGCCGCTGAGCTGCCAGCTCATCCGGGCGTTGTGGCACGCCGGCCGCAGCGCCGAGGCGCTGGAGTGCTATGCGCGGGTACGCCGGCGGATCGCCGACGAGTTCGGCGTCGAACCCGGAGCGCGGCTACGGCGGCTGCACGAAGCGATCCTGCAGGGCACCCTCGAGGCCACCGCGCCGGTCACGCCGGCCACGCCGGCCGCACCGGCCGGGTCACGGCCGGACGCGGTGGGGCCGGCGGAGGGCGACGAGCCACCGGCCACGCAGCCACGGCCGCCGTGCCTGCTGCCCGCCGCCGTCGGGGACCTCACGGGCCGGGACGAGGAGGCGGAGCTGCTGTGCCAGCGGCTGACCGTTACCAGCTCCCCCCCGTCGATGCCCGTCGTGGCGGTGCTCGGCATGGGCGGGCTGGGCAAGACCGTCCTGGCGGTCCATGTGGCGCACCGGTTACGGGAGCACTTCGACGACGGCCAGCTCTACGTGGACCTGCACGGCCAACAGTGCAGCCCGGTCGATCCCGATGACGCGCTCGCCCGGTTCCTGCGCGCGCTGGGCGTCGCGGACAGTGAGATCCCGCTCGGTCTCGACGCACGCGCGGAGCTGTACCGCAGCCTGCTCGCCGACCGGCGGGTCCTGGTGGTACTCGACGGTGCCGCGGACGAGAGCCAGATCGAGCCGCTGCTGCCGGGGTCGGGCAGCTGCGGGGTGCTGATCACCAGCCGGGCGCGGCTGGCCGCGCTTTCCTGTACCCGGCTGCACCTGAGCGTGCTCGAGGTCGGGAACGCGACCCGGATGCTGGCCCGCATCGTCGGCGACGACCGGGCGTCGGCCGACCCCGTGGCCGCCCGTGAGCTGGTGCGCCTGTGTGGCTACCTGCCGCTGGCCGTCCGCGTCGCCGCGGCCAGGCTGGTGGCGCATCCCCACTGGAAGATATCCGGCCTGGTGTCCAGGCTGGTCGACGAGCGGCACCGGATAGCCGAGCTCCACCACGGCGCACTGGAGGTCCGCGGCAGCTTCGACCTGTCCTACCAGCGGATCGATCCGCAGGCGCGGCAGCTGCTGCGTCGGCTGGGGCTGCTCGGCCGGTCGATCTTCTCCAGCCGGGTCGTCGAACAGGTGCTGAGGACCGACCAGCGGACGGCCGAGGGAATCCTCGACCGTCTGATCGACGCGCAGATGCTCGACGTCGCCGGCACCGGGCCGGCCGGTGATGTGTTGTTCCGGCTGCACGAGCTGGTCAGGATCCACGCGCGTGACCGGGCGGAGCACGAGGAGAGCGGCCAGGAGATCCGCCGGATCACCGCGCTCGGGCAGCAGGTCGGTGACCGGCCGGCCGCCGTGAACGTCCCCGCCCAGGCGGGTACGGCCGAGGACCGGGGCGGCATCTGGAAGAAATGGCCGGCGGAAGCCGGCGTCGGCAGCCACTGACCAGGGCGGGCGGAATCCGGCCGCCGGGGACGTGGTCGGCGCGGTAACGCACGCGTGTCGACGGCCCTGCTGTCACCCGCGGTCCGCTCCGGGATGTGGTCCTCGCGGTAACGAATGTATGTCCTGGTGGGTCCGTCCGGGCGGGTTGCTTCCGGATAGCGGCAGCCGCGGGGGAGGATGGGCACAGGCGGCAGGGCTGGCGGTCAGCGATGTGAAAGTCGTCACAGCTCGTGATCGCCGCTGCTCGTCGTCACGTGATGAGATGGCGTGACCGTCGACGACGATTTCGGGACGCGACGACGATTTCGGGACGGCTGTGAGACTTCAAGACCTTCAAGACCTTCAAGACATTCTCGATCTTCGAGACGCTGTGAGACTGCGAGACGACTGTGAGGAGCCCCCGCGGTGAGGCTTGGGATGGGTACCCGAGAGGTCTTCGACGCGGAGAGCCTGCTTGAGGAGTACCTCGGGCCGCGTAAGCGTGGCCTGCGTTACGCCTATCCGTACTATGACGGGCTCACGACCAACGGTGACTCCGATCTGCTGTGCACCGGTGATCTGCTCGCGCCCTGCCTGCTCGGCGTCCAGGTGGACGTCGACCGGATGCACACGTTGACGGCGCTGACGCCGTTGCTGCAGCGCGGGCTCGACAAGCTCCCGCCCGGCATCGAGCTGATCGAGGCCGACGAGGCCACCCTCGATCTTGTCGCGGCCCTGTACGACCCGCTGGACGATCCGGACGTCTCCGACCGCGACGTCAAGGGGTCGCTGATCGCAAAGGTGCTGCACCGCAAGCGGCCGGCGCTGGTGCCGCTGTTCGACTCCAAGGTCAGGATCTTCTACCAGCACGAGCGCTGCATCCCGCCGTCTCCCCGGGACGGGCGTTCCTGGCGTGAGTACATGCAGCTGCTGGTCCGCGCCATGCAGTACGACCTGAAGGAGAACGCCGACGAGTTCCACCGGCTGTCCGCGCTCGTCCCCCGCAACGGGCCGCCGCTGACACCGCTGCGCATCCTCGACATCGTGGTGTGGATGAGCAGTGCGGTCTGATCTCCGCCGGTCTGATCGCCGGCGGTCTGATCTCCGCCGGCCGCTGCCGCGGGTGCCGCCGCCGGGGGCACGGTGAGGCGCGGCGACACGCCGTCGGGGTGCCTGTCCATCCTGGCCGTGGTGCCGTTGCGGGCGGCGCGTGCCCTGGCCGTGGGACGGGCGCCGGCCCGCCAGGAGGTCGGGCGGGGCGTGGGCCTGCGGGGCCGGATCTGGAACGGCGTCGCCGACACCGCCTTCGACGGTGTCGTGGTGGTCGGTGTGGACGGCCGGGTGGCCGCTGTCGGGCCACGCGACCAGGTGTCGCTGCCGGACGGCCTGCGCATGATCGACTGTGCCTGGATCGGGCCGGGTGTCGTCGATGCCCACGTGCATCTGCCGGCCACCGCCACGCCCGGGTACGACGAGCTGCGTTCCGGCGTCGTGGCTGTGCGTGACCTCGGCTCGTCGATCGAGCGGCTCGTCCACTGGCGGTTCGCCGCGCCGATCATGGTTGCCGGCGCGGGCCCCCGGGTGGTGGGCACGTCGCGGCAGAGGCCGCGCCCGGACCGCTCCGGGGAGCCGGTCGGCCCCGCCCAGGGTGCCACGGCCGACCGGCTGGAGGCCCTGCCTCCCGGCTCGTCGCGGTCCGCCCGCCGCGGTACCGCCGGCCGGGCCGCGGCGAGCCGCCACGCGCTGGGCCGCCACACACCGGGCCGTCACGGACGGAGCCGCGACGCGTCGGACCAGCACCCGTCAGGCCCGTACCCGCCGGACCAGCACCTGTCAGAGCAGTACTCGCCGGAACAGTACTCGCCGGAGTGGCACGTCTCGGACCACTACGGGCCGCGCCGTCATGGGCCGGGCTGGCACGGGCTGAGCTGGCACGGGCTGAGCGGGCTGAGCGGGCTGAACTGGCACGGGCTGAACTGGCACGGGCTGAACCGGCAGGGGGCGGGCCGGCAGGGAGCGGGGCGAAAGGCGCAGAGCTGGCACGCCCGTCGCAGCGACGCGGCGGTCGTCGTCGAGAGCCCCGCCGCGGCCCGCGGGCTCGTCGCCGGGCTCGTCTCGGACGGCATCGATCTGATCAAGGTATATGTCGGGGACGTCGCGACCAGCGCGGACACCAGGCGCGGGAGGCGCCCGAACTGGCCACCGTTGTCTCCGGCCGAGCTCGCGGTCATGGTCGAGGCCGCCCACGCGGCAGGGCTTCCGGTGACGGCGCACGCGCTGAGCGTCGACGCCGTCGAGATGGCGCTGTGGGCGGGCGTGGACGAGCTCGCCCATGTCCCGGTGGAGCCCCTGCCGCCGCGCACGGTCGAGCGGATCGCCGCCGCGGGCGTGCCGGTGGTCTCGACGCTGCAGTGCCATGCCGGGCTCGGCCCGGCCCCCGGGCGTAACGCGGCGCTGCTCCACCGGGCCGGGGTCACCCTGATCTACGGCACCGACGCGGGGGGCACGGGCAGCCGGCCGCCCGGAGTCGACCCGCGGGAGCTCGACCGGCTCGCCTATGCCGGGCTCGGCCGCCTCGGTGCGCTGCGCGCCGCC
>NZ_CAKKTM010000338.1:4189-5058 GCF_920888515.1 Protofrankia sp. CiP1_Cm_nod1 | reverse complement strand
CCGCGACGTCCGTGGCCGCCCGGGCGGCCGGGCTCGACGGCCGCCGCCCGTCCGGGCGTGTCGAGGTGGGCGCGCACGCCGCCGTCGTGGGGCTGCCCATGGATCCGCTCGTCGAGCCCGCTGCCTGGCGTCACCCGACGGTGGTCGTCAACGGCCAGCGGGTGATCACATCGTAATGTGCGCCGATGTGAAGCTTTCCATCCTGATGCCGGTTTTCAACGAAGAGGCCACGCTCGCGACCGCCGTCAAGCGGGTGCTCGAGGTCGGCTACCGCTGTGAGATCGAGCTTGTCGTGGTCAACGACGGCAGTGTGGACGGGACCCGTTCCATCCTCGACTCCCTCGACGACCCCCGGGTGGTCGTCGTGCACCAGCCGGTGAACCGGGGCAAGGGCGCCGCCGTGCGGACCGCGAGCGAGCGGGCCAGCGGTGACTACCTCGTCATCTGCGACGCCGACCTGGAATACGCCCCCGAGGAGATCCCGGCGCTGCTGGAACCGGTCCTCGCCGGTGAGGCCGACGTCGTCTTCGGCTCACGGACGTTCAGCGGCAACACCGCGTTCTCGTTCTGGTACGTGGTCGGCAACAAGCTGGTGACGCTGGCCGCGAACGTTCTTTTCAACAGCTACATCAGTGACCTGGAGACCTGCTTCAAGCTGCTGCCGGCCGGCCTGTACCGCGAGCTGGACGTCCGCTCCGCCGGCTTCGGCATGGAGGCCGAGGTGACCGCGAAGCTGCTCGCCCGCGGCATCCGGCCGTTCGAGGTCCCGATCAGCTACAAGGCCCGCACCCGGGAACAGGGCAAGAAGCTGACCTGGCGGGACGGGGTCGAGGCGCTGTGGATACTCGGCTCGGTGCGGGCCCGTCATC
>NZ_CAKKTM010000338.1:0-3809 GCF_920888515.1 Protofrankia sp. CiP1_Cm_nod1 | reverse complement strand
CTGAGCAGGCCCGTTCACTGAGCAGGCCCGGTCGCCGAACGGGTTCGGTTACTGAACCGGACGGTCACAGGCCTGAAGGGGGCTCGGATGCCGGCCGGCTGGCGTGTGCCCGGCCGGGGATTCGGCCGGGGATTCGGCCGGGGAGGCGGCCCTCACCCGCCCTCAGGCCGACTCCACGCCCGCGGGCTGCGACAATAGGCCGCGTGCTGAGCTACGTCGTGCGTGGGCTCACCCGCCGGCACGGCGCGGGGGAGCATGCCGTACTTGCCACCGCCGGTATCGATCTCGATGTCGGGCAGGGCGAGGTCTTCGGCGTCCTCGGGCCGAACGGCGCTGGTAAGACCACGCTGCTGCGTCAGCTCATGGGGCTGATCCGGCCGGACGCCGGATCCATCACGCTGTTCGGGTGGGACGTCGTGGCCCGTCCCGACATCCCGTCGCGGCTGGCGGCCTACCTCGGCCAGCACGACATGGCCCTGGAGGACCTGCCGGTGGGCCGCGCGGTGGAGACCACCGCGCGGCTGCGTGGCCTCGGGCGTGGCGCGGCGCGGGCGGCCCGGGACGCCGTCATCGACGAGCTCGGCCTCGCCCCGGTTGTCACCCGGCCTATGCGGCAGCTCTCCGGCGGCCAGCGCAGGCTCGCCTCCGTCGCCTGCACCCTGGTCGGCGACCGTATGGTGCTCGTCCTGGACGAGCCGACCACCGGCCTGGACCCGACGGCCCGGCGCGCGGTGTGGTCGGCGCTCGAGCGCCGCCGGGCCACCGCGGGGGTCACTGTGCTGCTGGTCACCCACAACGTCCTGGAGGCGGAGACGGTGCTCGACCGGGTCGCCGTCCTCGAGGCCGGCCGGGTGATCGCCTGTGACACCCCCGGACGGCTCAAGGCGTCGGTGAGCAGCGATGTCCGGCTGGATCTCGTCTGGCGCCGTGACCCGCCCGCCCAGGACCCGACGATCGCCCGTCTCGCCCGACAGGCCGAGATCAACGGCCGCCGCTGGACCACGCGCATGGACGCGGCCGCCGCCCGCGACGCGCTCGCGCGGCTGACCAGCGGCCCCGCCTTCGCCGCCCTCGACGACTTCACGCTGGCCACGCCGTCCCTGGAGGACGTCTATCTCGCCCTTGGCGGGGCATCCCGCACCCTGGAGCGCACATGAGCACGGTTACCCTGTGACCGCCGCCGCAGCTTACGAGGCGGCCGGCCCGGCCGCCGGCCGGGCTGTCGACGCGGCCGGACAGGCCGCCGGCCCGGCCGCCGAGGCCGTCTCGGTCGCCGAACGGACGGCCGACGCCCTCGACCGATCCGCCGGTGCTGTCGACCGGAGCGTCCGCCAGCGGTCCGGCGGTGGCTTCCCCGGGGCCGCGGAGGTGGCCGGCACGCCCGTGCCGCTGCCGCCGGGCACCTCCTTCGGGGCCGCGCTCGGCGCCGTCTACGCCGGCCAGCTCGCCCGGGCCCGGGTGGCCCGGGTGCCCCTGCTGTTCGTCGCCGCGTTCCAGTCGCTCGGGATCATGCTGCTGCTGCGCGGAGTGGTCGATGCGGGGAACGAGACGACCAGTGAGCAGGTGGTGGCCGGCTCGACCGTGCTGGTGGTGGCCTTCGTCGCGCTGAACCTGCTCGCGCAGCGCTTCGGGGCGCTGCGCGCGGCCGGGGCGCTGGACTACTACCTGACCCTGCCCGTCCCGGGCAGCGCCGTGGTGCTCGGCACGGCCGCCTCCTACGCGTCGTTCGCGCTCCCGGGGATGATCGTCACAGCCGTGGTGGGCTCGCTGCTGTACGGTCTGCCGCTGTCGGGCCTGTGGCTGCTGCTGCCGGTGGCCGTCGCGGCCGGGGCCTCCCTCGCCGGGATCGGCGCGGCCATCGGGCTGCTCGCCCCCCGCCAGGAACTCGCGACGGTCGCCGGGCAGATCGGTATGAGCGTCGTGCTGTTCCTCGGGATCATCCCGGCGGACCGGCTGCCGCTCGGGATCGACGTGCTGCGTGACCTGCTGCCCAGCACGTACGCGGTGGACGTGCTGGCCGGTGCCTTCCGGCCGTCGGTCGACTGGGGCATGGTCGTCGTCGACCTGTTGGTGTGCGCGCTGGTGGCGTTCGTCACGCTGCTGGCGGCCAGTATCGCGCTGCGACGTGCCGGTAACGCCCCGCGTTAGGCCGTTGCGGTGGATTCTCAGCCGCGCGGGCCGATGCCCACCTGGCCGGTATCCATCAGCAACAGTCTGGCCTGACAGCCACGCGAACGGTGACAGAACCGTTGACGGCACGCGCCGCGGTGCCCGGACGCGGGGCCTTCCCGAAGTACGGTGGCCCGAAGTACAACAGTCCGCGGCAGGGCAGCCCGAGGCAGGGCAGCCCGAGGCAGGGCAGCCCGCGGCAGGGCAGCCCGAGGCAGGGCAGCCCGCGGCAGGGCAGCCCGAGGCAGGGCAGTCCGATGCGCACCAGGCTGCCGCCCGGCGTCCCCCCTCGTCCTGGCCGGATCGGCATGACCGGCCCGACGGTGTCGGGGTGGACGGCTGGCCGGTGCCCGAGGAGCCCCGGCGCCCCTTCTGGGCGGTCAGCGGATCCGGCCTTTTCGCCGGCCTGCTGTGCGCGGCCGTCATGGCCGCCCTCGGCCTGCCGGTCGGGCTGCTGTGGGCGCTGACGGCCCCGCGCCTGAACGTGCGGGCGGTACTGGCCGGCAGCGAGATCGTTTTCGACGCCCAGGCCGGCGTCGACGTGTACTTCGCCATGATCTGTGCCGCCGCCGGCCTGGCCGGGGGCCTCCTCGGCTTCTGGCGGGGCCGTGACAGCGGCTGGCCGGCCCCCGTCGGGCTGGCTCTGGGGGGGATCGGCGGCTCCCTGCTGGCGGGCTGGATCGGGCATGCGCTGCGGTCGGCGCGGGCTGTCTCGCAGCTGCCCGAGGGCGCCAACAGCCTTGTCGTCCAGCTCGTCGAGTTCCGGCTGCGCTCACCCGGCTTCCTGCTCGTCCTGCCCACCGTGTCGCTGTTGGTACTCTCGGTGCTGAGCTGGTTGTCGCTCTTTGTGATGCCACGTCGCGAATAGATACGAACAGTCACCGTTGGGCGTCATGCCGCGGTTTCCGCAAGGTTGTCATGGGGGACGGTTCCGGTTCCGCCCGAGGCGTTCGGGAGAGGGCCGGGGCCGGCGTACCGCGTCCTTCCGTCGTCTCGGGCGCACCGGTGGTCTTGTGCGCGGCTGGCCTGGTCGACGATGATGCGCTGTCCGCCTGGTCGGAATGCTCGTGCGGGGATGGCGAGCTGGCGCAGCCGGCTGGCACGCTGTCCGCTCGGGTCAGGAGGTCGGGGCCGTGGCCGAACCCACACCGGAGGTGCTGGTCGTCATCGCGTCGCGGGCGGCCGGGCCGGAGCCGGCGGGCTACGGCCCGGACGGCGATGGCGGCCCGGCACCCCGTGATGATCACGATGACGTGCCCGGCCCCGCCGAGGAGGAACCCGGCGGGAGCGGCCGCCAGCAGGCGGTCCTCGCCGCTCTGCGGGAGATCGCGCAGGTCACGGCGGTCCTGCCACCCCGGCTGGCCCTGGTTGCCGCCGCAAGGAGCCAGGCGGGCGCGCTGGCCCGGCTGCCCGGTGTCGTCGGGGTGTTCCCCGAGGCGGTGCCGGCGGGCCTGCGCGAGACACTCACCGCGGGTGAACGTCTCTTCGTGGACGGATGGCTCGCGCGCCTGGCCGGCAAACGGCGTCCCGCGGACGGACTGCCCTGGGACGCCACCGGCACCGGCCGGCTGCCTCCCGGCCCGCCCGCGTGACCGGGCAGCGAGCACCGCGCCGCCGGCAGCGCGCGCGGAGCGCGGCCG
>NZ_CAKKTM010000337.1 GCF_920888515.1 Protofrankia sp. CiP1_Cm_nod1 | reverse complement strand
GGCACGGGCCGGCTGCCCGCGCCCAGAGCGGTGGGGGAGGGCGAGCCGGCGGGGGAGCGCGGCTGCCGTGGGACGCTGCCGCCGCCACCCGCGGCCCGCCCGGAGGAAGAGCCTCGCGGTGGTGGGACGTCGGTGCACGGCCGGTCCCAGTCCCACAGCTCGTCGGATCTCGCGCGGTCCTGCTTGGTCCGCTGGTAGCCGGCGCTGGCGCGTAACTGGAAGGCCGCCAGGCCCAGACGTTCGAGCCCGTCGAGATGAGCGGGGTCGACGGCGGTGGCGCCGGAGGCGTCCGGCCCGGGAAGGGACTCCAGGGCGGCCGTGGCGGGGCTGACGATACTGACCCGGCCGTAGCAGTGGAGCACCCGCGCGGGCTCGTAGGTCGGTGGTGGCTGGTCGGCCGGGCCCGAGCCGCCGTCACGTACCGTGCTCGCCTGCGCGTACGCATGTGTCACGATGATCTGTTCGGCTGGTATGTCCCCCGCCATGGATGATCCGTATCCCTTCTGGTGGCTGAGCTGTGCGGACAAACTGTGCGGAGTTGTACCTTATTGATCTAGAGTTGTGCCGCGTTTGGGAAAAGTGCGCGGATATCCAGCCCGACGCCATATCCGCACAACAAAGATCTGCATCAGGGATGCGGGTGCCGAGATCCTCCTGCCGGATGGATCCGGCGCGAGCCGGGAACCGGGTGGATCCCGCATCCGGAACAGCCCCGGCCCCGGCTCCGAGATCGTCGGAACCGGGGCCGGGATGGGCTCTGCCGGGGTGGCCGGGGGCGGGTGACAGCCAAAGACGATTACAAATAGTGACTGTCTGTCCGGGGTGGCCGGTTACAGCGGGCGACGCAGCGGCGCCGAAGGTGGTGGCTCGCCCCGGTGCTGCGGGTCACCCCAGCCCACGGGGCCCGGCATGGTGGGCTGGAGATGCTGGCCCGTTCCGGTCTGCGGCCCCAGCTGCCCCGGCTGGCCCGGCTGGCCGCCACGGGCCTGGGCGGCCAGGGCCTCCGCCGCGTTGTGCATGAGCATCTCGATCAGCCGTACGGCCTGTGCGGTCGGAAGGGTCAGTACGACCTCGGCGTCGCCGGCAATCGTGAACGTCACGGATACATCCGCCATGTCGGAATCACGTCCTCGAGTGGGCGCTGGTTGTGCCTCCGCAGGCGCGTATATCACGATTGCGCCTCCTTCGACCTGAGTGTGCCTGAACAAGCGCGCATGCACGGTTTGGATCCGTCTGCCGCAGAGGCCACGGTACGGCGCGGCGGCCGGCCGGTGCCCGCCGCCTCACGGTGGGCCTGCCGGCGCGGCCGCGCCGATCACAGCCCGGTAGTGTCCGGACGGTGGCAGCATCACATCCTCCCGTTCGTCCGGACCTGGGCGGCCGTCGCGGAAGGCCGCCGGGGACACCGGCCGGGCCACCGCTCGGGCCGCGGCCCGGGCCACCGCCCGGATCGTCATGGGTATCGGTGGTATCAGGGGTGCTGGGGGTGCCCGGATCGCGGCCCGGGCCGCTGGGGCTGCCGGCCGGCGCCCGCGCGCGGCAGCCCAGCGTGGCCGAGTGCGTCGCCGAACTGGAGCGGTGCTACCCGCCGTCCTGGGCCCAGTCGTGGGACGCGGTGGGGCTCGCCGTCGGCGACCCGGACATGCCGGTTCAGCATGTTCTGTTCGCCGTCGACCCCGTCGTCGAGGTCGTCCGGGAAGCTGTCGAGCGGGGTGCGCGGCTGCTGGTCACCCACCATCCACTGTTCCTGCGGGGGGTGCACGCGGTGGCCGAGACGAACGCGGGCGGCCGGGTCGTGGCCACCGCCATCCGCGGTGGGGTGGCGCTGTTCACCGCCCACACGAACGCCGATGTGGCCTGCCCCGGGGTGAGCGACGCGCTCGCGGACGCACTCGGGCTCACCGCCGTCGAACCACTCGACAGGCTGCCGGAACGGCCGGGTGGGCCGGAACAGCCGAGGGAGCCGGAACGGCCGGGAGGGCCGGAACGGCCGGGAGGGCCGGAACGGCGGGGAGAGCCAGGACGGCTGGGCGGGCTGGGACGGCTGGGACGGCCGGGGAAGCCGTCGGACGGCCCGGGCCGGCCCGGCAACGGTGGTCTCGGCCGGGTCGGTGAGCTGCCCCGGGCCGAGCCGCTGCACGTCTTCTGCGCGCGGGTGGCCGCCGCGCTGCCCGCCACCGCCGGCGGGGTGCGCGCCACCGGCGACCCGGACCGCCCGGTGCGCCGGATCGCGGTCTGCGGTGGCTCCGGCGGCGAGCTGACCGGTGCCGCCG
>NZ_CAKKTM010000336.1:13229-13913 GCF_920888515.1 Protofrankia sp. CiP1_Cm_nod1 | reverse complement strand
GGGCGGAGCCGGCCGTGCGCACGAAGCCGGCTTCGTGGACGGGGCCGGCTTCGTGGACGGGCGCGGCCTCGTGGACGGGGGCGCTCCGGCGGACGGGACCGGGCCGGTGAGCCGGCAGGCGGGCTGGCAGGCGGATAGGAGCCGATCATGAGTGACCGTCCGGCACGCCGGCTCGTCGTCGAGGCAGACGGCGGGTCGCGGGGCAATCCGGGCCCGGCGGGCTACGGGGCGCTCGTCCGCGACGCCGGCACCGGCGCCGTCCTGGCCGAGCGGGCGGGCGCGATCGGCCGGGCCACCAACAACGTCGCCGAGTACCAGGGCCTGATCGCCGGGCTGCGCGCCGCGGCCGACCTCGCCCCGGACGCCGACGTCGAGGTCCGGATGGACTCCAAGCTCGTCGTCGAGCAGATGAGCGGACGCTGGAAGATCAAACATCCGGCCATGCGTCCGCTGGCGACACAGGCCGCCGAGGTCGCGCGGGAGTTCCCCCGGGTCCGCTACACCTGGATTCCGCGGGAGCGCAACAGCCACGCCGACCGGCTGGCGAACGAGGCCATGGACGCCGCCGCGCAGGGCCGCACCTGGGAACCACCCGAGCCCCAGTCGCCGGAGCCCGTCCCGCACACGGCACCGACCACCCACCGGCTGTCGGGCTGGATGGCCCCGCCCGCTCCTCCCACCACC
>NZ_CAKKTM010000336.1:0-13078 GCF_920888515.1 Protofrankia sp. CiP1_Cm_nod1 | reverse complement strand
CCGTGCTGCTGCGCCACGGGCAGACCCCGATGTCGGTGGAGAAGCGGTTCAGCGGCACGCTGGACGCCACCCTGACCGACGTCGGCCAGGCGCAGGCGCTCGCCGTGGCGGGGCGGCTGCGCGACGTCCCCTTCGACGCGGTGTACTGCTCGCCGCTGAAACGGGCCCGGCAGACCGCGGACGCCCTCGGCCGGGACTACCTGGTCGACGACGACCTGCGCGAGACCGACTTCGGGACCTGGGAGGCCCTGACCTTCGGCGAGGTCCGCCAGCGCTTCCCGGACGAGCTCAACGCCTGGCTGGCCGACCCGTCGGTCGCCCCGCCCGGCGGGGAGAGCATCCTCGCCACGATCCGGCGGGTCACCGCCGCCCGCGACCGCGTCCTGGCCGCGCACCCGGGCAGCCGGATCCTGATCGTCTCGCACGTGACCCCGATCAAGGCCCTCACGCAGCTGGCGCTGGACGCCTCGCCCGCCGTCCTCTACCGGCTTCACCTCGACCTGGTGTCGCTCTCCACGATCGACTGGTACTCGGACGGCCCCGCGGTGCTGCGCGGCTTCAACGACGGCATCCACGCCGCCCACCTGGTCGAGCCGGGCCAGTAGCCGCGCTCCCGGCGATCCGCCCGAGGCAACGAGCGGCTCGGACGACAGGAAACGACGGGAAACGACAGGAAACGACAGGAAACGCCGACTGGCTACGTGCGGACCTCACCGGCGAAGGCGGCTCGCAGGTCGGTGTGCGCCGCTTCGAGATCGTCCGCGAAGGCGGGGTCTGCCGCGTACTCACGCAGGGCCTCTCCGAGCCGGTCGGCAACGGTATGCCGTTCCGGCACGAACCGGCCGACTGCCACGCCGTCACGCGTGATCACTACGGCCTCTCCGTGCTCGACCGCATCAAGCAGCCCGGCGAAGTTACGGGCCGCCTGGGTGGCAGTCATCGTCCTGATCGATACGGCCTATCAGACCTGATATGTATATACGTAACGAGGTCTGGAGCGGCTGCCGAGGAAGCGGGCCGTCCGAGACCGCGCTCACGGCTGCGACGCTCACCCTCACAGCTCCGATCCGGGCGTATGTCTGGTTCGGGGGCCGGGCCGGGCTGTCCGGTCAGGGTGTCCGGGACTGCTGGGCCGGGTGCCTGCCGCGGCGGTACTGGCGCAGTTCCTTCCGCACCCTGATCTGGGTGATCAGCCCGATCAGCAGCCCGATCAGGAGGCCGGCCGCCGTCGCGGCGGCGAGCGCGCCCGCGAGCGACATGTTGTGGGTCGAACCGAACAGCCAGATGTCCACCCGCTGGTTGTTCTGCACGACGAAAACGATCACGGCGATCGCCAGCAGCAGGACGAGGACGGTGATCGCATAGGTGGAGTAGGCGACACCGCGCCGCCGCTCGGCCGGTACGGGCTCGGCGGGTGGGACCGGTCCGGCGGGCGGGGTGGGCGTGGTCGGGCCGGTGCCGCTCGCCCCGGGCACGCCGGTACCCGGTGACCAGGCTCCGCCGGCAGGCGGGGGCTGTGTCGGGCGAGTGTGGTCGATCTTCTTGGTGGGCTCTCCAGGCGTTGTCACGGCCGATCCCGTCCCTCGTCTCCCTGATGGTGCCTGATGGTGCCGTCTTCCAGAATGATGTTGCCTCGCGGGCGGTGGCTGTGCCGGGCGCGGTGTAGCCGCTGATGCCGCGCTGTCCCGGCATCGCCGCTGCCCTGGCACCGCCTGTTGTCCTGGCACGAAGTATCCCCGTCCTGGGTTACCGGGGCAGGCCGGGACGGGCCGTCATGGCATATGCTGACGGTCACGGATGAGTCGGCCAGGCGGTCGCGTCGGTTCCGCTCCCGCGGAGCCGCCGAGGAACGTCCGGGCTCCACAGGGCAGGGTGGTGGGTAACACCCACCCGGGGTAACCCGCGGGACAGTGCCACAGAAAACAGACCGCCGGCGTCCTCGGGCGCCGGTAAGGGTGAAACGGTGCGGTAAGAGCGCACCAGCGCCCGGGGTGACCCGGGCGGCTAGGTAAACCCCACCCGGAGCAAGGTCAAAAGGTCCTGGAGCCTCTTGGGGTTCCGGGGCTGCGCAGGCGTTCGAGGGCTGCCCGCCCGAGCCTGCGGGTAGACCGCTGGAGGCTGCCGGCAACGGCAGCCCGAGATGGATGACCGCCAGCCGGAGCCGTCTCACGGCCCCGGCCCACAGAACCCGGCGTACCGGCCGACTCATCCGCCCCACAGCCCCTGAGCTGGGCAGACAGCAGTTCCCGCGATCGTGGCCCGTACCTGGCCCGCGGGAGCGCCGAGCACGGAATCGACGGCCCGGCGCTGAACGAGGAGAGCACAGCGCGGAGGGTGCGGGCGGGGCCCCGCCCGCCCTTCATCGGCGCGTTCGACAGCGCTCGCGACGACCTGTCCGAGCAGGGTGGACGAAGCTGACCGGCCTCTCGGCCTGCCAGCGACGAGACCACCTGTGGTCACCGTCCGAGGAGTTTTCTGATCTATCCCGAGCGTTCCGCAGCACCGGTGGCAGCGGCCAGGTTCCCCCTGATCGTGACGACCAGCGGATGGTCAGGACCGAGAACCCGCAGACTGTCGGCGAGCGCCTGCTCGTACAGGCCGATGGCCTGCGCCACCCGCCCCGCCGTCTGGTAGGCGCCGGCGAGGTTGTTGCGGGAGGTCAGGGTGTCGGGGTGGTCGGGGCCGAGTCTGGTCTCGGTGAGGGCGAGTCCGCGACGTAGGTAGGGGAGGGCCGTGTCCGGCCGGCCGTGATGCGCCAGATAGCTGCCGGTGCGGTCACACAGCCACGAGACCACCGGGGCTGTCCGTTCGTCCCAGCCGCCGTCGTCATAACCGTCCAGCACGGCGCGGACGTGCGGCAGCAGGGAGCGCCAGCGGGGCCAGCCCGCCGGCTGCTCGATGTCGGTGGGCAGCGCGGCCCGTAGCAGCCGGAGCAGGGTGGCCGCCGTCGTCATCCGACCCTCGGGGCTGATCCCGGCCCGGGTTGCGGCCGCGATCAGCCGGTGGGTCGTCACCGCCGGCCCGTCCCGGCGGGTCAGGCCGTAGTCGACCAGCGCCCCGACCGTCTCCGCCCACGCCAGCCGGTCGCCGGCTGCCGCCCGCAGGGGCCCCGCTGGGAGTTCCTCCACCCCGTCGACGAGCAGATCGACCGGCAGCGGGTCCGGGGCGGCCACCGCGCACACCTCCAGCAGGGCGACCGCCGCTGGCGCCGTGGTCCGCAGCCGCTGCACCGACAACGCCCACAGGTTCCCCACGGTGATCCCCGGCCGGTCCGCCACCCGGCCCCGGGCCAGCAGGTCCTCCAGCCGGCCGGCCAGCAGCTCGGCATACTCCTCCGGCGGCATCCCGGTCTGGACCAGGTAGCCGGCGGCCTGCTCCACCGCCAACGCCAGATCCCCCAGCAGCGCGCAGATCCGCCCGGCCACCGCCGGGTCGATCCCGCCCACCCGGGCGGTCAGCAGGCCGACGGCCTCGGCCCGGGTCAGTTCCGCTACCTCCACCGCCGGGCCGAACCCGTCCAGCCCGCCGCGCCGGGAGGTCACCAGCAGCCGGCCGGCCCCGTCCACCGGCCGTAACGGGCCGACCACATCCGGGTCCTCGACATTGTCGAGGAGCAGCAGCCAGCGCAGCCGCTGACGGCGTAACGCGGCCAGCACCGCCGCGATCTCCGCGCCGTCGGGCAGGCCGAGCGCGACCCCGAGCGCGGCCACATGGCCCGGGATCAGGTCCGGGTCCTGCGCCGGCACCCACCACACCACATCGAACCCGCCGGCATGCCGGTGGGCGTACTCCACCGCCAGCGCGGTCTTGCCCACCCCGCCAAGCCCGCGCAGCGCGCACACCGCGACCGCGCCCGAGCCGGCCAGCTGCCGGTCGACCGCGGCCAGCAGATCGCCCCGGCCGACGAAGTGCGCCAGCCGGGGCGGGACGTTCCACACCGCCGGCAGCTCCGGTGGGAACACCGGCCCCACCGAAGCCGCCGAGGCTGCCGGGCCCGCCGGGCCGCCGGGGAAGTCCGGTTCGGTGGCCGGCTTCCCCCGCTCACCCGCGGCAGCGGCAAGCAGCGCGCGGCGGGCGGCGTCCTTGTCGACCCCGAACAGGTCCACCGCGACGATCTGACCGAGCAGACCGGGACGTTCACACTCCTCGATCCGGAACACCAGCAGCTTCCGGCTCCGGCCGAGCGGATCGTCCTTCCAGGCGGCCTGCCACTCCGCCGCCGCGTACACCGATGTCAGATAGGCCGCCGAGAGCACCGCGACCGTCCGCTCCGCAACCTGGGCGGCCTGGTGCATCTCCTCCACGAACCCGGCCCCGGCCCCGAAATCCCACGCCTGGATCAACGTGGTGTAGCCGGCTGCCTCCAACGCCCAGGCGATCCACTCCGCCCACGCCCGGTCCCGCCCGGTATAGGACACGAAGAAATCCCGGCGAGCGCCCACCCCATCCCCGTCACCCACCGCACCAGCATCCCACTCCGCCCGTACGGACCCGAACCCACACACAGTCGGCAGCACGACGACGCGCGCGATCCGCGGGGCATCCCCGGCCGGCACGGACGAGAACCCGTGATCGTCGCCAGAACCGGTAATTCCCCAGGGGCTGTGCTCAAGTAATTCCCCAGGTGGCCCGTGATGTGGATGTCAGCTGGTGGTCGTGGCGGCCTGGACAGTCATGTCGATGGCGATGATGCTGCCGGTGGCGCTGCCGGCCATCCGCCATGTCGCCCTCAACAGCATCCGGGAGCGGCGGGCCCGGGCGATGACCGTCTTCGTCGCCACCTACATCGCGGTCTGGGCCCTGTTCGGCCTCGTGGCCCTGCTCGGCGTGCGCGCGGCCGTCGACGTTGCCGGCGTCGGCGGCCGGGCACTGCTGCTGGCCGCGCTCGCGGCCGCGGCGCTCTGGCAGGCCGGCGGGGTCAAGCGCCGGAGCCTGGCCCAGTGCCGGCGCACCGTGCCGCTGCCGCCGGTCGGACGGCGGGCGGACGTCGCGTGCGTGCGGTTCGCGTTCCTGCACGGCAGGCGATGTGTGCTCTCCTGCTGGCCGTTGATGGTTCTCATGGCCGTCGTCGAGCACGGCGCCGTCGTCTGGATGATCGCGTTGGCCGTGGTCGTCTCCGCCGAGGAACTGACCCGTGTCGGCCGCCGCCTGCCGGGCCTGTCCGCCGTCGCGCTCACCCTGACCGCGGCGTTCCTGCTGCTCAGCGGGTGAGGAGCGGCGGGCTGACGCGGCAGCGGACGCCCCTCACCCGTCCACCGGGCCCGGGCCGAACAGGTCAGGAGCGCGACGTGACCTCCGGCCACGGTGTGCCCGGGTCGCCTTCGGGGCCGTGGCCGTCTGGTGCGTAGCTGCGGAAGGCGGCATGGTCCGGGCCGGTCCGGGTCGTGTCCTCGCCGGTGGTGGCGGGCGGGCCGGGGCTGACCAGGTCGCCGCGCAGCCGGATGTCGAACGGGACCGCGAGCGCGAGCCGAGGCCCGCCACCGACGGTCTCGGGAGCCCGCTCCGGCGGGGCGACGGCCGTGGGCGGGCTGGCCGGGCCGGCCGGGGCGGCGGAGATCCGGTCGAGGAGGGCCTGCTGCTCCGGCGGGAGGGGCTGGGAGCGGAGGAAGGCCAGCAGCCGGCTGATCCGGATCCCCTCGTTGACAAAGCCGCCGAGTTCCCTGTGGTCCGACGCCTGGACGGCGGCATGGTGCAGCGCGACGATCTCCCACTGGTCGTTGAAGACCGGCGAGCCGGATGATCCGGGCTCGGTGTCCGTCTCGTAGTGCAGGAACAGGTCGAGCAGGTCCACGATCCGGTTCTCCCGCAGCGCGACCTGCTTCTTCCCCCCGCCGGGATGCTGGATAATCGTGACGAAGTCCCCGACGATGGCTTTGCCCTCCCCTTCGAACAGCCGGTTGAACCCGAACCGGGCCAGCTCCGCCGGGGCGGCCCGCACCGCGACCAGCGCGAAGTCCAGCCGCTGGTCGGCGACGAAGAACCGGGCCGGGTCCAGCGCGAAGGGGACGGGTGCCAGCGGCCGGCCGTCGGGCGCGTCCTGATAGTCGAATTCGACACCGCTGAACCCGGCTGTCCGGGCGTCGGGGAGCACATGATGATTGGTCAGCAGCAGCTCCGGGGAGACCAGGCTGCCGGTGCCGTAGCCGGCCAGCCGGCCCCGCCCGTCCCGGATGACGACCCGGCCGACCGACCGCGCGGCGGCGACACCGCCTTCCAGGTAACCGACCCCGAGCAGGTCGTTCGTTACCAGGATCCGTTCCAGGACGGCGCTCGCCGCCGCGGTGGCGGCTGGTTCCCCGGCGGCCACCGCGGCCGGGCTGACCGGCCGCACATCCGGGTAGAAACGGGCCAGCCGGTCGATCCGGGTCGCCACCCGGGCCGGCTCGTCCGCCCGCGCGATTCCGCCTGGCTCCCGCAGGACCGCGATTTTTTCGTGGCGCTGTTCGCTTCTGTCCGCCACCCGGGCCGCGACCGCGGCCCGCAGCTCGGACGGTACTTCCTCCACTGGCACCGTGGACGGCGTTTCCTCCACTGACATTGTGGCCCCCGCAGGTCGTCGGAAACTGGGCCGGAACGACACGCCGGCCCATCGGGAAAAGTCGCTGACAAAATTGCAGAAAAAGCGGCGCACGGGCTATCGCGGAGAAAATCCTGTCGCGGCGCGGGCACCTTTGGCGCAACAGTTCCGTGCGCGCCGCATGTCACCCCCCGGGCCGCCCTGCCATGCTGTCAGCCGACGATTCAAGAGTAAAGAAGGCCCCACGGCGGCGTCAGTACATTTTACACACCGGTTCTTTTTTTGTGCACCGCATGTCACTTACCCCGACGGGGCCCGGGCAACGGCCCACCCGCCCTCGTCCCGCGCCGCCCGGGAGCACCCCCTGAATCCCCGTCCGGCGCGTCAGCGGTGGCGCATGACGGCTGCCGCCGGCGCGACACTCCCGCCCCGCCCGCACTGGCCGTCGGGACTGATCAGGCGGACTCGGTCGTTGCCCCGGTCCACCTCGGTGATCGGGCAGGTCGCAAAGCTAGCGGCGGTGTCGGCAAGCCATGTTTCGGCGGCGTCATGATGGACGTGGTCGCTGACAATGAGCGCGATCAGGACGTTGGCGTCCAGAAGAGTGGTCACTGATCGTCGTCCAGGGCGCGGACGTCCTCGGTCGTGATGATCCTGCCGAGGCGGACCAGGGGGAGGCCGGTTCGTTCACTGCGGGATATCTCCGTCGTCTCACCGTGTCCCAGACCGCGACGTATGAGATCGGCGACCGTCTCGCTCAGTGTCCGTGAGGTGTCCCTGGCGATCGACATGGCCTGCCTGTGAAGATCATCTTGGATGTCGATGGTGGTACGCACATCATCATCACATCTGCGCATCATGATGCCGATCATTGTCGGGCAGCCGCCGGGTCGACGAGACGTGGCCGTCGAGCTCTCCGGCATTGGAACGGACATTTTCGATCGTCCACTTTGGTCATCTGCCGGATGGGCCGGCGGTTGCGGCCCCGCATCACACTCGTAGGTGGAAACCGCTGCCACCATGACGGTTTCCACCTACGGCTTCCGCTGCTGTAGGTGGAAACCGTCGCTACCGTGCCGGTTTCCACCTACAACTGGGGCTTCTGGCGGATGTTGATTGTGTCCGGGTGGTTCTCGTCGAGGATTTTCTGTGATCGGGTGAGTATGTCGTCGACGTGTGGCGCGGGCTCTTCAGTGGTTGCCCTGGATTCGTAGGATGTCCGCGAGGTTGTGGGCGGCGGTGATCGTGTCCGGATGGTTGTCGCCGAGGATGCGGCGGCGCCGGGCGAGCACGTCGTCGAAGATCTCCTGCGCTTCGGCATAGTGGCCCTGCAGCCGTAGGGTGACCGCGATGTTGCGCATGGCGGTGATCGTGTCCGGGTGCTCCTCGCCGAGGATGCGCTGTGATCGGGCGAGTACGTCGTCGAGCATCGTCCGTGCTTCGGCGTGGTCGCCCTGTGCTCGTACCGTCAACGCGAGGTTGTGGGCGGCGGTGATCGTGTCCGGATGGTCGTCGCCGAGGATGCGGCGGCGCCGGGCGAGCACGTCGTCGAGCATCCTCCGCGCCTCGGCGTGGTGGCCTTGTGTCCGTAGCATGACGGCGAGGTCGTGTACGGCAGTGATCGTGTCCGGGTGGTTCTCACCGAGAATGCGTCGCCGTCGGGTGAGTACGTCTTCGATGCCGGCCTGTGCCGCGCTGTGCATGCCCTGCACGCGCAACAGGCCCGCGAGATTGGCCGCGGCGATGATCGTGTCCGGATGCTCCTCGCCGAGGACGCGGCGCCGTCGGTCGAGCACGTCGTTGAACATTGTCCACGCCTTGGCATAGTCGCCCAGCAGCCTCATCGTGAACGCGAGATTGGCCGCGGCGGTGATCGTGTCGGGGTGGTCGTCGCCGAGGATGCGGCGGCGCCGGGCGAGCACGTCCTCGAACATGCTCCGGGCTTCGGCGTAGTCGCCCTGTACCCGTACCGTGAACGCTAGTTCGTGTATGGCGGTGATCGTGTGCGGATGGTCCTTGCCGAGGATGTGGCGCGACTGGGTGAGTACGTTCTCGAACCTGGTCCGGGCTTCGTCGTAGTGGCCCTGCATCCGTACTGTGAACGCGATGTTGCGTGCGGCGGTGATCGTGTCCTGATCGTCCTTGCCGAGGATGCGGCGGCGTCGGATGAGCACGTCGTTGAACATGATTAGGGCCTCGGCGTAGTTACCCTGCGCTCGTACTGTGCGCGCGAGACTGCCCAGGGCCGCGATCGTGTGCAGATGATCATCGCCGAGAGTGGACGACCAGCGGGTGTGAGCGTCGAGTCCCAGGCTGTGGCTGCCCGGGTAGTCGCCGCGTGCCCGCAGGTAGCGGACCAGGCGAATGATCATACTGCGGCTGTCCGGGTGATCGTCCTCCACGAGGCCGGTCGCGACGGCATGGGGGTGGATGCGGGCGTAGCGGGGCCAGCTGTCAGGACGGTTCCGGTGCGGCGGATGCCCGGCGGCCAGCAGCCGGTGCACGGCCGTACGCAACCGGGGCCGCAGCGCGGCGGGTGTGTCGTCGCGGAGCACGGCCTGCATCAGCCGGTGCATGACCACCGTGCCGTCGACATGCCGGACGACCGCCAGCCGCGCCAGCCGGCCGGCGGTCTCCGGCAGCCGTACCTGATCGGCCGCTACCTCCCGTAACGGATCGGGCAACAACTCGGCGGTCTCGGGACGGACGAGATCAGCCGGGATCGGTTCCGGGCCGAAGTGCGCCCACAGCCGGGCCAGCATCACCACCGCCGGGTCGTCCACACGGTGCAGTGCGACCGTCCACGTTGCCGCGACTGGCTGCACACCGTCCGGCGCACCCTTGGTCAGGAGCACCCGCCGGGGTCCGCTGGCCCCGTCCGGCGACCCGTCCGGCCCTTTCCTGGCCGTGTGCGTCCGTAGCTGGTCGACAAGAAGATCGGCATACTTCGCGGGTGCCATCCCGGTTTCCGCCAGCCACGCCCCGGCCTGTTCCAGCGCCAGTGGCAGGTCCCCGACCACGGCGGCGATCCGTGCCGCGTCCACCTCGCTGATCGTGGGGACGCGGGAGCGTAGCAGCCCGACCGCTTCCGGCCGGGGCAGCACGTCGACCTCCACGGTGCTGGCCAGCCGGGACCACTGGCTGTCCCGTGACGTGATCAGAACATGGCCGTGGCTGAACTCCGCCGCTTTCAGCACACCGAACGGATCGGCCGGCTCGGCGGCGTTGTCCAGGATCAACAGCCAGTTCTGGTAACGGGAGCTGTGGCGCAGCAGTTCCAGCGCCGCCCGTGCGGATTCCTCCGCCTGCCCGGCCACCCCCACCTTCAGCCGCTGCGCCAGCGCGGCCAGCGCGTCGACGACCAGTTCCCGTTTCTCCGCCGGCACCCACCACACCACGTCGTAGGCATGGAAGTGCCGGTAGGCGTATTCCACCGCCAGCTGGGTCTTCCCGACCCCGCCCAGGCCGTGCACCGCCTGTGGCCGCACCGCCTGTGGCCGCACCGCCTGTGGCCGCACCGCCTGTGGCCGCACCGTCGTCACCCGCTGATCGAGCAGGCGGGCGCGCAACTGCGACAGTTCCTCCTCCCGTCCGGTGAAGTGCGGATTCCGCGGCCATGCCAGTGACAGCACCCGCGGCCCCGGAAAACGCGGGCCGCTGTCCTCCTCGGCTGTCGGACCTGGGAACGGTGGTGTCACCGACGGGCGCGCACTACCGGTCAGTGCCGCGTCGACCGTTGCCGCCAGCCGGGCCGTCGCCGTCGCCTCGTCGATCTCGAACAGGTCCGTACAGACGATCTTACTGAAGGGCTCCGGTGGGGTGAAGTCGACTACCCGCAGCGGCAGCAGGCGTCGGTTCCGCCCCAGTGGATCCGACCTCCATGCTGCCTGCCACTGTGCCGTACACATCTTCGAGGCAACATATTTCGGTGACAGCATCGCCACTGTACGTTTCGACCGCGCCATAGCCGCCAGCATCCGCTCCGGCAAGTGCATTCCCGGGACCACGTCCCACGCCCGCAACATCACCCGGTGCCCGGCGTCCTCCAGACGCGAGGCCACCCACTTCGCCCAGTCCTCGTCGGCCCGCGTGTACGAAACGAAGAAATCCCACTCGGACCCGTCATCGCCCCCGTCACCGGTCACACCGACAGGATTTCACCGCAAACCGCTGTCGGCCACTGTCCGGCCACTGCCCGGGCACTGTCCGGCAGCGGACGATGGCGGGAACGGGTCGGGCCGCGGTGGGCCGGATGGCGGCGGAGCATGTGTCGGCGTGGCGGGCGTTCCCGCGCTTTCCGGCGATCCCAGTAACGGCCCGGGAGGTGGGCAGTAACGGCCCGGGAGGTGGGATTACCTCCCGGGCCGTTACTGGGAAACGTCACGATCATAAAGACGCGGCCCGGCTATCCGGTTCCGGACGATCCCCCTTCCATGTCCCGGAAGGCCGGCCGGAGCCCCCGTGAGGGCGGTCGGACACCGAGGCGCCGTCGAGCGGCGGTAGCCGGTCCTGCGATCGATGCCTGCGCGGCGTCGGCCGGATCACGCCGGCGCGTACGCGGGCCCGCGGGCCGGGCACCCACGGGCGGGCACCTACGGGCCGGGTACCTACGGCCGGTCAGGATGTGGGTGTCAGGACGCTGTCGATGATGTAGACGGTGGCGTTGGCGGTCTGGACGTTGCCGCACACCACGTTCGCGGTGTCGTTGACCTTGAACGACTCGCCGGAGCCGGACGTGGTCAGCCTGCCCTTCTCCAGGGTGGCGAAGGAGCCGTTGACGAGGTCGGCGGGAGCGGCCTTCTGCCCGACGACGTGGTAGGTGAGAATCTTGGTGAGCATGGCCTTGTCGTTGAGGATCGCGTTGAGCTGGGCTGTTGGGATCTTGGCGAAGGCGTCGTTGGTGGGCGCGAAGACGGTGATGCCCTGCGCGTTGTTGAGGGTGTCGACCAGGCCGGCCTTCTCCACCGCGGTCACCAGGGTGGACAACACCGGATTGTGGGAGGCGGCGGTGGCGACCGGGTCGCTGGCCATGCCGCTGAAGCTGCCCGCGCCGCTCGTGGGCACGGCGGAGCAGGCGGCGCCGAACGGCTGGGCCATGACCGACTCGCCGGGGGCCGTCGGCAGCGCGGCCGCGGAGGACGCGGGCGCGCTGGCCGCGGAGTCGGTGGGCGTGTCGTCACCACCGCAGGCGGTCAGTGCCAGCGGCAGGATGACGACGGCGGCAGCGGCGGTAACACAGCGGGTGATGCGGGTGAAAGCGGTCATCGTGACTCCGGTGTCAGGATTGGGCCCGTGGACCAGTCCTTGACGCGGACGGTCCCTGACTGGATGACGAGCCCTTGGTCGGCTGAGAGGTGGGCCGGTGCCCCGTGCGGTGCGGACACCGGCCACGGCGGTCCGCCCGATACGGGGCGGCAGCGGGGCAGCGGCGAGGGCTAGGTCACGCTGACCACCACCGAATGCCAGCCGGTCGCGCCGTCGGGTATGGTGCCGGCGCGCCGGTCGGTCTGGGTGTAGCCGGTCCGGTCGGTGGCGCGGACCTCGAGGGCGTGGCTGCCGGGGGTGGCGGGCCATTCCCACAGCCACTGCCGCCAGGTGTCGGCGGTGTCCTGCGCGGCGAGTGTCGCGGCGTGCCACGCGCCGCCGTCGACCCGGACCTCGACCCGGTCGATCCCCTTGTGCTGGGCCCAGGCCACGCCCGCCACCGGGACCGTGCCCGCCGTGAGGGAGGCGAAGGGCTTCGGGGTGTCGATACGCGACTCGGTCTTGATCGGTGCCTGGCTGGACCAGGAACGTCTGACCCAGTAGGCGTCGTACGCGTCGAACGTGGTCAGTTCGAGGTCGGTGACCCACTTGCAGGCGGAGACGTAGCCGTACAGCCCGGGTACGACCATGCGGACGGGGAAGCCGTGGGCGAACGGGAGCGGTTCGCCGTTCATGCCGAGGGCGAGCATCGCGTCGCGGCCGTCCAGCACGGCTTCCACCGGAGTACCGATGGTCATGCCGTCCACCGAGCGGGACACCAGCTGGTCGGCGGGGCCACCGTGCGACGGCGGGCGCACGCCGGTCTCCCGCAGCAGGTCGGCGAGGCGCACGCCGATCCAGCGGGCGTTGCCCACGTACGGTCCGCCGACCTCGTTGGACACGCAGGTCAGGGTGATGTCGCGTTCGATCAGCTCGCGTTCCAGCAGGTCCTGGAAACTCAGGCGCATCTCGTTGCGCACGCCCCTGCCGTGCAGGCGCAGCCGCCAGGTGCTGGCGTCGACACGCGGGACGACCAGGGCGGTGTCGACCCGGTAGAACGAGGCGTTCGGCGTCAGGAACGGCCCCAGCCCCGGCAGCCGCAGGTCGGCGCCGGAGGGAACCGCGGCAGCCGGTGCGTGGGGCCGCGGCAGGCGGACGGCGGTGCGTGACGCCACAGCTCGGGTGCCGCTCGATGCGTTCAACGACAGTCCCAGCGCTCCCGCCCCGGCGGACGCCGCGGCCGCCGCGGTCGCCGCGAGGACGAATCCCCGCCGGTCGAACGCGGCTGCTGGCCGCGCCGGCGTGGCTGTGGGCACA
>NZ_CAKKTM010000335.1 GCF_920888515.1 Protofrankia sp. CiP1_Cm_nod1 | reverse complement strand
GCGCCGGCGTGGCCGTGGGCGCGGGCCGCGCCGGGGTGGCTGTGGGCACGGGCCGCGCCGGGGTGGCTGTGGGCGCTGGCGTGACCGCTGGTACGGGCGGTGTGGGCTCCGGTTGCGTGGGATCTGGTCGCGCGGATACCGAATGATCATCGTGGGCAACGGCGTTTCCGGAGTCCGGGAGGCCCGCCGGAGGGGTGGTCAGCCGACGGATGAGCATGCTCAGAACCACGGCTGCGATGAGCGCACCGGCCACGGACGGCAGCGGATCGAGCGTTTCCGCATCCGGGCGGGATGCGGCGGCGACGGCTCCGACCACGCCGAACAGCAGGATGCCGAGCACACCGGCCGTCCGGTACCGCAGGGCTGTCAGGCCGATCGCGATCGCGAACAGCGCGAGAACCGCCAGGATGCCCAGTTGCAGCACCAGTTTGTCGTTGGTGCCGAAGTGCCGGACGGCGAAGTCCTTCAGTGCCGGCGGAGCCAGGTCGATCGCCGCCCCACCGACGGCGATGACCGGGCCAGCCTGCGGCCTGACCGCGGCAGCGGCCAGTTCCGCCCCCGCAAGGGCGGCGAATCCGGCGATCAGCCCACCGAGCCCGGCAAGGACCAGCCGCACCAGTCGCGCTGGTCGCGGAAGGCCGTCCGCGCCGCTCTCCACCGCCATCGTCTCGTCGACCACAACTGTCATTCGGTGCGATCGCCGCCGTGGCTTGGTCGGGCTCGGCCGCTTTTCCGTTTTTCTTTCCGCGTCTTTTCCGCGCCGCCCGTGGCGGCCGGTGACCAGCGGCTGTCTCCTGACAGCACGTCACCGCGGGCCATCGGACGGGCAACGCGGCGGCCGGCGGCCGGCGGCCGGCGGCCGAACACGCGGTCCGGCTGTTACGGGTGAGCGTGGAAGAAGCCCGGGGTCAAAGAGAAGTCAGAGCGAAAGCAGGGCCAGCGGCGCGCTGGTGGGGCTGGGGGAGCCGCCCCGGGGCTCCGCCGTCACGCCGACCCCGTCCGCCCCCTGCGTCTGACCGGTCAGGAGCAGCGCGCCCGAGGAACGGCCGGTCTTCACGAGCCCCGCGGGCACCATCGTCCCGTTCCGGCTGTACCACAGCTGGTAGACCCGCCCGTCGGCAAGCGCCGGCAGATCGTGGTAGACGAACGCGGCCTGGCCGAACCGCGGGGAGACCACGACGGTGCCACCGCCCCCGCCCCGCAGGACGGTGGCACGGATCGTGGCGTCCGGCGCTGTCATCAGCGCGCTCAGCGCCACCGCCTGTTGCTCGACCTGGGCGGTGTGGGCACGCTGCCGGTCGGCCTCGTGCCGGGCGTCGACGGCCAGACCTCCGCTGATCACAGCCAGCAGCAGGCATGCGGCGGCCACCAGGTGCGGCAGCCGCCGCCACCGCAGCCGGCGGGCCGGCAGCGCCACCGGGGTTCCGCGCCCGGTCGGCGGAAGCTGCCTGGTCTCGGCCACCGCCGCCATCACCCGGGAACGCAGGGCGGCTGGGGGGGCCTCCGCCACCGCCAGCGCGAGCCGGGCCGCGGTCTCCCGCAGTTCCCGCACCTCCTGGGCGCACGCCTGACACGCCGCCAGGTGGTGGGCGAACTGTTCCGCTTCCTCCGCCGGCAGCGCACCCAGGGCGTAGGCGCCGGTCAACGTGTGCAGGTCGGCGGTGGTCATACGGACACCCCCAGGCAGTCACGGAGCCGGATCAGCCCGTCGCGCAGCCGGGTCTTGACCGTCCCCAGCGGCGCGCCCAGCAGGTCGGCGGTCTCCCGGTAGGTGTAGCCGCGGTAGTAGGCGAGTATCACCGACTCCCGCTGCAGATCGGTCAGCCGTTCCAGGCAGCGTCGCACCTGGGCGCGCTCCAGACGGTGCTCGACCTGCTCGCTGACCTCGTCGAACGCCGGGCCGCGACCACGCGCCCCGGCCCGGTGCTCGCGGTCCGCCGCCGCCTGCGCCGAGCGCACCCGGTCCACCGCGCGGCGGTGCGCCAACGTCATGATCCACGCCATGGCGCTGCCCTGCCGGGCATCGAAGCGGGCCGCGCAGCGCCACACCTCGATGAGCACCTCCTGGGTGACCTCCTCCGACTGGGCCGGATCCCGTACCAGCGTGCGCACCAGGCCCATGACCGGCCCGGCCACCGCGGCGTAGAGACTCTCGAACGCCTGTTGATCGCCACGTGCGACGCGGCCGAGCAACGACTCCAGGACACCGGGAGACGGCGCCGGGGGCTGGTCGCCGTATGCCGCGACGCGCATGGACACCTCCAACTGTGACACTGTCACCAGTGCTTCGGCGCCGGGCCCCTCCCGGATTGCTCGAGACAGGCATTGTCACAGACAGGCGCACTGCTCGGCCCGCTGGCGGTGGTGCTCCCGCCCCCTGAACGAACTGTTCGGCACCGGATGGCACCCGACTTGTTCCTGAAAATCGTGACTCACCGTAAATATGAAGGTACTCTTCCGCCATCTGGGCGTGTCGGGAGCCGTCGGTTCAGAAAGCCAGGACCGGTGTCGAGGTGACCTGGTTCATCGCCCAGCCCCACTGGTGCCGCGGGCTCGCGACGGGAACCGCGCACATCTCGCTCCGGTTCGCCTGCGGGCCCCCGGCCGTCGATCAGGTGCTCTCTGGCATCGACGGCGACAACATTTCGTCGATCCGGGTAGACGAAAAGATCGGCACGACCTGTCATATCGCACCGAGTCCCTGCACGGCAAAGACCAGGATGTCTATGCCGTCGCTCGACCCGCACATCGCTGCCGCGGTCGTGTTGCGCGGCTCTCCCGTACCGGTGTGAAGAGCTGAATTAGCCTGTTGGTCATCGTGTGGTCTCATTGTGTGGCAGGCATGTCTATTACGCTGACGTCCGGTTGTTGGTCGCCGGCGGGGACGAGGGCAGCGTGCCTACTATCGATGTCAGTGGTGTGACGATTTCCTACAGTGATACCGGGGTGCCGGCGGGGCTGCCGGACGCGCCGACCATTGTGTTCGGGCACGGCCTGTTGTTCGGTGGCTGGATGTTTCGCGCACAGATCGCGGCCCTGCGTGAGCGCTATCGCTGTGTGGCGGTCGACTGGCGTGGGCAGGGCGATACCCCGGCCGCCGCCGGCGGCTATGACATGGACACCCTCACCGGTGACGCGGTCGCGCTGATCCGGGAGCTCGGGGTCGCGCCGGTGCACTGGGTGGGGCTGTCCATGGGTGGTTTTGTCGGGCAGCGCATCGCGGCCCGCCATGGTGAGCTGTTGCGTTCGCTGACACTGCTGGACACCAGCGCCGGGGCCGAGGAGCGGAGCAAAGCCCGCGAGTACAAGCTGCTGGCGTTGCTGCTGCGTCTGTTCGGTATCAGACCGATTCTGGGAAAGGTCAGCCCGCACATGTTCGGCCCCGCCTTCCTCGCCGACGCGGCCAGCGCGGCCACGATCGACGAGTGGGCCGGCCGGCTCAGCGGCAACAAGCGCGCCGCCATACGCAAGGCGGTGCTCGGGGTGGTCAGCCGCGCGTCGGTGGAGCGGGAGATCACCGGTATCACGGTGCCCACACTTGTCGTCGTCGGTGCCGACGACAGGGCCGCCCCGGTGGAGAAATCGGAGCGCATCACCGCCCGCATTCCAGGGGCCCAGCTGCGGATCGTCGCGAGCTGCGGGCACAGCAGCACCCTGGAACAGCCCGCGGCGATCACCAGCCTGCTGGAGAAGTTCCTTGCCACGGCCGACCGGGCCTGACCGGGCCTGACCGGGCCTGACCGGGCCACCCACCGCCCGTATCAGGCGGAATTCACCTACCGTACAACTATCGACAGTTCCGCCGGACCGCGTACGTTGATCCGGCCGTTCCAGCGGACCTCCTCGACCGTGGCCGAGGGGAAGCGCCGGACGAACCGGGTGAAGGTGACCCGGGCTTCCAGCCGGGCCAGTGCCGCGCCGAGACAGTGGTGTATACCGGCGCCGAACGAGACGTTCTGGTGCGCGTTCGGCCGGTCCAGCCGGAGCTTGTCGGCGTCCGCCCCCCAGAACCGCGGATCCCGGTTGGCCGCGGCCAGGGCGGCCACCACCCACGCGCCGGCCGGGATCTCCTCGCCGTGTACGGCGAGGGGCTCGACGGTTATCCGCCGCATCAGGTGTACCGGGGTGTCGTAGCGGAGGATCTCCTCCACGGCGTTGGCGGCGAGCCCGGGCTCCTCCCGCAGCAGCCGCAGCTGGTCGGGATGGCGCAGGAGCGCGAGAATCCCGCCCGCGAGCAGGTTCATCGTGCTTTCGTGGCCCGCGATGTAGAGGAACATGACCTGGGCGACCAGTTCGTCCCCGCTGAGCACGTCGCCGTCGTGCTCGGCGGCGATAAGCGCGCTGATCAGGTCGTCGCCGGGATTGTCCCGTTTCCAGTCGGTCATGTCGCCGACGATTCCCGTCAGCTCGCGGTTGGCCGACCGGATCTCGGCCTGCAGGGCCGGGTCGGCGAGCGGCTCGAGCGCGCGCACCAGCGTTCCGGTGAGCTCACGGATACGGGTGTGCTCCACCACCGGGATGCCCAGCATCTCCGAGATCACGCTGAAGGGGAGCGGGAAGGTGAGTTCGGCGACGAGGTCCGCGCGGCCCGCATCCGCGACCCGGTCCAACGCCTGGTCGACAAGCGCCGCGATCCGCGGTTCCAGCGCGTCGACGGCACGTCGGGTGAAGGCCTTGGAGACAAGGCGGCGAAGCCTCGTGTGGTTCGGCGGGTCCTGGTCGAGGATGGCCAGCCCGCACATCAGCCGGTTCTCCTTGCCGAGCGTGCGGGAGTCGCTCTTCCACCGCGGCAGGCGTGTCAGGTGCCGCTCGTCGACGGAGTGCCCGGATCTCTGCAGTTTCGACACGTCCTCGTACCTGGACAGGATCCAGAAGCCGAGCGGATGCTCGTGGGCGGGCGCGGTGTCACGCAGTTCCGCGTAGTGGGGATAGGGATCGTCGCTGAAACCGCCGGCGAACGGGTTGAAGACGAACGCTTCCTCGGAGCTTCCTCGTGTCGTCATGATCTGGCCGCCCTGATATTGCGCATGGTCACGAAAGCGGTGGCGCAGAGTGTCTCGTCGGCCCTGTCGGCCGAATAGACCTCGGCCGCGGCGACGGTCATGACAGGGCCCGCCTTGACGACCCGGCCACGCGCGACGATTTTCTCCCCCTTCGCCGGGGCCAGGATCTTGACGGTGTAGTCGATGGTCATGTTCACCCATCCGGGTGGCAGCAGCGTGCCGGCCGCGCAGCCACCGGCGAAGTCCGCCAGCGCGCCGAGCACACCGCCCTGGACGAAGCCGTCGTGCTGCGTGAGCTCCTCCCGGTACGGCTGAATGATCTCGACGTCCCCCGGCGCTATCCGGCCGAAGGTGAAACCCAGGTGCCGCGCGGCCGGCATGTTCAGGACGGTATCCCGCACGAACCGTTCGAAGGCGGGGTTCGGCGTTTCCAGCACTGCCATGTCCAGGGTTCTCCCCGCTGGTCGACGAGTTCTTCGGGAGAGTTCTTCAGGTGCGTCCTTCGGGCGAATCCTTCAGGCGGCCGACGGTGCCGACGGTGCTGATGGTGCCGCCGGTGCCCAGGCCTCGAAACCGTTCTCCAGATAGCGCTTTCTGGCGGCAGCCCGCATGATCTTGCCGCTGCTGGTCTTCCGCAGCCGGCCCGGCAGGGTCAGCACCAGATCGCCCAGGGAAAGGTCGTGCTCCCGTACCACCGCCGCCCGGATCGACGCGGCGACGTCCCGCGCGTCCGCCTTCCGCCGTTGGTCGCCCCTGATTTCCTGCACGACGACGAGTTTCTCCCCGTCGGGGCCGGGAACCGAGAACGCGGCACACCCGCCGGATCTCAGCGCGGCGTGTGACGACTGGACGGTGTGTTCGATGTCCTGCGGATAGTAGTTCCGCCCCCGAATGATCACAAGGTCCTTCAGCCTGCCCACCACGTACAGTTCGCCGTCGACCACCAGGCCGAGATCGCCGGTGCGCAGGTAGGTACGGCCGGGCTCGCCGTCACATTCGGCCCGGAACGTGTCGGCGGTGGCCTGCGGGCGCCGCCAGTAGCCCTGTGCCACGTGCTCCCCGGCGACCCAGATCTCTCCCACCTGGTTCGCCGGGCACGGGCATTTCGTTTCAGGGTCCACGATCCGGAGCGTTTCCTCCGGAAGAAGAAGCCCGGAGCCCGCGAGGCTCCGGCCGCGGCCGTCGGCGGCCTCGGCATAGCGTCTGTCAGCGAGCGCGTCGACGTCCGCCTCGATGGTGCGCGGGCCGCGGCCCTTCTGGCTGCCGGTCACCAGCAGAGTCGCCTCGGCCAGCCCGTAGCACGGGTAGAGCGCCCGCTCACTGAAACCGAAGGGCGCGAAGGCCTCGGCGAACCGGCGCAGCGTTTCGGGCCGGATGGGCTCGGCGCCGTTGAACGCGACCTTCCAGCAGCTCAGGTCAAGCTCTGGAATGTCCCCTCTGGCGGCCCGCGTGACGCAGGCGTCGAACGCGAAGTTCGGCCCGCCGCTGGTGTGGGCACGGTACCGGGAAACAGCCGACAGCCACAGCAGCGGCCAGCGGATGAACGCCATCGGCGACATGAGGATGCTGGTCGCCCCGATCCAGAGGGGCTGCAGGACGTTCCCGATCAGCCCCTGGTCGTGGAAGAGCGGCGCCCAGCCGACGAACGTCGAGTCCCGGTCATGGCCGAATGCCCGACGTATCATCTCCTGGTTCGCGGCAAGGTTACCGTGGGAGACCACGACCCCTTTCGGGTCGGATGTGGAACCCGACGTGTACTGCAGGAAGGCGATGGAGCCCGCCGAGCAGGGCGACGGGTCGAAACCCGTCTCCGCCATGTCGGTGATCCGGTCGACCGGAAGCCAGTGCGGGACCGCGTGGACCGGCTCCAGCGCGGATCGGGTGTTCTCGACCATGTAGTTGACGGTGAGTACCGCGGCAGGCTCACAGTCCCGCACGATGCGCAGCGTCGTGTCCTGCACCTGCTGCTTGCGCGGCGGGTTGACGGGTACCGCGACGACCTGCGCATAGAGACATCCGAAATACGCGACGATGAAATCCAGGCCCGGTGGGAAAACCAGCAGTGCCCGGTCGCCGGCACCGCAGTGCCGGCCCAGCCAGCCGGCCACGGCGAGCGCTCGCGCATGCAGCTCGCCATACGTCAGGACTTCTTTTTCCTTCTCGTACTCGTCCAGGAAGACATACGCTCTGCCGGTCGGCTCGAGGGCGGCGCGGCCGCGCAGGACATCCGGGAGCAAAATTTTCTGCCGCGTCATTTTTCTTCCCCTGTCCGCGAGCGGATCCCGATCGGGCTCACCCCGGCGTCCCGGCGATTCAGACGATGCTCCTCGGCGCGACCGGGAGACTTGTCAGGCCGCGGACGATGAAACTGTGCTCCTGCCACTGGAGCTGCTCTGTCAGCAACTCCAGGCGTTCAGCGCGTCGGTACAGGTGTTCGAAGGTAACCTCCGCCTGCAGCCGGGCCAGCAGCCCGCCCAGGCAGCCGTGCATTCCGTGGCCGAAGGCGAGATGCCCCTTGGCGTCACGGGTGATGTCGAACTCGTCCGGCTGCGCGAACACCGCGGGATCGCGGTTCGCGGCGCCGAGACACAGCAGAACCTGGTCGCCTTCCCGCACCCGTTTCCCGTCGATGTCGACCTCGCGTGTCGCGAGACGTTTGGTCATCTGCAGCGGGCTGTCGTAGCGCAGCGCCTCCTCGACGGCCGCTGGCGCGAGCTCCGGGCGGCGGCGCAGGAGAGCGTCCTGCGCCGGATGCTGGAGCAGCGCGAGCAGGCCGTTCCCGATCAGGGATTTCGTGGTCTCGTTGCCGGCGACAAAGCACATGATGCACACGAAGACGAGCTCTTCGTCGCTGAGCCTGTCGCCGCCGGCGGTCCGCGCGGCGAGCAGCTGGCTTATCAGGTCGTCGCCCGGCCAGGACCGGCGCTCGGCAATCACCTCGTCCAGGGCCCGCGCGAACATTTCGACGACATCGCACACCCGGGTGAAGTCCGCGGCCTTCATCAGCCCCGGCTCGAGCAGGAAACGGATGTCATGCGTCCACTGGCCGACGTGTGCGCGCAGATCCCCTGGGAGCGCCATCCAGTCGCACAGGACCGTGACCGGCAGGGGCGCGGCGAAGTCGGTGACGGCGTCCATGCCACCGTCGTCCCAGGCCCGCTGTATCAGCTGTTCGACAGCCCGCGAGACACGGGGACGGAGCCTGTCGATTTCCTGCGCCGTGAACACCCGGTTCACCAGCCCGCGCAGCCGGGCGTGGTCCGGGTTGTCGGTGAAGACGAGCGACTTCCTGCCCAGCCGCCCGATGAGCGCCACGTTGTCCTGCTGCGACAGCCGGCTCGCCTGCCGGCTGATCAGCTCGGGTATGAGCCCGGCGCTGAAGGTACGGTCGCGCAGGACGCCCTGTACGTCGGTATACCGCGTGAGCACCCACATGCCCAGTGCCCGGTGAACGGGCTGGGTGTCGCGAAGCTGCCGGTAGAGCGGGTAGGGGGAACGCCGGAACTCGGCGCTGAAGGGGTTGAAACGGACTGCCGCCGGCGCCGGCCCGATGGTGCTGGCAGCCGCCGCGCCGGGTGTCTCCACCGTCATCCCGCCCGCCCCCCACGGCTGTCGAAGTATCCGCTCCGGAAAGGCTGAAGAACGATTCTGAACAGGCAGATCTTTCCCATCCGGAAGCCGAGGGCGGACAGCTTCAGATAGCGCTCGTACCGGGCGACCACCTCCGGCCCGACGATCTGGACGGCCTCGTCGCGGTGCCGGCGCAGCCGGCGGGCCCACTCCTCGCACGTCCAGGCGTAGTCGAGCCGCCCGTTGCTCACCGACCGGACCTCGAAAACTCCCTCGGCCGCGGCTGTGATCTCCGCGAGTGTCGGCAGGTCGGCTTCGGGAAATATCTCCTGCTGGATGAACCCGCTCGCGTCCGCGCGGGACATGTTCGCGTATGCGATCGTCTGCAGCGACAGCACACCGTCCCGGTTCAGCCAGCCGCGGCAGCGGGTGAAGAACTCCCGGTACAGGCCGATCTTCTCGGTGGGGGAGTCCGTGGGCCGGGCGAAATGCTCGAACGCGCCGATGGATATGATCCCGTCGAAGGACGCGTCCGGCTCGTAGTGCAGCCAGTTCTCCGTACGCACCTCCACACCCGGATATCCCTGGGAGCGGACGAAGGACGCCTGCTCCTCGCTGAGGGTGAGACCGACGGACCGCTGGACCCGGTGTTCCTCCGCCAGCCGCCGCAGGACGGCACCCCAGCCGCAGCCGATGTCCAGCACGCTGCGGGCCCTCTCGGCCCGGACCGCGTCCAGGTGAAACCGCAGCTTCCGGTCCTGCGCGTTTTCCAGGGTGTCGTCCGGGCCTTCCCGGAGCGCGCACGAATAGGTCAGCGAACGGTCCAGCCAGAGGCTGTAGAACGCGTTCCCGACGTCGTAGTGGTGACGGATGGCGGCCGCCGCCCCGGTCGTCCGGCCGATGTCGGCTGATGCGGTCATGACTATGCCACGCGCTGCTGGCTCTGCTCGTACAGATATCCGGCGACCGCGTTGATGCTCGGGTTCTCGAACAACGCCTCGGGTGCCAGTTCGACACCGTAGCGTTCCTCGACCTCGATCAGCAGGGAGACGGCGAGGGCGGAGTCGACGCCCAGCCGGTCGAAGTCCGCGTCCGGATCCACCGCGTCCACCGGTACCTCGAGGAGATGCGCGACGTACTGCTGGCACCAGTCGGCAATCGATTCCTTGCTCGGCTTCAACGTGCTCGCTCCTTATGCCGCGGTGCTGGGGGCTGGCTTGCCGTTACCGGATATACGACTTGCTTTCATCCGCTCTTCGGACGGGCGCTTGACATCCCATACGAGACCGCCGAGAGAAAGCATTTTTATGAGCCAGTAACCCGGGTCGAGACGGTACCAGCTCAACCCGAAAGAAGACGAGTCGGGGAAGGCGTGATGGTTGTTGTGCCACGACTCGCCAAAGGTCAGCAGAGCGAAGATCCCGCCGTTCCTGCTGTTCTCCCTGGACTCGTACGGGTGGGTGCCGAACATGTGCAGGAAGGAGTTGATCGCCCAGATGATGTGTTCCAGGACGAACATCCGCACCAGACCGCCCCAGAAGAGGCCGCTGACCGCCCCGGCCCAGCTCAGGTAGACGAGGCCGCCGACGAGCGCGGGGATTGCGAGCCCGAGCGCGACCCAGTAGTAGTAGAGGCGGGCGACCCGGACCAGCGCGCGATTCCTGATCAGATCCGGCGCGTAGTGGACGACGTTCGGGTACTCATGGCGGCGCATCCACAGGAAATGGGAGTGGGCCAGGCCGCGTAGCCGGCCCTTCAGGCCACCGCCGGCGAGGTTCGGGGAGTGGGGGTCGCCCTCCCGGTCACTGCACTCGTGGTGCCGCCGGTGCAGAGCGACCCAGGACACCACGCCGCCCTGCCCGGCCATCGAGCCGAGGACCGCGAGCACGGCCGCGACGGACGGCGCGGCCTTGAAGGCGCGGTGCGTGAACAGCCGGTGATAACCGACGGTGACGCCCAGCCCGGTCACGATCCACATCGAGAAGAGCAGGGCGAGTTCGGTGACGCCGATCGGATGTACCGTGAGGAACGCGAGCGCGGCGACAGTACCGACGATCGGCAGGACGTCGAACAGCAGAAAATGACGACGCTGCAGGCGGTGCAGATAAGGACTGCTGATCGTCTTCCTGCGAGGAGCGGATCCGACGGTCCCGAAATCGGACTCGGGCACATGGGTCGCGGGCCGTACGCCGACCATTCTCGACCGCCCCTCCTGGGTGCTGGACCTGGGTTTCTTGAGCCGGGCCTCCCCGAATCGTAAGCTGCCGCGACCGGACACGACAGGTGTACGGGAACCGCCGATCGCAGGATTGGAATTCGCTATCGGAGGACCGTCAGCACCGAACCCGTGAGACGATCCGGCCGCTTGGAGCGTGGTCCGCCCTGATGGATCCCAAACAGGTCGGGCATGCTGGGAGGGCCGGCGGAAACCGGTGGGAGCATGCTGCTTCCCGGGTGCGCCAGGTATCGGGCTCAGGGTATCGTGCTCAGGCCTCCAGCGGCACCGACTCCAGCCGCTGTAGAAGTTCTTCGGCGAGCGATCGGAAGTCACGGTGGCATCGGCTGACGAGCGTCTGCGTACTGCCGAGCGCGCCGTCCGCGGCCCGCAGATCGAACATCGGTTTACGGGCGTCATGCGAGAGCGGCATCAGGCTCTGGTAGTTGCGTAGCGTTGCAATTTCATATGATTTTAGATTTATGTTTGCCGGCGGTTCATCCAGCACGTCCGACGCGAAGACCTGAGGAATACGGTCAAGCCACCGCTGATACGCCTTGACAGGGCGGTCCAGGCGCATCGTCGGCTGCATGATGACATAACCGAGAGGAGTCATTCGCCCGGGCGGCGCGTCGATCCTGGCCGGAAGGTCCGGGAGCACCTTGTTGTGCCAGGTCCGCCGCCACATCCGGAGGGTCGGCCCGAGGTTGCGCAGTCCTCGGAGGGAGAACAGGTCCGCCGCCAGCGGAACGAGTACGGTGTCGGCGGCAAGCAGCGCCGCCCGGTTGATCGCACCGAGGTTGGGACCGACATCGACGAGTACGACATCGGCTCCGACCTGTCGCGCGGCAATCTGAATGATCCGATGGAATGCCGTAGTCGTCCGCAGCGCGGCCGGGTCCCCGGTGAAGCCTTTGGGCCAGGCCTCGCTCAACCGGTCCTCGAACGCGCTCAACGTCAGGTCACCGGCAAGCAGCCAGAGCCCGTCCAGGATCTGTTCGGGATGGCATGGACGGATGTCTCCCATGCCTTCCATGATCGGCTTGACGGCGATGGCAACTGTGCTGGCCGTACCGGTGCTGTCCGGCCCGGCTGGGCGTGCCGGCCCGTCGGTCTCCTGCCAGATCAGCTCAAGCTTCTCTTCGTCGAGAAACGCTGCCGTCAGATTCGACTGCGGATCCAGGTCCGCGGCAAGAACGTTTTTCCCGAGTCGCTGGAGCATGTACGCGAGATGGTATGTGAGGGTGGTCTTCCCCACGCCACCCTTGTTGTTGAACAACGCCACCGAGATCACACCGTGCTCCTCAGGGTCACGGTCCACGAGGCGTCATCGACGACGAACCCGGGTCCGGGATTTCCGTTCCGGCGCAGCGCGGCCCGGATACGCCCGATACCCCGGCCGAACTGGTTGACATATCCCAGCGACTTCATCGCCGCGGCCAGCGACGGGTTCCGGTAGTCGTTGACCCGGTCGACGTTGTCGAAACGGACCGGCGGGGTCCGGGATGCGCTGACCTCGATCTGGATGACCGGTTGCCCCTGGTAGACCGCCTGGCTGACCACCATCGAAGGCCGGTCGAGGATTCTTCCCTCGTCCCGGATGCTGGTGAGCCCGAGCAGCGCCTGATCCGAAGTATCGATCTCCCTGACCGGTTTACCGGACTTGTCGACGCCAATGATCAGATGCCCGCCGCCCACCCCGGGAAGATCGTTGGCCAGGGCGCAGATCGCCTCACGGATGGCGTTGCGATCCCTGGCCTCCCGCTTGAACTCCAGGTTGGCGGTCTCCTGGGTGCCCAGGGTCATCGCAAGATCTGTTCCCATGGCGTCGATTCTGTCCTACCCGTCGCGAGAAAATGTCACCCGCGGTGGCCACGGACGTGACAGGCCACACCTCTGTCTCCCCGCACGGATCGACCGCGTGGCCCGCGTGGCCCGCGCGGCCCGCGCGGCCCGCGCGGCTCGTCGGGCGACTGTTCGCTGGTTGTGCTGGGTGGGTGAGGGAACGGTGGTCTTCTTGTCGGCCGGACGATGTAGCCTCGGTCAGGACGCGGGCAGAGACCGGACAGTCAGATCGGATGGTGGACGGATCGGGTAGCGGCGGGCAAGAGGGAGGGTTCGACGTCGCCAGCCAGTGGCCACAGGGCTGTGGGGCGTCGGGGCGGATGCCGTCCTGGTAGGCCGTCCGGTACGAGTCGCTGGCCGGTCCTCGCGGACGGCCTGGCGGCGACGATGCCGGCGCACGCGGTGACGGTTGACGTCGAGGGGATGGCTGAAGTCGAGGGCGGCCGCCCGCGATGCGCCCGGACGTGACGGCCGGACCGCTCGGTGGGCCGGATCGGAACCGGAGGGCGCGGATGGTCCATGTACGCCGCAGGTCGGACGGCCTGCCGGTGGTGTGGGTCGAAGTGACCATGATCATCATCTTCTACTACACCTACACCGCCACCCGGTCGGTGGCGGGTGGTTCCGTCCACAGCGCGCTCACCGTCGGCTGGGACATCATGCGCGTCCAGGCGGACCTGCACCTCGGCATCGAGCGCGGGCTCAACCACTGGTTGCAGGGCGTCCCCGCCCTTGCCGTGGTGTGCTGCTACTACTACGCGACACTCCACTTCATCGTCACGCCGGCTGTCCTTGTCTGGCTCTACCGCAAACGAGCGCCCCGCTACCTGACGGCCCGGTGGACGATCGTGTGCACCACCGTGATCAGCCTTACCGGCTTCTTCCTGCTTCCCACGGCGCCGCCGCGCCTGCTCCCCGGCGCCGGCTTCATCGACACGATGGCGTCGTTCCACAACTGGGGCTGGTGGGCCGGGGACTCCAGCGCCGCGCCCAAGGGGCTCGGCGGCATCACCAACCAGTTCGCGGCCATGCCGTCCCTGCACTGCGCCTGGGCGCTGTGGTGCGGCTGGAACATCGCCCGGCTGGCCCGGCACCGCGTGACCAGGGTGCTCGGCGTCCTCTACCCGGGCGCGACGGTCTTCGTGGTGATGGCCACCGCCAACCACTATGTGCTGGACGTGCTGGGAGGCTGGTTCGCGCTCGGGCTCGGGGCCGTGGCGGCCACCGTCGTGATGCGGCTCGCACATGGGCAACGGCGGTCCCCCGGCCGTCCCGCCGGTCATGACGATCATCTCACCGGTCGTCCGGCCGACCGGGACGACGACCAGGAAGACCAGGTGGCGCAGGTGGCGCAGGGACATGCGCAGGCCGGGCAGGCGCAGGTCGGGCAGGAACAGGCGGGACAGGTCGGCGAGCCGGCTGGCGGGGCGGCCGACCAGCCTCCCCGGCAGCAGCCGCACCTTCCCCAGCCGGCCGCGATCGTCCCCGCCGGTGTTCCCACGCGCCCGGCGCTGGTGTGGCCACCCCGGGGATAGGTGGCGGCCCGGTACAGATCACAGGTATGCCGGTGTGCGAGAGTTGGCCGGCGGTAGGCCGTTCCACCCTGATCCCGTTGGCTGCCGTTGTGGGGTTACCTGGTAGGGGCTGGTGTTGGCGGCGGCGCGTCCCGGAGGCGGTTTCGGGCACGGTGCTCCCGGCCACAGTGTCCCGGCCATGATGCAATGTCCATGTCCATGTCCATGGTGGTTCCCGGCCATCATGGTCCGCGGTCGTGATGGACCACGGTCGTGATGGATCACAGCCACGGTGGCCCGTGGCCCGGCGTAGCCGGTCACGATGTCCCGGCCGGCAGTCCCCGGCCAGCAGCCCCCGCCAGAAGAGCCCCGCCAGAAGAGCCATCCAGCCAGAATCCGTGCGGAGACCAGTCGATGTCCTTGGCCCAGATCGCCGCGCTGAAGCGGCCCCGTCCGGTTGTGTTCTCCCTGTGCCTGGTCGTTGCCTGGCTGCTGCTGGCGTTGCTGGCGTTCGGGCTGCGGCGTGAGCCCATCGAGGACGAGCTTGCCGACCGCGCCGTCCTGGCGGTGCGCTCGCACGGCCAGGACGGCGCGCGGGTGAGCTTCGACGGCCGGGACGCCACCGTGCACGGCACGTTCCCCAGCCTCACCGACGCCGAGGCGGCCCGCCAGGTGGTGGCGCGGGTGCCCGGGGCACGGTCGGCCTCGTTGGGCGGCGACATCCGCATCGTGCCGGCGCTGCTTTCCGGCGCCGCCGCCAGGCCCTTCGTGATCGCGGTCGACGGTGACTCGCTCACCGTCACCGCCACCGTGCCCGACCGGGCCGCCCGTGAGCAGGTGCTCGGCGCGGCCGCGGCGGCGGGCACCGGCACGCTGACCGGGAAGGTGACGGTCGACCCCGCCGTGGCCGCGCCGCCGGTCACCGTTCTCGCGGACCTGGCCCGCACGCTCACGACGGCCGCCGGTGAGCACAAGGTGACGATCGCCGGTTCCTCGGTGGTTCTGGAGGGGGGCGTGGCGGACGCCGGGGAGGAGGCCCGGCTGCTCTCGGCCGTCCTCGCCGAGACCCGCAGGACGCTGCCGGCCGCCACGGTCGACAACCGTCTGACCATCCGGTCGGCCGCCTCCGCCCCAAACGCTCCCGCCTCGGCCGCCTCCGCCCCGGCCGCCTCCGCTCCCGCCTCGGCCGCCTCCGCCTCGGCCCTCCCGACGGCCGGCGCGGCCGCGCCGGTGCCAGCGACCGGCGGGACCGCGACAGCACCGG
>NZ_CAKKTM010000334.1 GCF_920888515.1 Protofrankia sp. CiP1_Cm_nod1 | reverse complement strand
GGGACCGCGACAGCACCGGCGGCGGATACGGCCGCGCCACAGCCGGCGGCAGGTGCGGCCACGCCGCAGTCGCTGGCCGGCCGGCTCGCCAGCGTCCTCGCCGAGGGGCAGATCACCTTCGCGACGGGCAGCTCGGAGCTGACCGAGGCCGACCGCGTCCAGCTCGACCGGATCGCGGCGCTGCTGCGGGAGGACGAGCTCGGCGTCCTGCTGGCGGGGCACACCGACGCACGGGGGCCGCGCGCCTTCAACGAGGCGCTGTCACTGGCGCGGGCGCGGGCCGCCGCCGCCTATCTGACCGACCACGGTGTGTCCGCGGATCAGCTGCGGGCCGCCGGGTTCGCCTCGGACCATCCGCTGGCGACGAACGCCACCGATGCCGGGCGCGCCGCCAACCGCCGGGTGGAGATCTCCGCCCTCGTTCCGTAGCCGCCACCCGTAGCCGCCACAGCCCTGCCTCGATGAGCAGGCCGGATGGTCCGGGCCTTCCGGTCTGCCTTTCGGGCTGCCCGTCGGCGGGCCGCTCCGGCCTGGGCCCTCGGCCCGGCGCCTGGGCCGGAAATCCTGGGCCTGCCTCCTCGACCCGGGGGCTCACACGGCAGTCGCCGCCGTCCCGTGGGCAGGAGCAGGGCAGGCCGGGGGACGGCCGGGAGCGGGTCAGGACGGTTGCTGCGACCCGCAGGTATCCGAGCGGCGGGTCACCATCAGACGCATCACGGCGACTATCCGGGCCTGCGGGGCCAACCTGGTGACCTGCACCGCCAGGAGGACGAGCAGAGCGCCGACAATGCCGTCCACCCAGTAGTGGTTGGCCGTGGCGACGACGACGGCGGTGGTGGCCACGGGCTGGGCGATGGCGAGATAACGCCACCGGCTGCGCAGGGCGGTGACCACGACCCATGCCTCGATGATGGCCCAGCCGATGTGCAGGCTCGGCATGGCCGCGTACTCGTTCGCGAAACCGTCGCCCTGGGCGTAGGGCGACGGGCCGAATATCGCGCCGGTGTCGATCAGAGCTGTCATCGTCATGGGCAGCAGGCGCGGTGGAGCGAGCGGATACAGGATGTGGATCGCCAGGGCCATGCCTGTCGCGATAATGATCACATTGCGGGCCCTGGGCCAGGCGGAGCGGTGCCAGGCGAAGACCCAGACGAGCAGCGCGACCGCCGCGGGGAAGTGGACCGCGTAATAGAACTCGTTGATCAGGATCGTCACGTGGTGGGAGTGCAGGGCCAGCCGCTGGACGGCTGCCTCGTCGGGCAGGTACAGGCTGCGTTCCATCTGCCATACCGCGGCCCCGTGCGAGAGCGCTTCGGTCTGATGGCCGTCGACGATGTGCCGTCCGAAACGGTAGACCATGAACAACAGGCCGAGCAGGACGGTCTGGGTGGCCGCGTAGCCGGCGGTGCCGAGGGCGCGACGCCCCCGTCGTGCCCCGCCGGTGGCCGGGGCGCCGCCGGTGGCCGGGGCGCCGGTCGTGAGCCTGGCGTCGGGCATGGGCCGGCTGTCCGCCGTGGCACTGGTCGTGGGCAGCGCGGGCTGGGCGTCGGCCGTCGTCACGGGTAATGGGCCGATCGTGCGCGGAGAGACGCGGTTATGCTCGTCACTGACCCGATCGTCGAATTTTCGGCCCATATCGGGCAATGGTTGACGATATCGGACAATATGGGCCTACCTGGTTGGTCCACAGCACATTGTGCCCTCCTTCACGAAACGGGACCGTACCGTACTGCAATACCGTATCCGGGCGCCTGATCCTGGCTGCTGCCAGGTGTGATCCGTATCTCTCCGGGAATCGCGTCCCGTGCTGGGCGGCCGCTGTTTTCCGAGCTACCGGGCCTGTCCGTATGTCAGGCCGGTTCCGCCGCGGCCGTGATCGGCCTGTTGTGGCCGGGTGGTGACGTGGTGCTCGCTCATCCCCGCTTGCCTCCGATCTGTCCCTGTGGGATTCTTAGGCCACGTTTTTATTAGGGAAGGTTTAACTTAGACGCGAGCACTTGCTGTCATTGATCCGACCGTATGCGGCGTCCGTGGGCCGTCGGTTCCGGAATATGGGACGAGGTGCTCTCTCCAGAGCGTGGTGAGGTGCGGTGCTGGTCTGTTCGTGCTTTGCTGTCTCCGAGCGGACGTTGCGCGGCGTGATTGAGTCGGGCGCGTGCGACACGGGCGAGGTGGGTGATGTCTGTGCCGCGGGCACCGGTTGTGGTGGCTGCCTCGACGAGATCGAGGAACTGTTGACGGACTACCGCCGTGGCTGTCCGGTTGTGTCATCGGGCTGACATAGCGGAGGTTTCATGTGAGGGGCGACCCGGAGATTGTCGAACTGCTCAACCGCGTCCTCACGAATGAGCTGACGGCCGTCAACCAGTACTTCCTGCACTCCCGGATGCAGCTCAACTGGGGTTACCGGCGGTTGGGCAAGCACACCTACGACGAGTCGATCGACGAGATGCGCCACGCTGACAAGCTGGTGCATCGCGTGCTGTACCTGGGCGGGCTGCCCAACCTCCAGCGGCTGAACACGCTCCGTGTCGGCGAGACACCTGTCGAGCAGCTCAACTCCGACCGTACGCACGAGATCGAGGCCTGCGGCCTGCTGCGGGAGGGGATCGTCCTGACCCGCTCGCGTGACGACGTCGGATCCGCTGTCCTGCTGGAGGAGATCCTCACCTCCGAGGAGGAGCACATCGACTGGCTGGATGCCCAGCTCGAGCTGGTCTCCCAGCTCGGTGAGGCACACTATCTCGCCCAGCAGATCCACGACTGACGTCGCTGCCGGCGGAGTCGCAACGGCGGGCCGGAGGCGGCGCGATCATAGTTCTGCGCGCTGCCGACGGCCCGCTGTCGTCGATGAGCTGCTGTCGTCGATGAGCCGGACGGGCCGACGATGATACGATCATGGTTTTTCGTGTCGCTGGATGCCAGGAGTTCCCGGGCGTCGGAAGACACACCCGCTACCACAGCCTGACGTTCTGTGCGCACCTGCCTGCCGCTACACTCGCCATGCGATCGGGAAGGCCATGCGATCCATGAAGATAGCGTGACCAGCCGAGATGTGCACCGGGCTGACAGGCGCGAGGAGATCCGTTGGTCGCTAGCATGGCCGGCTCCGTGGCTGACGTGGTATCCACCGGGCTACTGGTGGTCACGTCAGACAGTCGTGTGGTCTGGGCGAACCGGGCCCTGCTCGATCTGGTGGCCACCGGCGGTGGTGCCGCGCACGACGCTGTCGCCGGTACCGTACGTGATCATTCTGGGCGTGACAGCGCTGACGCCGCCGAGCACGGTGGCGTGGAGCCGGGGGGCGCGGCGGGTGGCGGGTACCCGTGGGGCGGGCCGGACGCCGATCCGGTGTACTCCGCCCGCGTGGCGGTTGCCGAGGCCGGCCTGCCGCTGGCCGGGGTCGTCCCCGACACCGGCCAGCGGCAGGCCCAGTGGCAGGCGCCGGACGGCACCACCCACTGGCTGGAGGTCCGGGCCCGGACTCTGATCGCCGACCGTCCCGCCGGCTCCGGGCAGCCGCCCGCCGACAGTTTCGTCCTCTACGAGATCACCGATGTCACCGGGCGGCGCCACGAGGAGGAGACGCTGCGGCTGCGCGAGCGGTGGCTGCGCCACGTCGAGACGATCGCCCGTACCGGCATCTGGGAGTGGGACCTCGTCACCAACGAGATGGAGTGGTCCGACGAGCTGCTGGCCATGCTCGGCTATCCGACGGACACCCCGGTCGACTACGACGTCTTCCGCTCGTTGGTGCACCTCGACGACCGGGCGACGGTCGAGAGCGCGTTCGACCAGGCGATCACCACCGTCACCCCGGTCGAGGTCACCCCTCGGATGTACCTGGCCGACCGGGTGACCGAGTGTGTGCTGGAATGGCGGGGGGACATCCTCACCGACGACTCCGGCACGCCGATCCGGATCATGGGTACGGCCCACGACGTCACCGAGCTGGTCCGGACACGCCACGAGCTCGCCCACGCGTCCGTGCACGAGCCGCTCACCGAGGTGCTCAACCGGCGGGCGGTGACAGCCCTGCTGACCGAGCGGCTGGCCGCCGGGGTTGACCGCACCGGCGCGCTGCTGCTGGTCGACGTCGACAACTTCAAGATCGTGAATGACCTGCGTGGCCACTCGGTCGGCGACACGGTGATGCGTTCGGTCGCCCAGCGCCTGGTGGAGACGCTCCCGGCCGCCGTCATCGGCAGGCTCGGTGACGACGAGTTCGCGGTGGTCCTGCACAGCGGTGACGGGCCGGAGGCACTGGCCGTCGCGGACACCCTGCGCGAGCAGGCCGCCCGGCACACGATCATGGTGGATGGTTTCGCGGTGCGGGTGACGGTCAGCGTCGGCGTCGTGCCGCTGTCGGCCGTGGGTGACTGCGACACCGCGCTCGCCCATGCCGGGCTCGCTCTGGCCGAGGCCAAGGACGCCGGGCGCAACTGCGCCAAGCTGTTCACCGCGGAGCGGCACGAGTACCTCACCCGCCGTGCCCTGATGGTGCAGCGGGTGAGGGACGCCCTCGACGCCGGCCTGCTGACCCTCCAGGTGCAGCCCATCGTGGACCTGGCCTCGCACGAGGTGCAGGGATACGAGGTGCTGCTGCGGCTGCACGACGGCCAGCATCCCGAGATCGGCCCGGCCGAGTTCATGAGCGTGCTCGCGCACAGCGACCTGGTCCTGAGCCTGGACCGCTGGGTGGTGCAGCAGACGGTGGCCACGCTCGCCTCCGTCGCCGCCCGAGGGGAGCGGCTGCGCCTGCACGTGAACATCTCCGGCCGGTCGGTCGAGGACACAGGCTTCGCCGACTTCGTCCTGTCCGAGCTGCGCGCAGCCCGGGTCGACCCGTCCCAGCTCGGTATCGAGATCGCCGAGAGCGTGGCGGTCGCAGCCCCGGACGCGGTGCGCCAGCTCGCCGAGGCCCTCACCGGCGCGGGCTGCCGGTTCACCCTGGACGACTTCGGGGTCGGGCTGGGCTCGTTCGTCTACCTGCGGAACCTGCCCTTCACCAACGTCAAGATAGACGGCGACTTCCTGCGGCACGTCGACACCTCCCCGGCCGACGCGGTGCTGGTGGACGCGGTGGTCCGCGTCGCCCGCTGCCTGGGCATGTACACCATCGCCGAGAGCATCGACCGGGAGTCGCTGGCACCGGCCCTGCGTGACCTCGGGGTGGACTACGCCCAGGGATTCCACCTCGGGCCGCCCCGCCCGTTGACGGAGCTGTTGCCCGGTACGTCCGAGGCGGATCCGCAGGCCCAGGAGGCCGGCCTCAACAGCTTTCTCGGCTGACGGCGGGGCGTTTCCCGGCCCGACCTGCCGGCAGGGGCAGGCGCAGGCCTGTCCTGGCCGGTAAGGAAGGGCTCCTACCGGCCAGAACAAAAGGGCTCCCGCCGGCCAGGACAGGCGCGGGCCACAGCCAGGAAGGGCTGACGGGCTGTACCGCTGACGGGCTGTACCAGGGAAGGGCTATACCAGGAAGGTCGCCACGGTCAGCCCGGCCAGGGCCGCGAGCGCCGCGGCGTCCACCCGCCGCGGGCGCGCCGGCTGATACGCGACCGCGCCGAACCCGCCACGGGCGGCGATCGCATCGGTCATCTCCGCGGCCCGGCGCAGGCAGGTGACGATCGCCGTGCACAGCAGCTCGGTGACCGATCGCGCGTGCAGCGGCAGCGCCGCGAGCCGGCC
>NZ_CAKKTM010000333.1 GCF_920888515.1 Protofrankia sp. CiP1_Cm_nod1 | reverse complement strand
GCCGCGAGCCGGCCCGGCAGCCGGCGGCGGGGCGGCCGCGGCCCGACGCGCAGCCGGCGGACCGCGAGCAGCATGCGGATCTCGTCCACGAGCAGCGGCAGGCAGCGGATGGACAGCGCCACCGTCGCGACCCACTCGTCGATCGGCAGCCGCAGCCTGCGCAGTGGCGCCAGCAGTCGGCCCAGGGCGGGCGCCAGCTCCGACAGCGGTGTGGTCCATCCCAGCAGCGCGGCCGCGGCGAACATCGTCATGGACGCCGACGTCAGCCGCAGCCAGTCCAGCATGCCACCGACGGACAGCTGTACGCCACCGACGGTGACGAACGGTGCCGCGTGCGACTGGGCGGTGAGCAGCACCCCGATCAGCAGGCCGTACCAGAACCAGCGGGGCAGGCGCGGGGCGGCACCGACCGGGATCCGGGCGACGACCATGGAGACGCCGACGAACCCCGCGACCATTCCGATCACCGGCCAGGACGGCCGTACGGCGATCAGCACGCCGAGCAGCGCCATGATGATCAGTTTTGTGCCGGCCCACAGGCGGTGCACCGGGGTGCCACCGGGGATGTAGCGCAACAGGTTCGGCTCGGTACGGTGCCCGTGCCTGGCCGGCCGCCGCCGGCCGAACCGGCCCCGGCGGGAGCCGGCCGGGCCGCGGATGCTCCTGTTCCCCGATCTTCCCGACGGCGGTCGTGAGGCCACGGTCGCCGGTCCCTGCGCTGGCACGCAGCCCGGGCGTCCGGCATCGCCTACCTGCCCGTCGCCGCTACCATCACTGTCGGTATCGCTGTCACCGCTACTGCCGCTATCGGCATTGCTGTGGCCGGCACTGCCGTCGCTGCGGCCGGCATCGCCGTCGCTGTGGCCGTCGCCGGCCTGGGCTGTGCCGTTCTGGATGCAGAAAGTATCGTCACAATTACTCAAACTATCGCGATCACTAGAAGTGACGTCGAGGAGTTCGGCCTCCGTGCGGGCCCCGGCCGGCCGGGGATGGGGCAGCGGCGCGGATGGGTGACACGGTATGTCTCCGGTGGCGCCGTCGGTGAACGGTCCGTCATGCACCAGTCGCCCGGCTTCCAGGACGAGCATCCGTTCGGTCAGGCGGGCCATGTCGTCGAAGTCGTGGGAGATCACCACCAGCGTCAGGCCGGTCCGGGCGCGCAGGCTCACCAGGACATCGATCAGAATCCGCCTGGACGGGGCGTCCAGGCCCGCCAACGGCTCGTCGAGGATCATCAGCCGAGGCCGGCAGGCGATCAGCCCGGCGAGCGCGGCCCGGCGCATCTGCCCACCGGAGAGATCCTCCACCCGCCGGTCCCGGAAGAGCTCCGGGTCGAGCCCGACCGCGGCCAGGGCCTCGTCGGCGGCGGCCACGCCCACGCCGGCCGCCGCGCGCACGTCAGCGCCCACGGTGGGCGCCAGCAGCTGCAGCCGGGAGTGCTGCACGGCAAACCCGATCTCGCCGGGGCAGGCGGTCAGCGGCTGGCCGGCGAGGTGGGCCGCACCCTCCGAGGGAGTCAGCAGACCGGCGAGGACGGCGGCCAGCGTCGACTTGCCCGAGCCGTTGCGGCCGCGGACCAGCACCGCCTCACCGCTGTCCAGGCAGAAGGAGACGTCGCGCAGCGCCCGGCGGGCCCATGGTGACCGGGGCGAGTAGACCTGCCCCACCCCGTCGAGGCGGACCAGCGCGGCCGTCCGCGCGAGCCGCTGCCCGGCGGGTGCGGCCGACCCGGCCGACCCGGCTGATACGGCCGGTCTGATCGGTCTGATCGGTGAAGCCGGGGTGGCCGGCGGAGCGGGGACGGCCGGCGGGACAGCGGCGGCCGGCGGAGCCGGTGGGACGGGGATGACCGCGGGCGGATCCACCGGGGGAGTCCGGCTCGCCGCCCGCTCCAGCGGGCCGGGCGTGTCGGTCGCGGCGGGCATGCCGACCGTGCTGGCCGCGGCGTCCACGGCGGACACGGCGGGTATGCCGGATGTGACAGGCGCGCCGGGTGCGGCGGGTGCGCCGGGTGCGGCGGGTGCGGCGGGTGCGGCGGGTATGGCGGGCGTGGCGGGTCTGCTGGCCGGGCTGGACGGCGGGATGGGTGACGGGAGGGCCATCGAGCGGGACTGCGCGGGCCGGGCCCGCGGCGGGCGCCAGGGGGACGCGCACGGCACACCGCCCGCCGGGGCGCTCGCCGAGGTCAGCCGGCCCGCGTCGAGGACGATCCGGCGGTGCGCCCGTTGTGCCTCCGCCGGGTGATGGGTCACGTGGACGACCGCGACTCCCTCCTCGTCCGGCAGCCGCGCCAGCAGGTCGGTGAGCTGGTCGCGGCCTTCGGTGTCCACCATGGCGGTGGACTCGTCGGAGACGAGCAGCCGGGGCGCCCGCGCGAGCGCGGCCGCGACCGCCAGCCGTTGGAGCTGCCCGCCGGAGAGCGTGGCGGTTTCGCGGTCGGCGACGTTCGCGAGCCCGACCCGCGCCAGCAGGGCCTCCACGTCGACGGTGGCGCCGTCGGGCAGGCCCCAGACGACGTCGTCGAGGACCCGCACCCCCAGGACCTGCGACTCCGGACGTTGGAAGATCATAGCGGTGCCGCCGGTGCGGCCCAGCGCGCAGTCGCCGGGCCGCAGCACCCGCCCGTCGGTGGGATGCCAGCCACTGATGATCCGGGCGAGCGTCGACTTCCCCGAGCCGTTGCCGCCGACGATCGCCACGAACTCGGCCGGCCGGATCGTCAGTGACACGTCCCGCAGCGCATCCCGCGTCACATGGGGATAGCGGTAGGTGACGGATTCCAGGCGGACGGGCAGCGGATGTGGAGGCTGTTCCGCCGCGGGCGGTTCCGGACACCCCCGGGCCGCCGGCTTCCGGCGCGCCGGCGCCGGCCCCGGTGCCCATATGGGCGCGTTCGGGTGGTCGGACCGGGCTTCCGGCGCGCCGACGGCGAGCCGGCGCAGCACCGGACGGGTGACCACGGCCGCGGTGAGCACGTTGACGCTGGTGTTGGCCAGCAGCGCGATCGGCAGCAGCGCCCACCAGTGCTCCGCGCCCCACCGCAGGAGCGCGTCCGCGGTGCGCAGGCCCGGGCTGTCCGGGCCGATCCCGACGTGGACGAGGCTGCTGCGGGCGCCGTCCCAGCTGTTGACGATTTCGGCGAGTACCAGCGCCCGCAGATCGGTGAGCACGTAGAACAGCGCGTTCATGCCGAGCGCCACCGGTGCCCACAGCGCGACGAGACCGACCGCCGTGGTGCGTACGAGGCCCCAGCGGCGACGGTGCGCGACGCCCAGCAGCGTGCCGGTCATCATGCAGGACGTGATCGTGATCGCGAAGCCGGTGCCGCCGATGAGGACGGCCACCGCCAGCGCCGCGACCATCGCCGTCCAGGCCGCCCGTAGCCGCCACCGGGCGGCAAGCGTCGCCGCCGGAACCGTCGCGACGATCGTGAGCAGCCAGCCGAAGGGGAGGAAACGTGTGACCAGGCAGATCGCGATGACCAGATCGACCAGGAGCGCGGCCTCGACGATCTCCACCGTGCGCAGCCGCTGCCGGGCCCGCGGCGCCCCGGCCGCCCCCGCGGCAACGGTGGGCGCTGAGCCGGTGGGCGCTGAGCCGGCGGGTGTGGGACGGGAGGGTGGGGAGCCGGCCGTGGGCGGGTCGGACAAGGTGGTCACCGTCAGCTCTCCGGTCCGGTGGTGCTCTCGTCGATGGTCGTGGCCGGGCAGATGCGTCCGGTGGACGGTCGCGGCGACACCATGGCGAGCGGGGGAGGCCTCCGCCTCCCGCCTGGCTCCCGCTGGTCCCTGGCTGGTTCCCACGGGCCCGCTCGCCGCTCCACCCATCCACCCGCTCCCATGCGTGCCGCACCGGACATCCAACTGTCGCATGGAACCTGAGGGGTGTCCGAACCGCCCGGCCCGAAGCCCGGGCCGCCTGCGACAAAGATCATGGATGCTCTGTGCCGTCCGCGCGGACGGCCGTGGATGGTAGGGAGACGCATGCTGTGGTGTAACCCGCCACAGGCCCGATCAGCGATTGCCGACCATCATGAGAGGATGCCCGGCCGGCACCGTCATCCGGCCGGCACTGTCATCCGGCCGGCACCGTCATCAGCACTGCCACGTCAGCCCTGCCAACGGCATTGTCGGCAGGCGGCCTGACGACACGATACCCACCATCGGCATCGACGCCACATGACCGGGGCGCCGCGGCGGCGGCGACCGTGCTCGTTCCAAGTGCTCGTTCCGGGTGTTCGTCCCAGGTGCTCATCGTGCTCATTTCAACGGACGGAAGGACGGGGGCTGAATGGCGGACGGCTGCGCCGTGTACACGGCCAGGGTCTGGGCGAGGCCGGTCGGGTCGACACCGATGGCATGCATGCTGCGGGCCAGGTCGTCCATCACGACCAGGGCGTGGTGCAACAGCACCTCGTCGATGCCCGTGGGCCGCTGGACCGCCTGCCGGAAAGCGTGGGTGATGTCCGCGTCCCCGGTCAGCGCGGCCAGCGCGCCGACGCGGATCCGCTCGCTGAGCGACTCCCACACATGTTCCGAAAGGGGTGCCTGCGCGCCGCGCCACACCCCGCGGTAGGTCAGCGACCGGATGACCACGTGGGGCTGTTCGCCGGTCCGCAGATGCAGGGTCACCGCCCACATCGCCAGCAGCCAGCCCAACGACTGCAGGAGGCGTACGGAGTCGACCCGCAGGCGCGTGGCCAGGGCCGCCTCCGCCTCCTGGCGGGTGGTCGCGTCCGCCCACGCCTGGACCAGGCGTTCGGCTTCCACGATGTCGGTGATGTCGAGTTCGGGAGTACATGGTCGTACGACCGAGGCAGCTCGTTGCGAAGCGGTGTCGACCAATGCGAGGGCACCGACATCGTGCAGCGTCTGCCAGGAAAGTCCTGCTGGCGCCATAGTCGATACGGTAATCGCCCGTTCGTCCGTTGGGCCCGTTTATAACGCAGCTCACTGAGCTTTCTTCACTGCTTCGGGTGCTTCCGGTCGCCAATGCCGCTGGTGTAACCGTATGAACCGTTCCAGGTCATTGAAACGTCTAACGTATTAATTTGAAATATCAAAGTGGCAAAGGGAAGTACATCGTGATTTTTGTGCCTGGAGCTGTGGGACGCGCTCCGGCCGGCCCGCCCCACGGCCCGCCCCACGGCCCGCGCCCGGCCCTGTCTCTTAT
>NZ_CAKKTM010000332.1 GCF_920888515.1 Protofrankia sp. CiP1_Cm_nod1 | reverse complement strand
CCCACGGCCCGCGCCCGGCCCGCCCGGCCCGCCCGCCCGGCCCGTACCGGCACCCGCCCGCCGCCGGTACGGGCCGGGCACGGGTATGGCCACGATGGCGGGAACGGCGCACGATGGACGTCGTGAGTCGGGGAACCCTGCGGGTCTACCTCGGTGCGGCGCCGGGCGTGGGCAAGACGTTCGCCGCCCTCGACGAGGCGCACCGGCGGCGGGACCGGGGCACCGACGTGGTCGTCGGCTTCGTCGAGACCCACGGCCGTCCCCGGACGGCCGCCCTGCTCGCCGGGCTGGAGGTCGTCCCGCGTCGGGAGATCTCCTACCGCGGTTCGACGTTCACCGAGATGGACGTCGACGCCGTGCTCGCGCGCCGGCCCGCGGTCGCGGTCGTCGACGAGCTCGCCCACACCAACATCCCCGGCAGCCGCAACGCGAAGCGCTGGCAGGACGTCCAGGAGCTCCTCGACGCGGGTGTCGACGTCATCTCCAACGTCAACATCCAGCACATGGAGTCGCTCAACGACGTGGTCGAGACGATCACCGGGGTGGCGCAGCGGGAGACGGTGCCCGACGAGGCCGTCCGCCAGGCCGACCAGGTGGAACTGGTCGACATGGCGCCGGAGGCGCTGCGCCGGCGGATGGCCCACGGCAACATCTACGCCCCGGAGAAGATCGACGCGGCGCTGTCGAACTACTTCCGGGTGGGTAACCTCACCGCGCTGCGGGAGATCGCGTTACTGTGGGTGGCTGACAAGGTCGACGAGCAGCTTGACCGGTACCGGGCCGAACACGGGATATCCGGCACCTGGGAGACTCGGGAGCGGGTCGTCGTCGCCCTCACCGGCGGGCCCGAGGGCGACACGCTGATCCGCCGGGCGGTCCGGATCGCCGACCGCAGCAAGGGCGCCGACCTGCTTGCGGTTCATGTCGCCCGCTCCGACGGGCTGACCGGGGCGAACCCCCGGGCGCTGGCCCGCCAGCGGGCGCTGGCGGAAAGCCTCGGCGGCACCTACCACCACGTCATCGGCGACGACGTCCCGGCCGCGCTGCTGGATTTCGCCCGCGCGGAGAACGCCACCCAGCTGGTGCTCGGGGCCAGCCGGCGGGGACGCTTCGCCCAGGTGCTCAGCCCCGGGATCGGCGTCACCACCACGAAACTGTCCGGGTCGATCGACGTCCACATGGTCACCCACGAGGAGGCCGGCCGGGGATGGCGCCTGCCGCGCCTCGCCCACGGGCTGCGGCCCCGGCGCCGGCTGATCGCGACCGCGATGGCCGCGGTCCTCCTGCCGCTGCTGACAGTCGCGCTCGCGCACTCCCGGGGCTCACTCAACGTGACCACCGACGTCCTCGTCTACCTGCTGGCGGTGGTGGTCACCGCGCTGGTGGGCGGGTTCTGGCCGGCGCTGCTCACCGCGGTCGCCAGCTCCCTGCTGCTGAACTACTACTTCTTCGCCGCCCACCACCGCTGGACGATAGCGGAACGCAACAACGCTTTCGCGCTGGTCGCCTTCGTCCTTGTCGGAATCATGGTCAGCAGGGTGGTCGACCTCGCCGCCCGCCGGTACACCCAGGCGGTGCGGGCCTCCGCCGAGGCCGCCACCCTGTCCGTGCTCGCCGGCAGCGTCCTGCGCGGTGAGGACGCGCTGCCGGCCCTGCTCGAACGGGTCCGGGAGACCTTCGGGATGACGGCCGCGACCCTCCTCGAGCGCACGGATGACAGCGAGCAGAGCGATCATGACACGCGGAGCGGGCAGAACGGGCACGGCGCGCACAGCGGACCGGGCGGACCGGGCGGACCGGGCGGACCGGGCGGGCAGGACGGGCAGGACGGGCAGGATGTACGGCGCACCGGGGGAGCGGGTGACGCGCGGGCAGCCATCGCCACGGACGGTGACAGGCCGCCGCGCCCGGGCGGCCGGGGCTGGCGTGCCGTCCACAGCGTGGGCGTCGACCCGTGCGCGCGTCCCGAGGAGGGCGACGTGGACGTGCCGGTCGGCGACAACCTCGCCCTGGTGTTACGCGGACGCCCACTGCCGGCCGCGGACCGCCGGATACTCGCCGCGTTCGCCGTGCAGGCCGCGCTCGCCCTTGAGCAGCGCCGGCTCGCCGAAGCCGCCGCCGAGGCCGGGCCGCTGGCCGAGGCGGACCGGGTGCGCACCGCCCTGCTGGCCGCGGTCAGCCACGACCTGCGCTCACCGCTGGCCTCGGCCAAGGCGGCCGTCGCGAGCCTGCGCAGCCAGGACGTCGTCTGGACGCCGGACGAGCAGGCGGAGCTGCTGGCCACCGCCGACGAGTCCATGGACCGGCTCAGCCGGCTCGTCGACAACCTGCTGGACATGAGCCGGCTGCAGGCCGGGGTGCTCAGCGTCTTCCCCCGCCAGACCGGTCTCGACGACGTCGTCCCGCACGCCCTCGACGAGCTCGGGGCACCCGGCCGGACGGTGGAGATCCAGGTGCCGGACGGCCTGCCCGACATCTACGCCGACCCCGCGCTGCTGGAGCGGATCGTGGTCAACCTCGCCGCCAACGCCCTGCGGCACTCCCCGGCGGGGACCCATCCCGTCATCACCGCGAGCGCGCTGGAGGACAGGGTCGAGCTGCGGGTCATCGACCGTGGGCCCGGTATCCCGGCGGAGAACCGGGACCGGGTCTTCCAGCCGTTCCAGCGCCTCGGTGACCGGGACAACACCACTGGTGTCGGGCTCGGCCTCGCCCTCTCCCGCGGCCTGGCCGAGGCCATGGGCGGCTCCCTCGTCACCGACGACACCCCCGGCGGCGGGCTCACGATGGTCCTGGCGCTGCCCGCCGCCTGGTCCGTCCAGCAGCCGGTCCCCGCTGTTCCGCCCAGCGGATGACCTGGAGTTTCAGGCCGCCCCGCCGTGTGCGCGGGCAACCGGCGCCGCCGCCCACGGCGACCGTCCGGAATACTCCCGCCCCGCCCCGCCGTGTGCGCGGGCAACCGGCGCGGATGTTTCCGTCAGGGGCCGGCCGGGCGGTTGAAGACGGGTGGGCGGCGCTGCAGGAAGGCGTCGATGCCCTCGGACAGGTCGGGGCCGTGGTGCAGCGCCGCCACGCTCCAGTAGCTGGTCGTCATCGCGGTGGCGAGATCGACCTGCCAGGCCGAGCGCAGCGCCTGCTTGGTCGCCTCGACGGCCCGCCAGGACTTCGCCGCGATCTTCGAGGCCAGCTCGACGGCGGCCGGGATCAGCTCGTCGGGCTCGACCACCCGGTTGACCAGCCCGATCTCGAGCGCGCGGGCGGCGTCGAGCAGCTCGCCGGTCAGGGCCAGCTCGGCCGCGAGGCCGGAGCCGAGGAGCCTGGGCAGGAACCACGTCCCGCCGTTGCCGGGCGGCAGCCCGATGTTGATGTAGGTCTCGCCCAGCCTGGCCACTGTCGAGGCGATCCGCAGGTCGCAGGCCAGGGCGAGATCGAGGCCGCCCGCGGTGGCGCCGCCGTTGATCGCCGCGATTGTCGGCAGCCGCGAGGCGACGACCCGCTGGGTGACCGGGAAGAGCACCCGGGCGTTGTAGGGCTCCTGCTCGACGGCGAGCCGGTGGTCGATGTACTCCCGCATCGCCTTCAGGTCGGCGCCGGCGGAGAACTGCCGGCCGGCACCGGTGAGGACCAGGCAGCGCACCGTGCGGTCGGCCTCGAGCGCCGTCAGCGCCGCCAGCAGGTCGCGGACGAGCTCCGGCACGACACCGTTGCCGCGGTCCGGACGGTTGAGCGTCACCAGCACGACCCCGTCGGCCACCTGCTCGTGGAAAAGGGTCTCCAGATCGACTCGCTTGCCCATCGTCAGGCCACCTTCTCAAGGATGGTCGCGACCGCGGCCGCGTAGGTACCCGCCAGCCAGCCGCCGGCGTTCACGGCCATGCCCACCCGGGCCCCCTCGACCTGCCGGCCGCCGGCCCGTCCGGTGAGCTGGTCGTAGATCTCGACGAGCTGCGCGCAGCCCGTCGCCCCGATGGGATGCCCGCGGCTGAGCAGCCCCCCGCTGACGTTCACCGGCAGCCGCCCGCCCAGGGCGGTGGCGCCGGAGCGCAGGAGCAGGTGCCCCTCGCCGGGGGCGCACAGGCCGATGTCGGCGTACTGGAGGATCTCCGCGGGCGCGGCGGCGTCGTGCAGCTCAAGCACGTCGAGGTCGTCGGGCCCGAGGCCGGCGTCGTCGAACGCCGCGCCCGCGGCGGCGGCCACCGGCTGTGAGCCGGGCCCGGCACCGGCGGCGAGACGGGTCGCGCGTACCGCACACCCGGCCTGGCCCAGCCGCTGGGCGTAGTTCTCCGAGCACAGTACGGCGGCGGCGGCCCCGTCCGTCGTCGGCGAGCACATCGGCAGGGTCAGCGGGTCGACGATCACACGCCCGGCCAGCACCTCCTCGACCGTCTGCGGCTTCTGGAACTGGGCCAGCGGGTTGAGCGAGGCGTGCCGACGGTTCTTGACGGCGACCGCGGCGAGATCGGCGGCCGTCGCGCCGTACTCGGCCAGGTACTTCCGGGCCTCCTGGGCGTAGACGTCGACGAACACGGAGCTCGTGGCCGGCCCGTCCGCCGCGGGGGATACGGCCGAGACGTCGGTGGCCCCCCGCAGGGCGTCGAAGGCCCGGGACTTCTCGGTGTGCGAGAGCTTCTCGACACCGATGACCAGTGCCACGTCACAGCGCCCGGACAGGACGGCCTCGAACGCCAGACCGGCCGCCGAACTGCTGGACGCGCAGGCGTTCTCGACGTTGACCAGGGGGACCCCGGCCAGGCCGGTGCCCTGCAGCGCCACCTGCCCGCGGATCATCTCCTGCCCGGACACCAGGCCCGCGGCCGCGTTGCCGGAGAAGACGCGCTGCACGTCGGACGCGGTGATCCCCGCATCCTTCAGCGCGAGATCGACGACCTCCTCGACCATGGCCCGCTCACCGCGGCGCACATCCCGCCCGAAGCGGATCATGCCGACGCCGATGACCTGTACCCTGCCCATGATGAGCGCACCCTTCCTCGCCGGTCAGGCCGGCCGGTCAGCATTGCCGTCAGGCCGGTCAGCATTGCCGGTCAGCATTGCCGGTCGGTATTGCCGGTCAACATTGCCGGTCAACATTGCCGGTCGGTATTGCCGGTCGGTATTGCCGGTCGGTATTGCCGGTCAGGCCGGCCGGTCAGCATTGCCGGCGGGCCGGCCGGTATTGCCGGTCGGCCCGCCGGTTCTGTCCGACGTCCGTGCCGGCGGAATACCGGCCCGTGGTTCCCGGAGCGCCACGGGCCGGCCCGCGGCGGGCGGAAATCCCGGATTCTCAGCCGGCCCGGCGGAACCAGGGAACGGGACGGCGCCCGATCTCGACAGCGTCCGCGCCGTGGAACTCGACCCGGCCGTCACAGGAATAGCCGCTCCACTCGCCGTCGGGATCGGGCCACAGTCGGCCGAGCAGCTGAACACCGTCATCGAGCTTGACGACACCGACCGCGTAGGGAAGGTCGTCCTCGAATCCGCTGGGCGGCCCCAGCCGCTGTACCGCGTAGCTGTGCAGCACACCCCGGCCGGACGACAGGACCCAGCTCAGATCTGTCTCGTAACAGAACGGGCAGAGATGACGGGGATACATGATGTTGCGATTGCACGCCTTGCAGTGCTGGACGACGAGCTCACCGCGCTTCAGCGCCTCGTAGTACGGCTCCGTGAGCGTTTCCATGCCGGTGTCGGTCACCGGGCCACCCCCTCCAGCAGCAGTACCTGGCTGTCCATGTAGGTCCCGCCGGTGCCGCCGCAGACCGCCCGGGTGGCGCCGGCGACCTGGCGGGAGGGGTCTGCCCTGCCGAGCAGCTGGCGCACTCCTTCCGCCAGCAGTGCGCTGCCGCCGCCGACCCCGGTGTGGCCGGCCGACAGCAGCCCGCCGTTGGTGTTGACCGGCAGCCGCCCGCCCGGTGAGAACTCGCCGCTGGCGAACATCCGGGCCGCCTCGTGCTTCGGCGCGAGCCCGAGCCCTTCGAGACCGCTGGTGAGCACCGCGGCGTAGGAGTCGTAGACCTCGGCGAGATCCGCCTCCTGGGGGCCCCAGCCGGCCTGCTCGTACGCGTCCACCCCGGCCTTCTCCCAGCCGAGCACGGCGAGATCGGCCTCCTGGCCGATGCTGTAGTGGGAGACGCAGCCGCCGGATCCGGCGATGCGCACCCAGGCGTCCCTGCCGGCGCGGCGGGCGTTCCCGGCGCTGGTCATGACGAACGCGACGGCCCCGTCGGCGAGCATGGGGCACTCGAGCGCGTGCAGCGGGTCGGTCACCATCTTCGAGTTCAGGATCTCCTCGACGGTGAGCGTCCGGTCCCTGTACATCGCGTTGGGGTTCAGCCGGGACCACTCGCGCAGCGCCACGCAGACCGACGCCATGTCCGCCGCGGTGGAGCCGCTCGCGGCCATGTAACGGCATGTGATGAGCGCTCCCACGGCGTTGAACGTCAGCCCGGAGAGCTTCTCCCACTCGCGGGGGATGCCGTTGGCGGTGAGCATGTCGATCATCTCGCCGACCGGCGCGGAGCCCCACTTCTCGGACTGCACGACCAGGACGTTGCGCGCGTGCCCGCTGGCGATCAGCCCCGCGGCGGAACGGATCGTGTTGTCGCTGGTGGAGCCGCCGGAGTGCAGCATGAAGCTGCTCTTGGCCCGCCCGTGCAGCCCCAGCTCCTCGACGAGCCGCGAGAAGATCAGATCGGCCTGGTCCGCGAAGGAGTGCAGGCACGGGATCAGCAGGATGGTGTCGATGTCGGGCACGGTGAGCCCGGCGTCGCGGACCGCGGCGACCGCGGCGTGCACGAGCTGGCCCATGAACGGGCGGTCCGGGTAGCGCCCGGACGGCAGCTCGCCGAGGCCGATGAAGACGGCCTCCTCCGGCGAGCCGCGGCCGGGCAGGGCGCTCGCCGTGGCGGCACCGGAAGCGGGATCACTGTCAGGCACCGTTGTCCTCCACGGGTGGCCGGCGGCGGGCGAGCAGGACCATGCGGAACCGCATGACCTCCTCGTCCTTCTGGTTGACTACGCTGTAGTCGAGGCGCAGCGTCCCGTATCCGGGGTTGGCGCCGGCCTCGCTCTCGACGACCTCCGCGTGCACCCGGAGGGTGTCGCCCGGGCGCACGGGCGCCAGCGCACGCAGGTGCTGGCACTCCAGGAAGGCCACGATCGCCTCGCCGAGGAAGCCCGAGAGCGCGACGAGCCCCACCGCGAAGCCGAAGGTGAGCGGGCCGTGCGCGATACGGCCGCCGAAGCGGGTGGTGCGGCCGTACTCCTCGTCGACGTGCAGCGGGTAGTGGTCCCCGGTCAGGCCGGCGAAGGTGGTGATGTCCCCGATGTCGACGGTGCGGCCGGGGGTGCGCACGGCGTCCCCGACGGCGAAGTCCTCGAAGTACCGCCTGAGACGGTTGAAACCGGAGAGCGTCATGCTGCTCATAGCGACAGCGCGGCGAGCGCCTCGTGGACGAGGCCCAGGCTGAGTTGTTCGTGCATGAGCCGCTTGAGCTCGCGGGTCAGCGCCACCCGGGTGTAACGGCGGGCCAGCGGCGGCTTGGCCGCGATGTTCTCGGCGATCTCGCGCGCGCGGGGGAGGACCTGCTCGGCCGGGAGCACCTCGTTGACCACGCCGTAGTCCAGCGCCTGGTGGGCGTCGAGCTCCTGGCCGGTGAGCAGGAAGTAGCGGCCGCGCTGCGGCCCGAGCACGTGCGTCCATGTCACGTGTGCCCCGTCCCCGGGGACGATGCCGGACGGGAAATGCGGGGAGTCCCGGAAAGTGGTGGTGTCCGCGGCGATCGTGATGTCGGACAGGACCGGTATCTCCGGGTGGATGGTGGCCGGGCCGTTGATAGCGGCGATCACCGGAACCTCGATGTCGAGCAGGTTGTTCAGCAGCCGCTGGCCCTCGAAGATTATCTGCGACCAGTCGATCGCGGTCGAGAGGCCGAAACTCGAGAAGTCGATCTCCGAGCAGAACGAGTCGCCGGCGCCGGTGATGATGACGACCTTGTTCTCGGGATCGCAGGCGACGTCGGCGAAGCAGTAGGCCAGCTCGTCGTGGGCATTGGACGTCCACACCAGGCTCTTGCCCTCGCTGTGGACGGTCAGCTCTAAGATTCCGTCTTTACGTTCGAGACGTATGTTCTGGTATTTCTTCGCGTAGTCGTCCAGTACTGGGGTGATATATGCCATCGTTCTCACTCTTTCTGAAACAATTGTTTGTTCAACATTAGCAGGGGTGCCGCCCGCCCACAAGTGAGGCGTTCCGCGAGCCCGGATCCCGCACAGGGCGGATCACGGGGCCTCCCGGCCGCGGCGGTGCCGGCCGGCGGCGCGCGGCGCGTCACCGGCCGGCATGTTCTCGGGACGGGTGCGGTGGCCCGGTGCCGGCTGTCGGCGGTCCGGCGTCCACAGCTGGGTCGTCGACACCGTGACCTCGACGGACTCGACGCCGGGCAGCGCGGTCAGGACATCGGTGATGTAACGCTTCAGGCCGGAGAGGTGCACACAGGAGGTGTCGGTCAGGACGAGCACCACCCGGACGTTCCCCGCGCGGCACTCGATCCCGTCGACCAGCCCCATCTCGCAGATGTCGATCGGGGTACGCATGAGCAGGCCACACGGCTCGGGGACCGAGCGCAGCGCCGCACGGACCCGCTCCTCGGTGGGTGCCGCCGTCCCCGTGCGGTTCATGCGCTCCCCGATCCGCTCCGCCGGCCGCGCGCCGCGCCGCCGTTCCCGTTCCGCGGACGGCCGTTCCGCGGAGGACGGCTGTTCTTCCGGGGACGACGGTTCTCCAGGGGACGACGGTTCTTCCGGGGACGACGGTGCGCGCGCCCTGCCCGGTGGCTCATCCCCGTACCGCCGTCGCGCCCGTGCGCAGCTGGCCCCAGGGGCGGGCCGCGCCGCGCCGGCGCTCGCGGGCGAACTCGTCGTCCGCGACACGGCTGGCGACGGTGGCGGCGTCCAGGCCGAGCAGGCGCAGCGCGTTCCCGCCGAGGATCTTGCGGCGGTCCTCGGCGGTCAGCTGGGGGTAGCCGTGCTCGGCGACCAGGTCGGCCGGCAGCTCGTAACCGTCGAACGCGGCCAGCAGCGGAGCCGGGTGGGACAGGTTGGAGCCGCTGCCGAACATCAGCTGGTCGGCGCCGCAGGCCCGCAGCAGGGTGCCGAGGATGCGGGCGAACACGAGCGGTCTGACCACCACGTAGGCGAACACGGACTCGAGGGTCGCGTAGAGGTTGCGGTGCCGGCGCAGCAGCGTCGCGGTCTCCTCGAGGAAGGCCGCGCCCGCGTGCACCACGTGGAAGCTGATGTCGGGGAACCGCTCCAGCGGGAGGTCCAGGTCGTCGAGGCTGAAGGCGCTGCGCGGGGCGGGTGGCAGCCACAGCGCCTTGTGCACCGCGACGTTGCGGATGCCGAGGTCGCGGGCGGCCTCCAGCAGCGGGGTGGCGTAGTCGGCGTCGTCGAGCCGCCAGCCCCTGCCGACATCGTCGTAGAAGAAGGCGGGATACAGCTTCAGCCCGTCGACGCCGAACCGGGTGACCTGCTGTTCCAGCTGGGTGATGGCGGCGTCGGTGATCGGGGTGTCGACCGTGGCGAACAGCCGGAACCGGTCGGGGTAGCGGTCCCGGAACGCGGCGGCGCGTTCGGGCGCGGTCACGTGGCCGCGGGCGAACCCGAGGTTGGGCAGCGCGTGGATGACCGCGAGGTCGACCGGGCTCTCGACGAACAGCGAGTCGGCGATCGCCTCGAAGGGGAAGTCGGAGAAGAACTCGTCATGGGTGAGCAGGTACTCGGGACGGTTCTGGCCGGTCGCGAGGACGTGCGCGGCGTAGACCGCCTCGAGCTGGTCGCGGGCCGCGGGGTTCTGGTTCGCGGGCGCGAGGTTGTAGGGATGCACCACGGCATCCACCACGACGGCTCCGTCGATCATCGTCGCCCTCCGATGCAAACAACTGTTTGTTACAAGGTTTCCATGGTGCTGCCCGCCCGTCAACCAGGCTGGCTCTCAGGCGTCCGGGGCCGCCGGCCGGATGCTGGCGTACTCCAGCGCCCACCAGACCTCGACAAGGGTGTCGGTGTCGGCGAGGTCGGCGCCGGTGATCGTCTGATATCGCTCCAGCCGGTAACGCACCGTGTTTTCGTGGACCGACAGCGCCCGTGCGGCCGCCGCCACCGACCGGCGTTCGCGCAGGTAGGTCCGCACGGTCTCGAGTATCTCGGCCGACGCGCTCCCGCTCCGGCCGCTCAGGCGGGTGACGTAGCGACGGAACAGCTGTTCGCCGAGTTCGGCCTGCTGCTCGACCGCGGCCCGTACCGACAGTGACGAACTGTCCACGACGCCGGTACGGCGGTAGCGCACAGCGACGTTGAGCACTCGGGTGGCCTCGGCAAACGCCTGCGGGACGCCGGTGAGCGTCACCGGCCCGGCAACCGCGATCACGGCATCGTCGTGCGGGACGGGACGGATCGCGCTGATCCCCACCACGTCGTCGTCGAACATGGTGATCAGTGGCCGGAAGCCCGCGCCGGTGCCGGCCGGCTCCAGCTGCCGGATCAGCCGCTGCACCCCTTCCGGGCGCTGCCGGCAGCGCAGCACCCAGTACTCCCGGTCGGGCAGGATGCCGTGGACCGCGCCGCCCTCGACAAGCTCGGCGGGGTCGGCCCCGCCGGTGAGGATGCGGTGCAGGAACGCCATCCGGTGGCGCTCGTCGCGGCGGGCGGCATCGATCTCCACCTGCTGGCGCGCGGAAACCAGGACGCTGCTGAACCGGTCCGTGAGGTCCCACAGCCGCCGGGCCCCGGTGAGCACGGCCCACGGGTCGGCCCCGGCCGCCACCGCCTCCTCGATGAACGCGTCGCGCAGCACGCTGAGCACTCTGCGGTACGCCTCGACGACGTCCTCGGAGGGGATGCCCTGTAACGCCCGGCGCTGGCCGGAGACCCGCTCGTCCTCCTCGATCTCCGGCGGCAGCTGGTCGCGCCGCTCGAGGACCGCGACGACCCGGGCGACGTTGCGCCGGCACGACCGGCGGAGGTCGTCGTCGGGCACCCGGTCGTAGGAACGCAGCGTCCGCAGCGCGTCCAGCTGCCGTTCGACCAGGTCGTCGGTGCGCTGGCGAAGCCGCTGCGCGGTCGTGACCAGCAGGCTGCCACTGGCATCGGACATCGACACCACCTCGAGCTGGTAGGAGATCTTTGGAGGGAACTCCTAATACTGGCCTCCGCTTCTCATGGATTCTCCGTATCCGCGGACGTGCCTGTTTCCTACTCTCATCGGTATGGCTGACGGCGATCAGATCACGGCGGCCCAGATCCTCTGGGATGCCGCACGGCGGTACCCCGACCGGCCCTGCCTGACCGATCTCGACGATGCCGCCGGTGCCACCGCGTCGACCTACGCGCAGGTGGCCGGACGCGTCGCCGCGGTGGCCGGCGGGCTGCTCGGGCTCGGTCTGGGGCCCGGCGACCGGGTCGCGCTGCTGCTCCACAACAGCCACGCGTACGTCCAGGCGTATCTCGGTGCCACGGCGGGCGGGCTGGTCGCCGTCCCCCTCAACGTCCGGCTGACGCGCGCGGACTACCTGCACATGCTGACCGACTCGGGCAGCCGGGTGCTGGTGACCACCAGCGAGTTCAGCGACCGGCTCCCGGATCCGTCGCGGCTGCCCGGGCTGACGGTCGTGTACGCCGACGCGCGGGACGGCGCGGATTCCGGGCTCGCGGCGCTGGCCGCCCGCGCGCGGCCGCTTGCGCGGCCGGTCGCGCGGGCCGGTGACGACCCCGCGAGCCTGATGTACACCAGCGGCACGACCGGCTCACCGAAAGCGGTCGTCCTCAGCCACCGTTCCTGGCTCAGCATCGCCGGGACCGCGGTGCGGGTGCTCGGGCTCGGCGACGACGAGGTCACGCTGCACGTCGCCCCCCTGACCCACGGGGCGGGCTTCCTGCTCCTGCCCACGCTGCTGCTCGGCGGCCACAGTCTGCTGTGCCACTCCTACGACGCCGGGCGCACCCTGGGCCTGCTCACCGAGCACGGCGTCACCGGGATGTTCATGGTGCCGTCGATGATCAGGATGCTGCTGGACGCGCGGCCGCCGGGCTGGGCGGTTCCGGCCTCGCTGCGCCGGCTCTACTACGCCGGTTCCCCGATCGGCCCGGAGACCATGCGGGAGGCGACGGAGGTCTTCGACGGGCGCCTGATCCAGTCGTTCGCCCAGATGGAGTCGCCGATGTTCTTCACGGTTCTCGACCAGAAGGATCATCTGCACGCGCTGGACAATCCTGATTCACCGCTGGCCCGTTCGGCCGGGCGGGTGCTTCCCGGGGTCGAGCTGCGCATCGTCGACGACGCGGGAGCGGCCCTGCCCGACGGTACGGCCGGGGAGATCGTGGCGCGCGCTCCCCAGACCATGAACGGGTACTGGGGCCGGCCCGCGGACACCGAGCGGACGATGGCCGGCGGCTGGCTGCACACCGGCGACATCGGCTGCCTCGACGGCGACGGCTATCTGTATATCGTCGACCGGAAGAAGGACATGATCGTAACCGGCGGGTCGAACGTCTACGCCCGTGAGGTGGAGGACGTGCTCGTCGATCTGCCGGGGGTGAAGGACGCGGCCGTGATCGGGCTGCCACACCGGATCTGGGGCGAGGCGGTGACCGCCGTACTGGTGCCGGCGGACGACAGCCGTGACAGCGACGCGGTGCTTGCCGCCTGCCGGACGAGGCTGGCCGGCTACCGGGTGCCGAAGCGGGTGGTGTGGGTGGAGGCGCTCCCTCGCAACGCCTACGGCAAGGTCCTCAAGCGGCAGCTGCGCGAACAGTTCTCCGGATCGGGGTGATGCGTCGGCGGGCAGTCATTTCCGCAGTCCGGTCAGAGCGTTGTCGGCGAGGGCCTCGCTGAGCTCCTCGGGGCTGAGCGGGCCGGTGGGGGAGTACCACTCCGTCGCCGAGTTGAGCATGCCTATCAGGGCGAGCACGGAGACGCGCGGGTTGGCGACGTCCCGGAACTCCCCGGAGCTGATGCCGTCGTTCAGGATTCTGCTGAAGAGCTCCTCGTAGCGCTGCCGCATCAGGATGACGCGTTCTTTGTGCTCGGCGCTCAGATAGGTCCACTGGTGGAAGCTCACCCGCGTCTGCTCGAGAGCGGCCGCGAGGACCCGCATGTGCGCCGTGATCGCTTCTCGTAGCCGAATGGTTGCGGAATGCTCTGATTCGGCTATCGGCGCGATGGCGTCCAGGTAGCTCCGGATGCCCTGCTCGACAATTTTGATCAGCAGGTCCTCCTTGCTGTTGATGTGGACGTACAGGCTGCCGGGCAGGATCCCGACCGCGTCGCTGATGTCCCGCATCCCGACGACCGGATACGTCCTCTCGCCGAACAGGCGGATGGCCTCCCGCTCGATGAGCTCGGCCGACACGGGTCCGGAGGCCGCTCGAGTGCCGCGCTCCCGCTGCCTGGCCACCCGTAGTTCCCGCTGCTTAGCCACCCGTGCGCCTCCCCGAAGTCCTGATCCAGATCCGATCGTACGGTCGCGTTGGTCCAATATCCCCGACGGGCTGGAATATTTGTCCGTAATATCCGTTTTCAAGATGGACAAAACGGCTATTTGGTATGATCGATGTGACCCATTCAACAAACAATTGTTTCGTCAAGCTGTCCCCCCACGAGGGATGACAGCCACAGGCGGCAGGATCCCCCCTCCGACAGGTTGCGCTCGTGGCGACCGTCGTGATTTCGTAATCCCTACTGTATGTCGAACGGGCTGGTCCCGGTACGTGGCTGACCGTCTTCCACGGGTGAGCCCGCTACGGGTGGACGCCTGCTCGTCAGCCCGGATCCGCCGCACGGCGTGCGCGCTGGGCACCCGGCTGGTGAGCCGGAGGCGCCGGGCCCGCGTGCGCCCCCAGCTGTTGATCTTCTCTGATTGATCTGTATCGGACCCCTCCCGCCACCGCCCGCTGGTTCGGCTGACGGTGGCGGGCTCCGCTGCCGGGCCGTCCCGCGGCCGGGCTGTCCCGCCGCCGGGTGCGTCGGGTCAGCCCGCTTCCGCGGCGGCCGCGATGGTCGCGCCCGCCAGCCCGGCGCCGGTGAACGACGTGAAGCGGCGCGAGCGGAACCGCCAGCGGCCCTCGGAACGAGCGAACTCGTCGTGGTAGCGGCCGATGACGACGAGTCGCACCGTGTCCGCGCCAATGCTTATGACCTGCACGTACGCGCTGCCAGAGGCACCGGTGGCCGAAGGTTCCACAACCACCGAGGAAACGAGGTGCCGGCCGCCCGCGCCCCGGGCCGCGACGCCGCGGACCAGCTCCGCCAGCGCGGCCCGGCCGTGCACCGGCTCGGCGCCGTCGCGTACGAAGGTCCCGTCGTCGGTGAACAGGTCCGCGAGGTCCTGCGGGCTGTTGTCGTCGAAGGCGTGCGTGTACCGCGCGTACAGCTCGGTGATTTCCTGACGGGCGGCGGCGTCGAGCTCGTGGGTGACGGTCATCGCAGGACCTCCCTGACGGTGGTGGACGCGTGGGCCACGCGCAGCTCCTTGCGGCTACGCAGGAACTGGCGGGGGCTGTTGACGGCGAACACGCCGGTGATCCGGCCCTCGGCGCGGAAGTGCCCGGCGAACGAGTCGGTGGCCATGTCACCCGCCACCACGACGAACTCGCTGCCGGCGTCGGCCCGGCCGGCGAACTGCAGCCGCAGGCCGAGCTGGTCCGACCAGAAGAACCCGTCGTCGAGCAGATCCGGAGCCGGCAGGCCGAGCAGCGTGTGCGCGACGCGCCGGGCGCTGTTCCCCGCGGCGGTCCAGTGCCCCACGGGGGCCAGGCCGTGCTCGGTGCGATGGCAGACGACGTCTCCCGCGCCGAACACGTCCGGCGCGCCCGTCCGCCCGGCCAGGTCGCACACGAGGCCGTCGGCTACTTCCAGGCCGGCTTCGGCGAGCCAGCCGACGTCGCGGACGACCCCCACGCCGACGACGACGGCGTCCGCGTCGACCACCGACCCGTCGGCGAGCCCGAGCCGTTCGCCGCCGCCCGGCGCGGCTCCCGCGGCGGTGACGGTCACCCCGCAGCGGAACTCGACGCCGTGCGCCACGTGCCGCGACCGCAGCCAGCCCGCGACCAGCGGGCCCACCGTGCCCAGCAGCGGCGCGGGCTGGGCCTCGACCACCGTCACCGCGCAGCCTCTCGCGCGCGCCGTCGCGGCCACCTCCAGGCCGATGAACCCACCGCCGATCACCGCGATCCGCCGCCCGTCGCGCAGTACGGCCGCGAGCCCGCGGGCGTCGGCGGCGGTGCGCAGCGCGGACGCCGCCGCGCGGCCGGTGACGACGCCCAGCGGCCGGGCCCGGGCGCCGGTGGCGATCACAAGCCGGTCGTAGGGGACCACCGTCCCGTCGGCGACGGTCACCGTATGAGCCACGGTGTCCAGCGCGACGGCAGGCCGGCCGAGCTCGAGCCCGATCCCCAGCGAACGGTAGCCGGACGGGCCGAGCAGGCGGATGGCATCGTCCGCCAGCGTGCCCAGCAGGTACTCCTTGGACAGCGGGGGGCGGTCGTAGGGCGCCTCCGTCTCGGCGGAGAGAATCCGCACCTCACCGCGGTGCCCCAGGTCACGCACGCTCTGGGCGGTGCGGACGGCCGCCAGCCCGCCGCCCGCGATGACGATCCGCGGGCCGCTCACGCCGACCCCACCGAGGCCGGCCGGGCGGCGCCGGACACGGCCTGCGTGCCTGGTCCCGTCCGCGCGTCCTGCGTGCCTGGTCCCGTTTGCGCGTCCGGTGTGCCCTGCTCTGTCCGCGCCCGCTGGGCCAGCAGGGCCACCGCCCGCTCCGCGAGCATGAACTTCTGCACCCGGCCGGTGGCCGTCACCGGGATCTCGTCCTCTTCGATGAACAGCACCACGTCGGGGACCTTGAAGCGGGCAAGCCTGTTCGCGCAGTAGGCGACAAGCTCGTCCGGCGCGGGCCGTCCCGGGCCGGGCACGATCCAGGCGCACCCGACCTCGCCCATCCGTGCGTGCGGGATCCCGACGACGTGCGCGGCGGCCACGCCCGGGTGGTCGGTGAGCACCCGTTCCACCTCGCCGGGCAGCACCAGCTCCCCGCCGCAGCGGTAGGACTCCTTCTTACGGCCGGTCAGTATCAGGTAGCCCTGCTCGTCGATGCGGCCGAGGTCGCCCGTGCGCATCCACCCGTCGGGGGTGAACAGCGCCGTGGTCTCCGCGGGCTTGTCGTAGTAGCCGCGGGTGACGATCGGGCCGCGGACCACCAGCTCACCCACCTCGCCGGCCGGGATGTCCGCACCGGTCTCGGAGTGCACCGTCCGGTAGACGGCGAGCGTGCCGCCGAGCTCGGCGGCACCGGCGACACCCGCCGGTTTGGTGGTCCCGTTCGTGTTCGCCAGCCGGTCGAGAGGATCGCCCGGCCGGGTGCACGTCGTCGACGCCGTGGTCTCGGTCTGACCGTACGCGGTGAAGATCTCCTCGACGCCCAGCACCTCGAGCATGTCGGCCCACATGCCGGCGCAGTGCGCGGCCCCGGAGGAGAACATCGTCCGCAGCGACGACAGGTCGTGCTCGCCGGCCCGTGCCGCGTCGAGCACCAGACTGGTCATCGCCGGGACGCAGATCAGCTCGTCGATACGGTGGCGGGCGATGTCCCGCAGGGTCTGCTGGGCGTCGAACGTGGCGTGCGGGCAGATCGCCCCGCCGACGAACAGCGCCGCGACCAGGCCCTCGACGTAGCCGAAGACATGGTAGATCGGCAGTGCGAACAGGATCCGCCGGCCGTCCCCGAACGCGCGGGTGTAGGCGCTGGCGTACGCGGTCCGCAGGACGGCGTCGTGCTGGAGCATCACGCCCTTGGCCGCACCGGTGGTGCCCGAGGTGTACAGCAGGTCGGAGACGGCGTCGGGGTCGGCCGCCGCGGTGCGTGACCGCACCTCCTCGTCGCTGATCCCACGGCCGAGCTCCACGAGCTCGCCCAGCGGCCGGCCGCGGGCCGGCCCGCCGTCCGTTCCGAGCACGAACACGTGCCGCAGCCGGGGCAGCGAGCTGCCACCCGCCTCCGTCTCCCAGCCCGGGGCGATCCGGTCCAGGGCGTCGAGGTAGTCCAGCTCGCGGAAGCGGTCCATCGTGATCAGGACGACGCTGTCGGACTGGCGCAGCACGTAGCTGAGCTCCTCGTGCCGCAGCCGGAAGTTGATCGATACCGACACCGCCCCGACCCGGGCCACCGCGAACTTCAGGGCCACGACCTCGGGCAGGTTCGCCATGTCCACGGCGACGTGATCGCCCGGCCGTACCCCGAGCGCCATCAGCCCGGCGGCCAGCCGCCCCGACCAGTCGGCGATGTCGCCGTAGCTGTAGGACCTGGCGTCACCGAGAACGAGCGGCCGATGGGGACGCTCGGCGGCTAAGAGATCGAGAAGCTGGGCGGTCGTGCGGGGCACCCAGCGGGGATAGCGTGCCTCCAGAGCCTCACGACGCCGGGCGGCGGCCGAGCCGGTCCTGGCGGCCGAGCTGGTTGCGGCTGAACTGGTTGCGGCCGAGCTGGTTGCGGCCGAGCCGGTCGTGGTCGAGCCGGTCATAGTGGTGACACCGTCGCTTCCGTCATCGGGTTCGGGACGAGACCGAGGATCTCGGCGGGGGTCATGCCGGCCTCGGCGAGTACCTCCGCGGTGTGCTGGCCGAGCGCGGGCGGTTCGCGCATCGCGCACGAGCCGTCGGTGTCGATCGGCAGCCGGAGCTGTCTGAGCCCGCTTGCGCGCAGCGTGTCGCCGAGGGGCTCCGCATCGCGGACGAGGGCGCGCTCGCGGGTGACCGGATGGGCCAGGGCGGCGGCCAGGTCGTTGACCGGCCCCGCCGGGACGCCGACGGCGGAGATCCGTCCGAGCCAGTGCTCGGATGACGCGGTGCCCAGCCGCTCTTCGATGGCGGCCGTCAGCGCGTCGCGCGCGCGCACCCGGTCGGCGACGGTGCGGAACCGGGGGTCGGCCCGGAGCTCGGGAAGGTCGAGGGCCGCGCAGAGCCGCTCGAACAGCCGGTCCGTCGCGGCGGCAATCATGATCGCGCCGTCCGCGGTGCGGAAGGCCTGGTAGGGAGCGGTGCTCGGGGCGGCCGAGCCGAGGCGGCCGGGGAACTCGCCGGTTCCGAGGAATCCCATGACCTGGTGGCAGAGCAGGAAGAAGCCGCTGTCGACCAGGGCGGTCTCCAGCCGCTGGGCCTCGCTCCCGCCGGTGCGACGGGCGAGCGCGGCCTGGATCGCCGTGATCGCCCAGAGGCCGGTGGAGACGTCCACGACGGACGGCGCGGCGCGGGCCGGGCGGCCGTCGGCGTCACCGGTCATCTCCATGATGCCGGTGAAGGCCTGCACGATCGCGTCGTATCCGGGACGGTCGTGCCCGAGCGGGCCCTCGCCGAAGGCGCTGATCGAGCAGTGCACGACGCGGGGGCTGACCCGGCGGAAGTCGTCGAAGCCGAGCCCGAGCCGGTCCGCGGCCCCGGGCCGGAACGACTCGACGACGACGTCGGTGCCGGCCGCGATGCGCAGCACCGCGTCGCGGCCGGCCGGGGTGGCGATGTCCAGGGCGACGCTGCGTTTGTTGCGGTTCACGGTGAGGAACACCGTGCTCTCCGGCCCCCACCGCGGCGGCAGGCCGCGGGTGGCCTCCCCGCTGCCCGGACGTTCGACCTTGACGACGTCGGCACCGAGATCGGCAAGGATCAGACAGGCGAGCGGGCCCGCGATGTTCTCGCTGAGGTCGAGTACCCGCAGGCCGCGGTAGGTCTGGTCGAGTGTCATGTGAGCACACCGGTCATGGGGCGTCTCCAATGCCTGTGGCGGGCTGGTGACTGTGTCGATCGCCCAGGTCAGGATTCAAAAACAATCACTTGTTTTTTTCTAGCATGGTCGATTAACGTGGTCAACGGACAGATACGGACCCGCGGTGCTGACGGAGGGCGCAGGGATGGACTTCAGATTCACCGAGGAGCAGCGGCTGTGGAGGGACACGCTGCACACGTTCATGGAGCGCGAGGTAGGACGGGAGTACATCCGCAAGCACGACGAGTCCCGGGAGTTTCCCGACGAGGCCTACCAGAAGATCGCGGACAGGGGCTGGCTGGGCCTGCTCATCCCCGAGGAGCAGGGCGGGCTCGACGCCGACCCGGTGATGTACGCGATCTTCTGCGAGGCCATGGCGAAGTTCAGCCTCGACTTCGCCGCGTGCGTGATGACCTCCATGTTCACCGCGACGAACATCGCCAACCACGGCACGGCCGAGCAGCGCGAGCAGTACCTGCCGGGCTTCCTCGCCGGCAGGACGAAGTTCAGCGTCTCGATCACCGAACCGGGGGCCGGCTCGGACGCGGCGGCGGTGCAGACACGGGCCGTCCTCGACAACGACCACTGGGTCCTCAACGGGAACAAGGTCTTCTGCTCCGGGGCGCACCTGCCGGACACGGTCATCACCGTGCTCGCGCGCACCAGCCCGGAGCGGCACCGGGGCCTCAGCCTGATCCTGGTGCCGAACACCGCGCCCGGCGTCGACATACGCAAGCTGAACACGATCGTCCGCCGTAGCCTCGGCACCACGGAGATCTTCTTCACGGATGTCCGCGTCCCCGCCGGAAACTTGATCGGCGAGGTGAACAGCGGCTGGGGCTACATCGGTGAGCACCTGGAGTACGAGCGCCTGAGCCTGGCGGCCTCCTACGTGGGCAACGCCCGCACGGCGCTCGACGACACCGTCACCTATACCAGGAACCGCACCCAGTTCGGCCGGCCGCTGTCGTCGTTCCAGGTCCTCAAGCACCGGATGGCCGAGAACGAGTGCGAGGTGGAGGCCGCGCGGCTGCTGGTCTACAACGCCGCGACGAAGATGGCGCGCGGTGAGCGCGCCCTGAAAGAGGTGTCGATGGCGAAGGTGTTCGCCGCCGACGTCGCCTTCAGGACCTCGTTCAACGGCATGCAGGCGCTGGGTGGATACGCGCAGCTGCCGGAGTTCGACATGGAGCGCTACTTCCGCGAGGCCAAGCACGCGATGGTCGGCGGCGGCGCGAGCGAGATCCAGCGCAGCATCATCGCCAAGGAGATGGGGCTCTGACCCGGGTCCCTCGTACGAGTTCGGATCCTTCGTACGCCCAGTGGGCAACAGGCGTCATGCAGGTGGCCGGACCGGTGACACCGGTCCGGCCAGGGCCGTCTCGAGGGTGGCCACGCCCGCGTCCCCGCATCCTGCCGCCCGGCCGGAAGAAGCAGCCGTCCACCGGGAGAAGCGGCTGTCCTGTCGGGAGAAGCGGCTGTCCTTCGGGAGAAGCGGTGGGTGGCGGTGCCCCGAGGCCACGGAAAACAGCGGACGGTTGAGAGTCCGGCCAGGAGATCCCGGCCGGGCTCTCAACCGTCCGCTGCCGGCAGCCGTGGCGCCACGGCCGCCGGCCTATTCGGTGAAGTGAATGGCCTTGCTCGGGCAGTCGTACTCCGCGCGGCGGACAGCGGGCAGCCGCTCGCCGGCGACGGTGGCCTGCGACAGCACCACCAGGCCGTCGTCGTCCACGTCGAAGATCTCCGGATCCGCGAGGACGCAGTTGCCGTAGCCCTGGCAGACGTCCCGGTCGACTCTGATTGTGATCATTTCTTTCTCCTGGTCAACGAATGCGACTGGCGACTTCGTCGTGAAAGGCGGTCAGCCTGCTTTCGGCGGTGTTGAAGATGTTCCGGCGGAACCCCTTCGACCGGGCCAGCGCCGCGAAGTTGTTGATGACCTCGGAGTCCTCCGCGAGGACGTCGAGAAAGTGTTTCCAGTCCCGCTCGTTGTGCTGCTCCCACTTCGCCTCGCTCAGGCCGTCCGGGGTGGGCCCGACGAGCTGGTAGGCGTTGAGGACGGTCCTGTCCGGGGCGACCGGCCAGGCGGTCCACATCTGCAGGTGGTTGGGGAAGCAGCTGAAGATCGTGTTCGGGAACGCGAGGTAGTGGCACAGATGGGTCTGCCGATGGTCGCTGTCGGAGACCCTGTCGGTGAACCCGCGGATCGGCAGTGTCATCCAGGAGTGCGGTGAGGCGATCTTCAGGCTGGCGTCGCGCCACAGGACCAGCCCGGAGAGGGTCGACTTGTGCGTGAACGGGACATGCCAGGTCTCGTTGAACGCGTCGACGACGATCTTCCAGTTCGCGGTGAGCGTGACCGACGCGCGGAAGCGGGTGTCGAACCGGTCGAGCTGGTAGCCGGCAAGCTCCTCGCCGATCGTGCCGAGGTACTCCAGCAGGTCGGGGACCGTGTCGGAGAGCGTCAGCCAGATCCAGCCCGACCACTCGAGCACCCTGACCGCCGGCGCCCGCAGCCCGGCCAGCTGTGCCGGGTCGAACGACTCACGCAGCGGCACCTGCCGGACGTTGCCTTCAAGATCGTAGACGAAGCCGTGCCACGGGCAGGTGAACCGGCCGGTGGAGCAGCGCCCGGCACCCGCGACGAGAAGCGCGCCGCGGTGCTGGCAGACGTTGTGCCAGGCCGACAGCGAGCCGTCGTCAAGCCGGATGATCACCACTGACTGCCCGAGCTGGCTCCAGACGACGTGGTCGCGCGGCTTGGGCACATCGGCGGACGGAAACACCGGGAACCAGGCGTGGGACAGGATCCGGTCGAGTTCCCGCTGATAGCGCGCCGGGTCTGTGTACACCGAGGCGTTGACCGCGGATGGGGCGAGGGGGTACTGCGGTTCGCTCAGAGCAGGCCCGACAGGGGCAGGCCCGACAGGGATGAGCCCGGCCGGGGCGAGCCCGGCCGCCGGGATGGACTGGGTCATGCGAGTGCCCCTCTCGTCGGCGTCCCCACTGGCTGGCCCGGTTGCCGATGCCGCGGGCCGGATGCGGGCTCAGGTAAGTAAACAATCATTTGTTTCAAAGTAGGGCCGTGTGTAGTGGGTGTCAAACCGGTTCCGCGCGTGGCGTATGGCGTGTCCCGCGACATGGCGGGCTGCCCTGGTCCACGCGGCCGGGCCGGTGCCGGTCGGGGTCATGCTGGCCGCGGCGGGAACCGCGCTGGTCATGGCTGGAAGCGGTAGCCCATGCCGGGCTCGGTGATGAAATGGCGGGGGCGTGCCGGGTTCGGCTCCAGCTTGCGGCGCAGCCGTCCCATGTACTCGCGCAGGTAGTGGCTGTGTTCCTTCGGGGAGGGGCCGCCGGTGCGGGGAAGGAGCTGGCGGTGGGTGAGCAGTTTCCCGGGGTTGCGCACCAGGACTTCGAGCAGGTGCCATTCGGTCGGGCTGAGGCGGACGGTGACCGGGCCGTCGGGCTGGTCACCGTGGTCACGCCGCTGGCCTGCCAGTCTGGTGACCTGTCGGGCGGTCAGGTCGATCGTGTAGTCGCCGATCGTCGTCAGCGGGGCCTCTGTCGTGCTCAGGGTTCGTCTGGCTACCGCTCGTAGCCGGGCGAGGAGCTCGTCGACGCGGAAGGGCTTGGTGACGTAGTCGTCGGCGCCCGCGTCGAGCGCGCCGACCTTGTCGCTGCTGCCGGCACGGCCGGACAGGACGATGACGGGCGTCGCGGTCCGGCTGCGCAGGGCGTGGATGACCTCGGTCCCGTCCATGTCGGGCAGGCCCAGGTCGAGCAGGATGATGTCGGGCTGTCCGGAGGTGGTGGCGGCGAGCGCGTGCTGTCCCGACGTCGCGGTCAGGACCTCGTACCCCCGGGCGTGCAGAGTGATCCGCAACGCGCGCAGGATCTGGGTGTCGTCGTCGACGATCAGGACGCGGGTCATGCCGCGCCGTCCCACGAGCGGGTGTCGGGCGGGGCGCCCCGCGGCGACCGGAACGACGGCGGTGACGGCGGTGACAGCGGCAGGACCACCGGTGTCAGAAGCGGTGGTCCTGCCACTGCCGGGACCGGTGCCAGCAACATGGTGACGCCTCCGCGGAGGTTCCCTGGGCAGTGCAAGTCTCCGTCAGCCCGCGCCGAGCCTGTCCAGGGCGAGGTTGAGCGCGACGACGTTGACCCTGGGCTCGCCGAGGAAACCGAGCGCACGGCCGCGCACATGCTCCTCGACCAGCCGGCGGACCGCTGCCGGGGGCAGCCCGCGGGCGCCCGCGACCCGGTTCACCTGAAGGTAGGCGTAGGCGGGGGAGATGTCCGGGTCCAGGCCGCTGGCGGAGGCGGTCACTGCGTCCGGTGGCACCGGGTTGTCCCGGCCGCGGCCCGGTCCGGGGACGAGGACGCGCCGGCCCGCCGCGTAGTCGCCGCCGGGCGCCGCGCACTCGACCCGCACGCCCTCGTAGGTGGTGACGAACGGTCGCGCCGGGCACTGCTCGTTCACGCTGACGACCCGCACGACCGGCCCGGCGGGGCCCGGATCACGGTGGAACACCGCCAGCACGGCGCCGGCACCGTCCGGGGTGCAGTACGGGCGCCGTCCGTCGACGCCCTCGAGCTGCCCGACGGCCCTGCTGCGGCCGCACACGGTGGTGAGCAGGCTGCGCCGGCTCTCGTCACCGGGCGTGGCAGGATCGTCGAACGTGTCGACGACGTCCTCGGGGCCCAGGTTGGACGCGGCGGTCGCGGTCGGGTCGTAGCCGGCCCCGGCGGCGGACGGCCGGGGCTGGAAGTAGGTCGGGATCGGGCGGCCGGCGGCGTCGGTGAACGGCTGGCCGATCCGCGACGAGCCGACGACCGTGCCGTCGGCGGCCCGGACGAGCGAGCCGTCCGCCTGGTGGCGCAGCCCGGGCAGCTGGGCGATCGCGGTGACGGCCAGGGGATACGCGATGCCGACGAGCACGGTGAGCACCAGCAGCATGCGCAGCGCGGCGAGGAGGTGGCGGACGGGGCCGGGCAGGCGCGGGGAGGCCATGACGATCACCGGATTCCGGGGAGGAACTGGACGGCCAGATCGATGAGTTTGATCCCGACGAACGGGACGACCAGGCCGCCGAGGCCGTAGACGCAGAGGTTGCGCCGCAGCATCGCCGTGGCGTTGCCAGGTGTGTAGCGGACGCCGCGCAGGGCGAGCGGGATCAGCGCGATGATGACCAGCGCGTTGAAGACGACCGCGGACAGGATCGCCGACTGCGGGCTGTGCAGCCGCATGAGGTTGAACGTCTCCAGCCCGGGATACACCGCGGCGAACAGCGCCGGGATGATCGCGAAATATTTGGCGACGTCGTTGGCGATCGAGAACGTCGTCAGGGCGCCGCGGGTGATGAGCAGCTGCTTGCCGATCTCGACGATCTCGATGAGCTTCGTCGGGTTGCTGTCGAGGTCGACCATGTTGCCGGCCTCCTTCGCGGCCGACGTGCCGGTGTTCATGGCGACGCCGACGTCGGCCTGGGCGAGCGCGGGGGCGTCGTTGGTGCCGTCCCCGGTCATCGCGACGAGCTTGCCGCCGGCCTGCTCCCGCCTGATCAGGTCGAGCTTGTCCTGGGGGGTCGCCTCGGCGAGGAAGTCGTCCACCCCGGCCTCCTCGGCGATGGTCCGCGCGGTCAGCGGGTTGTCACCGGTGATCATGATGGTGCGGATGCCCATGCTGCGCATCTCGTCGAAGCGTTCCCGCATGCCCGCCTTCACGATGTCCTTGAGCTGGACCACGCCCAGGACGCGGGCGCTCCGGCCACCGTCCACACCGCTGGTGATGACCACCTCCGCGACGACCAGCGGTGTCCCGCCGGAGGCGGAGATGCCGTCCACCACCTGGCCGGTGTCGGGCGGTGCGCTCCCGCCGTTCTCCCGGACCCAGGCCAGCACCGCGCTGGCCGACCCCTTGCGGATCTGCCGGCCGCCACCGGTGTGCAGGCCGTCGCCGGCTTCGCCGGCTTCGCCGGGGCCGCTGTCCCGCCGGTCTTCGCCGCCGCGGGGCCCGGGCGGGGCCAGGTCGACACCGGACATCCGGGTCTGCGCGGTGAACGCGACGAAGGTCGCGGTGGGCAGCTCGCCGGCGGTGCGCTCCCGCAGGCCGTAGGTGGTCTTGGCGAAGACGACGATCGAGCGTCCCTCCGGGGTCTCGTCCGCGAGCGAGGACAGCTGCGCGGCGTCGGCGAGCTCGCGTTCGTCCACGCCTCCGACCGGGATGAACGCCCGCGCCTCGCGGTTACCAAGGGTGATGGTGCCGGTCTTGTCCAGCAGCAGGGTGTCGACGTCGCCGGCCGCCTCGACTGCGCGACCGCTCATCGCGAGCACGTTGCGCTGCACCAGCCGGTCCATGCCGGCGATGCCGATCGCCGACAGCAGCGCGCCGATCGTGGTGGGGATCAGGCAGACGACCAGTGCCGCCAGCACGATCCCGGGGATGCCGTCGGCGCCCAGGGCGGCGCTGTCGGGGATGCCGGGCCGCTGGGCCCGGGAGAAGACCGCCAGCGGCTGGAGGCTCACGACCGCGAGCAGGAAGATGATGGTCAGCGAGGCCAGCAGGATGTTCAGCGCGACCTCGTTCGGGGTCTTCTGCCGGTTCGCGCCCTCCACCAGGCCGATCATCCGGTCGATGAAGCTCTCCCCGGGCCGCTGCGTGATCTCGACGATGATCCGGTCCGACAGCACCCGGGTGCCGCCGGTCACCGCGGACCGGTCGCCCCCGGACTCGCGGATCACCGGCGCGGACTCGCCGGTGATGGCGGACTCGTCCACGCTCGCGATGCCCTCGATGACGTCGCCGTCACCGGGGATCAACTCGCCGGCGTCCACCACCACACGGTCGCCCTTGAGCAGGGCCGGCGCGGGCACCGGCTCGGTCCGGGCCGTCTCGACGGGCCGGCCGGGCGCCCAGCCGACGAGCCGGCGGGCGATCGTGTCGGTCTTGGCCCTGCGCAGCGCGGCGGCCTGCGCCTTCCCGCGCCCTTCGGCGACGGCCTCGGCGAGGTTGGCGAACAGCACGGTCAGCCACAGCCAGCCGACGATCAGCCAGGCGAACACGGTGGGGTCCAGGGCCGCTAGCACGGTGGTGAACGCGGCGCCGATCTCGACGATGAGCATCACCGGGTTGCGCCACAGGGTGGCCGGGCTCAGTTTCCGCAGCGCCTGCGGGGTGGAGCGCAGCAGCATCCGTGGGTCGAGCAGGCCACCGGAGGCCCGCCGGGGCGGGCGGGCGGAGCCGGGGCCGCCCGCTGGTCCGGCGGAGGTGCCGCGTACGGCGGTCGTGGGCATGTCAGTGCAGGCCTTCCGCGAACGGCCCGAGGGCGAGGGCTGGGAAGTAGGTCAGTGCGACGACGACGAACGCGACACCGGTGACGAGGCCGACGAACAACGGCCGGTGGGTGGGCAGTGTCCCGCTCGACGCGGGGGCTGTCCTCTGCCGGGCGAGGCTGCCGGCCAGGCCCAGGACGAACACGACCGGCAGGAGCCGGGCGAGCAGCATGGAGATTCCCAGCACCGTGTTCCACCAGGCCGTGTTCACCGTGAGGCCGGCGAACGCCGAGCCGTTGTTGTTCGCCGCCGAGGTGGCCGCGTACAGCACCTCGGACAGCCCGTGCGCGCCGGAGCCCAGCATGTTCGCCCGTTCACCGGGCAGCGCCATGGCCGCCGCCGTGACGCCGAGGGCCAGCACCGGCGTGGTGAGAATGTAGAGCGCGGCGAACTTCACCTCCCGGGCGGCGATTTTCTTGCCCAGGTACTCGGGCGTCCGCCCGATCATCAGACCGCCGACGAACACCGCGAGCACGGCGACGACCAGCATTCCGTAGAGCCCCGATCCGGCGCCGCCCGGGGCGATCTCCCCGAGCATCATGTTCAGCAGCAGGACGGCGCCGCCGAGACTGGTGTAGGAGTCGTGCGCGGAGTTCACCGCACCCGTGGACGTCAGCGTGGTGGCGGCCGCGAAGGTGGCCGATCCCGACACCCCGAAACGGGTTTCGACGCCTTCGGTCGCGGCCCCGACAGCGGTCGGGACCGTGCCGTGGTGAGCCAGTTGGAAACCGTTGGCAAGAAATATCCCGGTTATCGCCAGAACGGCCATGGCCGAGACGATCGCCAGACCCTGGCGGGTATCGCCGACCATTTTCCCGAAAGCTCTCGGCAGCGCGAACGGGATCGCCAGCAGCAGATAGACCTGTAGCCAGTTGGTCCAGACCGTCGGATTCTCGAACGGGTGGGCGGAGTTGGCGTTGTAGAAACCGCCGCCGTTGGTGCCGAGCTCCTTGATGATCTCCTGGCTGGCCACCGGGCCGCCGGTTATGGCCTGGCTGGAGCCGGCGATGGCCGACACCGTCCGGACGTCGTGGAAGTTCTGCACGACACCGCCGGCGACCAGGACGACCGCGCCGATGACGGAGATCGGCAGCAGAATGCGGACGACGGTGCGGACCAGGTCCACCCAGAAGTTGCCGAGCCGGTCGGTACGGTTGCGGGCGAACCCGCGGACCAGGGCGATCGCCACCGAGATGCCGACCGCGGCGCTGGTGAAGTTCTGCACCGCGAGACCCGCCATCTGCACGAGATATCCGAGCGTCGACTCGCCGGCATAGGACTGCCAGTTGGTGTTCGTGACGAAGCTGGCCGCGGTGTCGAACGCCTGGCCTGGCGCCATCCCGCCGAAACCGAGGCTGAGCGGCAGCCGGCCCTGCAGGCGGAGGAGAACGTACAAGAAGAGCACTGACACGCACGAGAACGCGAGTACGGCGCGCAGGTGGACGCTCCATCGCTGGTCCGTGTCCGGATCGACACCGACCAGCCGGTAAATCATTTTTTCGGCCCGCAGGTGACGCTTGGAGGTGTATACCCGGGCCATATAGTCGCCGAATGGCCGGTAGGTCAGGCCGAGGGCGATGGCGAGCGAGGCGGCGAAAACGGCTCCCGCCGTCGTGGTGTTCATTCAGTGACCCCTTGTCGACCGGGAGCCCGGGCCCGGGGGAAACACGACCGCGGCAGCGGTCGTGCGGTCCGTGGCCGGGCAGGCCGTAGCGTGTCGCTGGTCCGGCAGGTCAGAACTGTTCCAGGAAAATCAGAATTTCTCCGGGAAAAGCAGGGCGACCACGAGGAAGACCACCAGGGCGGCCGCCAGGACGAGCCCGGTCAGGTTCTCGGCGGTCACAGCCGTTCCACCCCTCGTACGACGAGCCCCAGCACCGCGAATATCACGATGATCAGGACGGCGAAAACCAGGTCACGCACCGGCTGCTCCTTCTGCCACGTCCCGCTGCCACCGTGGGGGACCGACGGGCTACAGCGCTCCCCTGGGGTGACGGCAACCCCATCATGCCCGGCCGTCCGGATGCCGGATACCCGGCGCCCGGGAATCCGGGCGTCGGGGAATCCGGGTGTCCGGGTGTCCGGGCGCCGATGGTGGCACCGGTGCCGGGTTTCGCCGCGGCCCCTGACCGGGACGTCCCGGGAACAGGCGCGGCACGCCGGATACCCGGGCTGTCACCCACGAGCGCTGGCACCATGAACTCCCCGGATCGCGCCGATTGCCGTATTGCCGCATCGGCAGCATCGACCCCGCGGGAGCCGGCCACCAGCGGCGTTGACGCCCTGGTGACGCCGAATACGGCAGAGCACGGCCGAACACGGCAGAGCACGGCCGAACACGGCAGAGCACGGCCGAACACGGCAGAGCACGGCCGAACACGGCCGAATACGGCAGAACACGGCAGAGCACGGAGAAACACGAGAACGTGACCGGGGCGCCACTGGCCGTTGGCCGACGCCGGGTGCCCACCATGCGCTCGGCCGGGTCGGTGGATCGGCGGGGCCCGCCTACATCCTCACTGTCAGGAGTGGAGGCGCATCAGGCCTTCCTGGGCGACTGAGACGACGAGCCGGCCGTCGGCGGTGTATATCTCGCCGCGGGCGAAGCCGCGGGAGCCCGCGGCCGACGGGCTGTCCTGGATGTAGAGCAGCCACTCGTCCGCGCGGAACGGCCGATGGAACCACATGGCGTGATCGAGGCTGGCCAGCGAGATCGTCCGGCCGTCCGTCGACCGGTGGGGAAGCAGGGTCGTCGTGATCAGCCGCAGGTCGGACGCGTACGTGACCGCGCAGACGTGGTAGAGCGGGTCGGCGGGCAGCGTCCCGCGGGCGCGGAACCACATCCGCTGGTACGGGCTGTGCGGCTCCCCATGCGAGGACCACACGGGCTGCTGGACGGAGCCGTCCGCGCCTTCGGTCGGTACGAGCCGGACGTCGAGGTACCGGGAGAAGAAGGGCTCGACGCTCCCGCCGTTCGGCAGGGACCACTCGGGCAGCTCTTCGGGCAGGCTGACGGGCAGCTCGTCGGGCGGCGCTGCCGGCGGCATGGGTGACTGGTGCTCCGGGCCGTCGGTGACGCGCTGGAAGGAGGCGGACAGGTGGAAGATCGCCCGGCCGTGCTGGATGGCGACCACCCGCCGGGTCGTGAACGACCGTCCGTCACGGATCAGATCCACATCGTAGACGATCGGCGCGCCGGGATCGCCTGGTAGCAGGAAGTAGGCGTGCAGCGAGTGCACCGGGCGATCAGGGGCGACCGTCCGGCCGGCGGCGATGAGCGCCTGCGCCGCGACGTGGCCCCCGAACACCCGGGTCGGCGCCGTGTGCCACGACCAACCGCGGAAGATGTTGGTTTCGATGCGGTCGAGGTCGAGGACCTCGACCAGGGAGTCGGCCTCGGCGCGCGTCACCTGATCCACATTACCCATCCGGTGGCGGCGCTTCATCGAACAATGGCACTCAGGGGATTTCGGCTTCCCGTGACGCGGCGGAGGCGGCACCGGGCCGTCGATGGTCCTGGGCCGGCCCGGGGATTTCGGCTCGCGGGTCGACGACAGTGGCCGGGGCGCGCCCGGGGGTGGGCGTCGTCGCCAGCAGGTGATCCCGCCACAGCGCCTCGGCCTCGTCCGCCGCGCCGGCCTCGACCAGGGCGACCAGTTGCCGGTAGGTCTGGCGGCCGTCGTCCTCGGCCGCCGGTGCGCCCGGCTGTGCCGTGCTCCCACCGCTGCTGCCGGCACCGGCACCGGCGCCCGATGCATCCTCGCGCGCCATGCCGATGATGTGACGCAGCATCCCGGCGAGCACGATCAGGGTCTGGTTGCCGGCGAGTTCCACCAGCAGGTTGTGGAAGTCCGTCACCGCGGAGCATGACGCCGCGGGGGCCCAGGCCTCCCGGGCTGGCTGGCCGGCGGGTGCCGTGAGCGCGGTGGCCAGGTCGGGCC
>NZ_CAKKTM010000331.1 GCF_920888515.1 Protofrankia sp. CiP1_Cm_nod1 | reverse complement strand
CGACGGCGGCGAGCGCCGCCCGCAGCCTGGCCAGGTCCTCCTCGGTGTGCCGCTGCGCGAGCCGGCGGACGCAGGGCGGCTCGAGCAGCGCCCTGGCCTGGTGGACGTCGGCGATGGTGGTGCCGCGGTATTCCAGGACGAGCGCGGCGTAGCGGGCGGCGACGTCACCGTTGGGTGTGTGGACCCGGGCGCCGCCGTGTGCCCCGCGCCGGACGCTGATCAACGCTTCGGACTCCAGGACGCGGAAGGCCTCCCGCAGGGTCGGGCGGGAGACCCCGAACTGCTCCATCAGCACGGCTTCCGGGGGCAGGGCGTCCCCCTCGACCAGTTCGCCCCGCACGATCTGGCGCCGCAGGCGGGCGGCGACCAGCTCGGCGGTCTTGGGGACGCGCACCCGCCGGCCGACGTGGCCCTCGCCGGCCGGCGACCTGCCGGGGTCGTCGCCACGCCCGCCGGGGGGCGGGCCGGCCGACGGATCAGACGTTCTGAGACCGCCGGGCCCCCCGATGCCCCCCGGGCCGTCCGTTGCGATATTGGTTGCGTTCAGTAACACCATGATGGTCCCCCTCGGAGAGATCCGGCTGCGGCGGGCAGCGCGTGGCCCGCTGGCGGTGGTTCGGCTCCTTCGCCCAGAAGATCACATTGTTGTCGCCGGCGATGTCACCAGAAGTACTGGCGAGGTTGCATTGTGACACTACTGGTCACAGTCACCTGCAAGGGGTGCTGTCATGGCTACAAGTAATGACTATTTGTAATCGATGTTCATCGAATCTTTACTAAAAGTAATCGTTCAGAGTCTTTTTGTCATCGTTTGGCGGCGCTGAACACCATGTGGCGATCCGAGCGGATCGGTGCGCTGCGTGAGTCACCCGGACGAAAAAGGTGCCGGCCGGTGTTCCACCCGGATGATCCAGATCGTGCGCGTCGCGCGCGGGCCATCGGATCCACACCTGAGGAGATCGTGATGACGGCTCTGTACACGGCTGAGGCCACCGCGTGGGGCGGGCGTGCGGGACGGGTGGCGTCCAGCGACGGGCGGGTGGACCTGAACCTGTCCCTGCCCAAGGGGCTCGGCGGCGACGACGGCCCCGGCACCAACCCGGAGCAGTTGTTCGCCACCGGTTACGCCGCATGTTTCCACAGCGCGCTCAAGGCGGTCGCCCGGCGGGCGAAGGTCGATGTCTCCGCGTCGGCGGTCACCGTCCGGGTCGAGATCGGCCCGGACGACGACGGGTTCGCCCTCGCCGTCGCGATCGAGGCCGAGATCGAGCAGGTCGACCGGGACGTGGCCGCCACGCTCGTCGAGCAGGCTCACGCCCTGTGCCCGTACTCCAGGGCGACCCGGGGCAACATCGTCTCCACCGCCACCCTCGTGGACAGCTGACCGGGTGGCCGGCTGGCCGGCTGGCCGCTGGCTGACCGGCCAGCGGGTGCTGGCCAGCCGGTCGTGGGCTGCCCGGGACACCGTATGGTCGTAGCGTCTTCATCCATGGGCGACGCGCACATTGCCACCGTCGGTGTCGAGGAGGAGTTCCACCTCCTGGACCTCGCCTCCCGGCGGCCTGTGCCGCGGGCTCCGGCGATCCTCGAGCGCCTCGCGAAGGAGTGTTTCACCGCCGAGCTGCTGGCGTCGGTGGTGGAGTCCAACAGCCGCCCGTGCACCGACCTGGCCGACCTGCGCAGCAGCCTGCTCCAGCTGCGGCGCGAGCTGGTGGCGGCCGGCGAACCGCTCGGGCTCGGCCCCGCGTCCGCGGGGACCGTCCCGCTGGCCGGCCGGGACACGCCCAGCATCAGCCGGTACCCGCGCTACCAGCGGATGCTCGCCGACTACCAGCTCCTCGCCCGGGAGCAGTCGATCTGCGGCGCGCAGGTGCACGTCGAGGTCGCCGACCGCGATCTCGCGATCGCGGTGGCCGCGTGGGTCGCGCCGTGGCTGCCGGTGCTGCTGGCGGTGTCGGCGAGCTCCCCGTACTGGCAGGGCACGGACAGCGGCTACGCGAGCGTGCGCACCCTGGTCTGGCAGCGGTGGCCGACCGCCGGCGTCACCGGGGCGTTCCGCACGGCGGCCGAATACGACCAGGCCGTCACGGATCTGATCACATCCGGGGTGATCAGCGACCCGGGGATGGTCTACTTCGACGTCCGCCCCTCCGCGCACCTGCCCACCGTTGAGCTGCGGGTCTGCGACGCGTGCCCGGACGTCGACACCGTCATCCTCGTCGCCGGCCTGTTCCGCGCGCTCGTCCGCCGGGCCACCCTGGCGGTCGGGGCCGGTGCGCCGGTCCCGCCACGGCGGACGGAACTGCTGCGGGCGGCCACCTGGCGGGCGGCCCGGTCCGGGATCGAGGGTGACCTCGTCGACGTGGCCGCGGCGGTACCGGTACCGGCGGGGGACCTGCTGTACCGGCTGGTGGACGAGGTGCGCGCCGAGCTCGAGCACGCCGGCGACTGGGAGCTGGTCCGCGACCTCGCCGGCCAGGCCGTCGGCCGGGGCAGCGCCGCGGCCCGGCAACGGCGGGCCTTCACCCGCCGCGGACACCTCACCGACGTCGCCGACCTCATCCTCACCGAAACCCGCCAGGCCGCGGACGCGGCGGATGTGGCGCATGCGGCGGATGTGGCGCATGCGGCGGATGTGGCGCATGCGGCGGATGTGGTGGGTATTACGGATGACACGGTGAACACGGCGAGTGCGTCGCGTCCACCGGCCGCAGGCCCGGCCTCGGTCTCGGGGCGAGGCGGCGGGACCGTCTGAACGGCCGGCCGGCCGGCCGGCCCGGGCCCGCCGCGTCCGAGCCTCGCGTCAGACCGTGACGCCGAGCGGGACGGAGATCCCGAGGCCGCCGCGGGTGCCCGCGCCGTAGCGCGCCTTCTCCCTGGCGATGTCCAGCGGCCGGGTACCGGCGCGGTTCGCGACGGCCGCGGCGTCGTCGAGCAGGTGCGCGGGGACCACCCAGACGACCTCGAACTCCAGGCCGTCGGGGTCGTGGGCGTACAGGCTCTTGGTGGTGCCGTGGTCGGACGAGCCGACCAGCGCCCCCGCCGCGACGAGCCGGCGGGCCGCATCCTCCAGGTCGGTGAGGGTACCGACCTCCCAGGCGATGTGGTACATGCCCACGGCCGACCGGCCGGCCGGCGAGCTGCCGGCGGTCGCGCCGAGCTCGAACAGGCCGATGTCGTGGTCGTTGGTGGAGTCCGGCGCCTGCAGGAAGGCGGCCCGGCCGGGGATCGTCATCGTCACCCGGAAGTCCAGGACGTCGGTGTAGAAGGCGGTGGTACGCGCGACGTCACGGACATAGAGGACGACGTGGTTGAGGCGGTGGATGCCCATGATCTCCTCCTCGGGCCGTTCGGCGCCCGGGCGCTGTCCGGTAGCGCCTGGCACGGTCGGGCACTGTCTGCGGTCGGGCGCTCGGCCGGACGCCGCCGTGCGGATGGCACCGTGCGGGCGGCATGCCGTTGAGCGTTCAACTATCTTGACGGTACCCCGTTCGTTCCCGCTGTGTCCGGGTTGTCGGGGACGATCTCGTGACCGGAATTTCACGACCGGGATCCGTGGTCACGGGCCGGCGCCGGTGGCCGCGTCCAGCGCGTAGACGTTGTGGTCCAGGCTGCCGACGTAGAGCAGGCCGTTCTCCACCACGGGTGAGGAGTCGTCCACCGGGGCCCGGGTGGCGAACTTCCATCGTTGCTCGCCGGTGACGATGTCCACCGCGTACACATAGCGGTCCCGGCTGCCCACGTAGACCAGATCGCCGGACACGGTGGGCGAGGAACGGATGCCGTTGCCGGTGTGGAACCGCCAGCGGGTCCGGCCGGTGTCCGCGTCCAGCGCGTACAGGTTGCCGTCGTCGCTGCCCACGTACAGCACCTTGTCCACCAGCGTGGGCGTGGAGACCACGCCGTTGTCCGCGGTGAACTGCCAGGTCGGGGTGCCGTCCGAGGTCTTCAGCGCGTAGACGTTGTGGTCGTCGGCGCCGATCCACAGCATGCCGCCGGAGACGGTGGGGGAGGAGTCGACGCTGCTGCCGGTGGTGCGCTGCCAGCGTTTCCGGCCGGTGGCCGCGTCCAGCGCGTAGATGTTGCGGTCGCGGCAGCCGACATATACCCCACCGCTGACTACTGTTGGTGACGAATTGAACCAGTCATCGCCGGTGAAGCGCCAGAATTCGCGGCCCGTGGCCGTGTGGACCGCGTACAGGTTGCGGTCACGGCAGCCGATATAGACCACCCCGTCGACCACGGTCGGAGAGGAGTGCATCACCGCCCCGGCGCGGAAGCGCCAACGCGGCTGCCCGTCCGTGACATCCACCGCGTGCAGGTAGGCGTCGTTGCAGCCGACGTAGACCGTGTCGCCGGCGACCGCCGGGGACGACGTGACCGCCCCGTCGGTGGCGTACCGCCAGCGTTCACGGCCGGTGACCGCGTCGATGGCGTACAGGTGGTGGTCGTTGCTGCCGATGTAGACCACACTCGCCTCGACCGCGGGGGAGGAGTACACCTCGTCACCGGTGGTGAAGACCCACGGCCGTGGGCCGGCGGCGCCATCGGCGCCATCGGAACCGAGCAGGCGCACCGCCCCCCACGTGCCCGCCCCGGCCGCCGCGGCCACGGCGATGGCGCCACCCGCCCGCAGCAGGGCCCGCCGGTGCGGCCGCGCAGGCACAGGCGCAGGCACAGGCGCGGGCGCAGGCCGGTCACCGGTGTGCTCCCGGTCCGCGTGGCCGGTACGACCCGTGTACCCACGGTCGGTGCGATCCGCGTGTTCGTAGTCGCTACGGCCCGCGTATCCATAGCCGGTGCGACCTGTGTGTTCCTGGCCGGCGCTGGTACCTGCCCGGCCGGCGCGGCCGTCCGATGAGGACGGCTCCCACGGTAACGGCGGTGTCGGCGAGAGCGGGGGGGAGTGCCGCCCCGGCGGGCTGGAGATCGGCTCCCGGGAGGTGGGCGGCGGCCCGGGCCGCGCCGGTGACCCCGGCGGCGTCCTGGTCAGGGCCGCGCTGTCCCGGTCGGCCGCGTCCGCCGGTATCCGGCGGTCCCGAGCCTGGTCCGTCTCGCCCTGTCCCATCCGGGCCTGTCCCGCTCCCGCTTGTACTCCGGGTGACCGTCCACCAGGAAGGGGTGGCTTTCTGTCGAGAGCAGATGGCTGTCCGCCAGAGACGGCTGGCTGTCCGCCGGGGCCGGACGGACCGGAGGAGCCGGACGGACCGGAGGAGCCGGCGGGCCTGTCCCGGGCGTCCGGGCGGTGCCCTCGCTCGTAGGCGTCCACCAGGTCGTAGACGGCGGGTGGCAGCCAGTGCTGCGCGCCGAAGCCGGTCGCCTGCTGCCAGCGTCTGTCGATCTCCTCCAGCAGGCGGTTCGGGGTGGGCCGGCGTGCCGGGTCACGCTGCATGCAGCGGCGGATCAGGTCGGTGAGCGCCGGTGGGAGGGCGGAGAGGTCCGGTGGCCGGGAGAGCAGCTGGGCCAGCACGTTGACCGGTGTGTCGCCGTGGTAGGCGGTGCGGCCGGTCGCCGCGTACAGCAGGGTGGCGCCGAGGGAGTACACGTCGGTGGCCGGGGTCACCGACGCGGTGTCCATGGCCTGCTCCGGGGACATGTAGTGCGGCGTCCCGATCACAGCCTGGGTGAGCTGCGCGCTGCCGACCGACGACCGGACCAGCCCGAAGTCGATCACCTTCGGGTTCTCCCGGGTCACCAGCACGTTCGACGGCTTGAGGTCCCGGTGGATCAGGCCCACCCGGTGGATGGACTCCAGCGCCTCGGCGATCCCGGCCGCCAGCCACAGCACCGCGTCGACCGGCAGCGGGCCGGCCCGGCGGACCAGCCAGGACAGCGACGGCGCGGGCACGTAGGCGATGGCCAGCCACGGCATCGCGGCGTCGGCGTCGGCGTCCACCAGTGACGCCGTGTACACGCCGCTGACCTGCCGGGCCGCGGCGGCCTCCCGGGCGAAACGCTCCCGGAAGCCGGGCTCCTCCACCATGTCGGCCCGCACCGTCTTGACCGCGACCAGCAGCCCCGAGCGTGACTGGCCCAGGTACACCCGGCCCATCCCGCCGCCGCCGAGTACGCCGAGGATGCGGTAGGGGCCGATCGTGCGCGGGTCCCGCGGCGTCAGGGCGTCACGCATGCTCTCGAAAGAGCTGTTCGTGCCCGTCACGTCCGCCTCCACCTGTTCGTCACAGCCGTCAACGTGCCTTTACGCCCCGCATCGCGGGGCGGCGTGCCTTTACGCCCCGCATCGCGGGGCGGCGTGCCACTGAGTACCGTGCCGCCGGACGCCGTGCCCCGGGCGGTCGTCCAGGTGATCGTTCCCCGGATGGTCGTCGTTGGAACGATTCTTCTCCTCCGCCCTCGACATCGCCCCCGACCGTGATGGCTCCTCCGGGCGTGGCAGCCGTCCGTTCCCTGGATGTGGTCGTCGTCCATGGGGGCGTGGTCGTCGTCGTGCCTGGTCAACGGCCCGCGCGCACCGGGGCCGTGCCTCCGGCGACGCTGGTGGGGGCCGGCAGCGCCGCCCGGCTGATCGTTGTCTCCAGCCACGGGGCGAGCTGGTGCATGCCAGCGGTGCTCAGGTGGACGGCGTCGATGTAGAACGGGCCGCCGGAGGCGGTACGGGTCCAGCAGCGGTCCTCCTGGCACAGCGCCGCGTCGATGTCGAGCGGCAGGACCTGCGGGTACCGGCCGGCGGCCTCGGCGATCAGCGCGTTGTAGCAGCGGCTGGACATCGGGTCGGTGTCCCCGGTGACACGGCGGCTGTTGGCCAGCAGCACCGGCCGGCCGGGAGCCTCCTGCTCCCACAGGCGCGCGGCCGCGGCCAGCCGCTCCCGGTAGACCTGCCGGTAGCCGACGTCGCAGGGGGAGACGACCGCGCTGCCCACCAGCCGCGCCGCCGCGTCCCCACTCAGGTCGACCAGCAGGACGCCGGGCCGGCTGGCGGCGATCTGGGAGCGCCAGTACCGGTCCCAGTGCGCGCAGTCGCGTGCCGGCACCGCCGGTGCCCGCGCCGATGCCGGCAGCTGGGCGTCGGCGCTGACGTGGGCCCGCGGCGGCGCCGGCGGTGGTGCCGGGAACAGCCCGCAGCCGGGCAGCGAGCCGTCCACCAC
>NZ_CAKKTM010000330.1 GCF_920888515.1 Protofrankia sp. CiP1_Cm_nod1 | reverse complement strand
GGGCCGACCAGGCAGGCGCCGGCGGCGAGCAGCACGGTGCCGGCCGCGGCCAGCCCCGCCGTCCGGGCCGTCCGGCCCGTGTGCCCCGGCCGGCCGAGCAGCCGGGAGGCCCACCAGATGCCGACCAGCAGCAGCGGACCGGCGATGGCGAACTGCTCGACCAGGCCGAGCAGCCACAGCAGGCCCAGCGGGTCGAGCTGGGCGGGCCGGTCGGCGTACCAGTCGCCGCCGGCGCCGGCCAGCCAGTTCCGTGACACCAGGTCGAACCAGTTCCCCACGTGCGCCAGGCCGGCGACCGCCTGTGGGCCGAGCTGCCGGGCCTGGCCGGGCGGGCTGAGCAGCACGGCGAGCCCGACGGTGGCGACGAGGGTGAACAGCAGCAGCGGGAGCCGCTGCTTGACGTGCTCCCTGACATGGCCACGGTAGACGCCGGCCAGGCCGGGGCCGGCACGGCCGTGACCGTGGTCGTGGCTGCGGCCGTGTTCGTGGCCGTGTTCGTGGCCGTGCCGTTCGCGCGTTCCGGTGGCCCGGGAGCAGGCGGCCAGCAGGACGCGGGTGGTCAGGTAGCCGCTGGCGGCGAGGAGAAGATCCGGCCCGAGCAGCTCCGCGCGGAATCCTCCGGTACTCTGCAACATCACCGCGAGTACCGCGACACCGGACACACCGATGACCGCACGTGACGGGGAAGAGCTCAGCGTACCGCCCTCCAGCCCGAGAAGCAGTCCCGGATCGTCTGTTCGGCGGCCCTGCCGGCGAACGACTCGTGCCGGTCCCGCAGCGGGTCGACGGTGCCCGGATTGACGTGGAAGTCCACCCGCCACCAGTACAGGCCGGCCAGGGAGCGTTCCCGCGCCATCTGGCAGGCGGCGGCGAACCAGCGTTGCTGGACGAGCTCGTTGACCGGGCCGCCGTTGTTCGGGTTGGCCGGATGCCGGTAGATGCCGTCCTGCGCCGGAGCGCCCACCTCGTACAGCAGCAGGTTGGGCATCCGGCCGCGGGCCCGGCGGTCCAGCCAGGAGTGCCAGCCCGCGGCCAGCTCCGCCACGGAGGCGTCATCGGGCAGCTGTAGCTCCGGGTAGGCGTCCACCCCTGTCCGGTCCACCGGCAGCCGCACCGTGGTGTGCACGAACGTGTCCCAGTTGAACGCGTACCCGGTCTCGCCGTGGAACAGGGTCCGGGCGTACCCGGCCAGCTCCGTCCAGCGCGGGTCGCCTTCCAGCGAGCTGAGCTCTGTGCCGATCACCACGGTGGCTACGCCGGTGCGCGCGGCAAGGACCAGGTAGGGCGTGAGGAAGCGGCGGTAGGAGGAGAACCAGGCGTCCCGGTCACCCGGCCTGATCGTGCCGCGCCAGTCCAACGGGTTGGCGGCGGTCAGGGTGCGCTCGTCGAGCGTCGGGCGCAGGGTGACGCGCAGGCCGGAGCGTCTGGCCTCGTCCACGAGGATGCCGAGGCGCTCCGGCGTGGGGGTGGTCCGGCCGCCGTGGACGGCGTTGGAGCGGGCCGTGTCGGTGAAGAAGGGGAAGGAGACGCACAGGGCGTTGGCCTCCAGGCCGACGACGTAGTCGACAACCTGGCGGGCCTTGGCACGGGCCGTTTCGACCGGCTCGTCGGGATTGTCGTCCCAGTAGACCTGGACGCCGAGCTCGGGCCGGCCGGGCTGCCAGGGGTAGGCGACCGCGAGGCCGGCCCCCGCATCCGCCCGCGGGCCGGCTGTCGCGATGGCCGGCGGTGGCGCGGCCGGGTGGAAGGCGGGGGTGCGGTCCTGGGGCGAGGCGGCGCAGCCCGTGCTCGCGGTGAGCATGACAAATACGGCGGCCAGCGTCGCGCCGGCCGTGCCCATTCTGATCACATCGGTTTCGCGATCACGTTGAAGGTGGACTCGCCGCCCCGCAGGAAGCGGACCAGCCCCCGGAACACCGCGATTGCCTCCAGCAGGGAGAAGAACGGGATCAGCAGCAGCAGGCAGGGCGGCTCCCACCAGCGGCGCCGCGAGTCCGCCGAGGCCGATACGTTGATCTTCAGGCCTTCCCAGTAGAGCCAGATGCTGTAGGCCATGTTGGCCGCCCAGACGGGCAGCAGCAGGACGCTGGCCGGGGTGGTGTCGGTGTCCCCGAGCAACGAGCCGACCAGGAGGATCAGCCCCAGGTGCTGGATCGGCCCGCACGCCCAGACCAGCACGTTGTGCATCAGCAGCAGCCGGTGGCGCAGTGGGATGCCGCGGTCGAACGCCAGCCGGAACAGCCCCCAGGACCAGCGCTCCCGCTGCCGGATGAAGTCGGCCACGGTGGCCGGGGAGGCGCCGTAGGAGCGGCCGGGGAACCAGTCGCTGCCGCCGGGGTGACGGCCGCAGAAGACCAGCGCGAACTGGGCGTCCTCGACGATGGCCTGCGGCCCGAAGTCCCAGCCGGTGGCCGCCTCCACCGACGCCCGGACCAGCAGCAGCTCCCCGTGCAGCCCGGCGCGGGGCACGCCGCGGCCGGTGGTGGCCGCGAACAGGCTGATGTCGCAGCTCGGGCGGACCGCGTCGGCCAGCCAGGTCAGCCTGTTCACCGCGTGTTCCCGCGGGTAGCTCAGCACCCCCTGGGCGAGGTGGCGGGCGTTCTGCCCGGCCAGCCACTGGGCGTTGAGGAAACGGGCCATGGCCTCGGCGGTGTCGGAGCTGACGCCGGTGTCGTCGTCCATGTGCAGCACCCACACGTCCTCCCTGGCCTCGCCCTCGGCGCAACGCAGCTCGTGGGCGTAGTGGTTCGCGCGGGCCTTGAACCGGGTGCCGTTCGGGGTGCGGTAGCCGCGGGGCACGGTCACCACGCGGATCAGGCGGTCCGTCGCCGCCAGCGCGGCGATCCGGTCGTGGGCGGCGCAGCCCTCCTCGACGACCACGTCCACCCGCAGGTGGGGGAAGTAGTCCGGCAGGTACCGGCAGAAGGAGCGGACGACCCGCTCGAGGGCGGGGTAGGTGTCGTGACGCCCCACCGTCGGGACGACCACGATCAGTGGGTCGCGCACGATTGCCGCGGTGACCGGTAGTTTGCGCTCGCGGCGCAGCCGGACGGCCGTGCGCACGCTTCCGTACATACCGATGGTGGTGTTTACGATGGGTAACGTCCAGACCACGGCCGCTATCCAGCCCATGAAGCCGAAATCGGGGTCGCGGGCCCAGGCCCACCATCCGAAGACACCGAACACCGTGAAGCCGATCAGAAACGAACTGAAACCGGGCCGCCATACCGACCGTTCCCGGGATTCGGTCAACGGCATCGTGTCGTGCGCGACGGAGTTGGCCCACTCCAGGGATTCCCGACGTATGAGATGTTCGGACGTGGTCACGCGGCTCCCCCCACAGGAGTCTGATCACGGTCCTCGAAACAATACGCCAGCCGGACCGGAGCGGGTGTATACCGTCGGCGATACGACGGCCGCCGTAGCTTACCGGCGGTCCCGCGGTGTGTATCAGCGCGGGTAGGCGGTGGTGCCTCGTGGTGATTCCGTTGTCGGCGCTGGTGCCCGGCCAGGCGCCGGCGCGACCCGCCCGGGCCTGGGCCGACGCGGCCTGGCGCAGGCCTGCGCCAGGCCGGTGCGACCGCTATGGGCCGGTGCGCCGTTGGGCCGGTGCGGGCCGTCATGGGCCGGCACGGCGGCCGTCGTAGGCGGCTGGGGCCTGCAAGCGGGCTGTGACCGGTCCCGCCGTGAGGCCGGATTCCCGGCCCGGCCGGGTTCCGCCCCGGAGCGGTGAACGCTACGCCGGCCGGGACGGGAGCTCCCGGCCGGGACGGGACATTCGCTCGGCATGCCCGGCGAGAAGCGCGGCGGTGGCCGACGGGTGGATCACGCGGCGGCCGTCGTAGTCGGGGTAGTGGGAGCCGTCGTCATCGCGTCCGGTGAGAAGCCAGAACTGGTCACCGTCACCGTCAGCTTCCTCGACCGCGGCCGTCCAGGCCGCGTAGACCGTGTCGCGGGCGGTTCCGCCGTCCCGCCAGGAGAATTCCTCCAGCACCGCCGGTACGCCCGCCGCGGCGGCCTCCCGGAAGTGGTCGTGAATCCAGCGGACACCCCAGCCCGGCGATTTTTCGCCCCATTGCTGGGGGTGCAGATGAAATGTCCCGTAATCGATCGCGGGCAGCTCGAGGAGCCGGTGCCAGACCACTCCCTCCTGGTTGGAGGACGGGTAGTCGGCCGTGCCGGCACGGCCGTGGAAGCCTTCGTCGCCGACCGCGACCAGCTGGCGGGGCGCCAGTTTACGGACATACCGGCTCATTTCGTCGGCCCAGGCGGTCAGGGTGTCCCCGGACGGGTCGGACGGGCAGCGGGGCTCATTGGCCAGCTCCCAGGCCATCACCGCCGGTTCGTGGTTGTACGGGACGCCCGTGTACCGGTTCCGCCGGCCGGTCACGTGCGCCACCCAGGCCCGGTAGCACTCCTTCATGGCGCGGTGGCGGAAGAAGTCGTCGTGTCCGGCGGAGAACCACGTGGCGTACTGGGGAATTCCCCCGAAGTCGCGCCAGTTGTTCGTCAGGGCGATCACCAGCCGCAGCCCGAGCTGCCCGGCCCGGAAGACCGCGTGGTCCAGCGGCTCGAAACCGTCCTCGTCGTAGCGGAACGGCTCCGGTTGCAGTACCACGCCGTCCGCCGGAGTTCCGTCGAGGAAGCCCCAGCAACGGACCACCCGCAGGCCGAGCGCGGCGGCGTCGGCCAGGACGCTGTCAGCCATCCGTTGGCTTTTGTAGTGCAGGTAGTAGTTGTTGGTGCCGCAGAAGCGGAAGCGTCTGCCGGCGAGCCGGAACGCGCCGTCGTGCACCTGGACGAAATCAGTGGTCCGACGACCGGCGGGACCGGATTCGGTGAAGGAGGACACGCTCCGGGAGAATACGGCTGCCGCCCACGGCGAAGCGTCCCCGAGTACGGGATACTGAGACGCCGGTCACATAGCCGTGCGTAGCTGCACGGGTGATGTGCCACGTAGGCGACGGCCCGTACAAGTGACGGGCTAGATGAATGACGCTCTGCATAACAGCCGTCGGCTGTCGGAAAAAGATCGCGGCACGCGCGTCGCCGCCGCCCGCCGGACCGGAAAACACGCGGCGTACACACACGCCCGACGCGGGTTCCGGATGGGTGTTCACGGATGGCAGCCGTGCTGGCCAGCCGGGGTTCTAACCGGTCGCCGTCACCCGGCGGATTCGGTCGTTGCAGTTGTCGGTGATGTAGAGGAAACGTTCGGTCACGTCCAGCCCCAGGCCGTTGGGATCGCACAGGCGGGCCGCGGTGGCCGGCCCGTTGTCGCCGGAGTAGCCGGGTGCGCCGATACCGGCGACGGTGGTGATGACACCGTCGGTGCCGATGCGGCGCACCCGGTTGTTGTCGGTGTCGGCGATGTAGAGGCGCCCGTCGCCGGCAACCGCGACACTGCCCGGGTTCGCCAGGTGGGCCGCGGTGGCCGGCCCGTTGTCGCCGGAGAAGCCCGCGACGCCGGTGCCGGCGATGGTGGTGATGACGCCGTCGGAGCTGACGCGGCGGACGCGGTTGTTGGCGTTGTCAGCGATGTAGAGGTTGCCGGCGGTGTCCGCCGCCAGGCCGCCGGGCCCGGCCAGCCGGGCCGCGGTGGCCGGCCCGCCGTCGCCGGAGTAGCCGGGTGCGCCGGTGCCGGCGACGGTGGTGATGACGTCGTTGGTGCCGATGCGGCGGATGCGGTTGTTGCCGCTGTCGGCGATGTAGAGGTTGCCGTCGGCGTCCACCAGCACGCTGGTCGGTTTCGCCAGCTGGGCCGCGCTGGCCGGCCCGTTGTCGCCGGAGAAGCCCGCGACGCCGGTGCCGGCGACGGTGGTGACGGTTCCGACGACGTTGATGCGGCGGATACGGTTGTTGTCGGTGTCGGCGATGTAGAGGTTGCCGGCCCGGTCCCGGGCCACGTCCGTGGGCGTGGCGAAGTAGGCCTGGGCGGCGGGCCCGTTGTCGCCGGAGTAGCCGTACGTGCCGGTGCCGGCGATGGTGGTGATGACGCCGTCGGTGCCGATGCGGCGGATACGGTTGTTGCCGGTGTCGGTGAAGTAGACGGCACCGGTGCTGTCCACCAGCGGGTCGTCCGGCCTGCTCAGGTCGGCCGCGGTGGCCGGCCCGTTGTCGCCGGAGAAGCCCGTGGCGCCGGTGCCGGCCACCGTTATGATCACGTCTGGTCGCGGCGGCCGGCTGATCAGCAGAACGGTGACCACGATGGCGGCCACCGGGACGGCCACGGCCACGACGACGGCGGCGGCGATCCGGCGACGCCGCCGGCGGCGGGTGCCGTCCACCGCCGGCGGCGGGGCGGCCGGCACGGGCT
>NZ_CAKKTM010000329.1 GCF_920888515.1 Protofrankia sp. CiP1_Cm_nod1 | reverse complement strand
GACCCCGGCCGGCCCACCGGTCGGCGTCGCGGTCCCGCGGGGCCCGCTGGTCGGCGTCGCGGCCGATGCCCGCCGGGACCGCCACCGGCAGCCTGCCCTGCGCCGGCGGGCCGGTCGGTAGCCGAGGCGGTGTCGGCTGGCCGAGTGGCGTCGGCTGGCTGGGTGGTGTCGGCTGGCCGGGTGGCGCGGCGGTGGCCCGGTTGGTGGCGAGCCCGCCGGGCAGCCCGCCCGCCCCGGCCGGGTACCGCGCGGCCTCCCGGACGTCGTCGGCGACGTGCAGGCCGATCTCGCAGCGGCTGGTCCAGCGCGGGCCGTACGCGAGGGCGGCGGCGCGGGCGAGGTCGAGGGCGAAGGCCCGGGCGCTGGGATGCCGCAGCGCAGGCTCCCGCTGGAGGGCACGCATGAGGGTCTCGGCCACGGGCTCGGGGACGCCGGCGGGCGGCGGTGTGGGACGGTCGGCGGTCTTCTGCCGGATCAGCGCCATCAGGGACAGGTCGGGACCGAACGGCGGGGCGTCGGCGAGCATCTCGTAGAGGACGATCCCGAGCGCGTACAGGTCGGTGGCCGGGCTCAGGCGGTCGCCGCCCAGCTGCTCGGGCGCCATGTACCTTGGTGTGCCGATGATCGTGTTGGTGGCGACCGTCGTGGCATTGAAGATCTTCGCGATGCTGAAGTCGGTGACCTTCAGCAGGCCGTTGCCCGAGAACAGCACGTTGTCGGGCTTGATGTCGCGATGCAGCACGCTCCTGGTGTGGGCGCACTCCAGCGCCTCGGCGATGGCCAGCCCCGCCGCGCAGGCGTCCTCGGCGGACAGCGCGCGGCGCCGGCGGGTCAGCGTCCCCCCGGCGAGCAGCTCCATGATGATCAGGCACAGGCCGTCGCGCTCGACATAGTCGTAGATCCGGACGATGTGCGGGTGGTCGAGCCCGGCCAGCAGCCGGGCCTCGGTCGCGAAGGTGGTGGGCAGGCCGGGGTCCGCCGTCGCGGGCAGGACCTTGATGGCCACGTCCCGGCCGAGGCCCTGGTGGTGCCCGGCGAGGACTAGGCCGTGCCCGCCGCTGCCGAGTTCCGCGCCCAACGTGTAGGCGGGCAGCGCCGCGGCCACCCGGGAAAGATCGACTAATGGCACGGGCCCGCCCCGCCGTCACGTGCCGTCAGCCGGGCGAGCCCGGTGGCGAGGACCCGGCAGCCCAGCGCCGCCGCGGCACCCAGGAACGCGAGCGCCGGCAGGACGTAACGGTGGTCGAAACCGGCGGTCGCCGGCGGTACGACCAGCAGCGTCACCGCGACGGCGGTGGTCAGGGCCAGCGGCGCGCGCAGATGCGGACGGTACCGGCCCGCCAGCCCGGTGCCGAGGACGGCGCCGAGCAGCAGCAGGCCCAGCACCGGCCCGGGAACGGCCACCCGGAGCTGGTAGCCCGCCAGCCAGCTGGCGAACGGCTGGCGCAGGCGGTGCGCGCCGTCACCGTGCTCGTAGGCGCGGACGTCCTCGGGAGCGCTGCCACCGGGAATGTACGTCCGGTCGGGGACCGGGTCGGGTGGGACGTGGAACAGGAAGGGACGCACCATGCCTGCATTGGGGTAGTCGGTCAGCCGCGGCCCGAACGTCCGGGAGAAATCCCTTGCCACGATACCGGCGTAGTCCAGCGGCTGTGTCACGATCGCCCGGCGGGCGAACCTGCCGGCCAGCGATTCCTTCGCCGGGCTGAAAACCCGGCCCGCCGGGCTGGAAAGCTCGCCGGGAATGCCGTCCAGCGGGGTGCCGGTGTGCCAGATGTAGTTCGACGGCGGCTGGCGCTCCCCGAGCGGCTCCCGCGGGCAGAGGACCGCCAGGTCGGCCGGCGGGTGCGTGCCGGCACAGTCCACGAACGACGTCGTCCGGGAATAGAGGAAGACCCCGTCGCTGCCGACGATGCCGGCCCGGCCGTGCGTTACCTGGAACCAGGCGCCGTAGCAGCCCAGGGGGACGAGCAGCGCCAGGCAGAAGGCGAGCACCGGCCGCCGGCCCGGGCGGCGGGCCAGCAGCCAGCCGCCCGCCACCAGCGCCAGTGGCAGGCCGACCGTGCGGGTCAGGGACGCCCCCGCCAGCAGCCCGCCCGCGACCAGGGCGGCGGCCGTGGTCGGCCGGCGCCACCACAGCAGGGCCGTCACGGCCGCCACCGTCAGGACGGTGAACAGCGTCTCGGCCATCACCATGTGCTCGATCTGGACCTGGTACCCGTCGAAGAGCTGCGGGCCGGTGGCGAGAGCGGCCAGCCAGCCGGCCGTCCCGTGCCGGCGCAGCAGCATGTAGATCATGACGGCGACGGCCAGGCCCAGCAGATGCTGGACGACGACGACGAGCCGGAAGCTGTGGAGCGGCTCCAGCAGCATCAGGAAGAAGCTGTAGCCCGACGGCCGCACCTCGTACGGCTGCGGCCGCAGCGCCACCCCGAGGTACTCGAAGCTGTCGTTGAACCACAGGGCGGGCGCGTAGCCGACGACCGCCGTCAGGCGTACGATGACCGCCGCCACCAGCATCGCGGTGAACAGCGGATGCCGGCGGGCCAGCCGGGCCTGCCGCCGGCACCAGGCGCTGCCGGCGGCGTGCCAGCGGGCGGACGGCCCGGCGGCGTCCTCGACGGCGTCTTCGGCGGCGTCCCCGACGGCATCGGCCGCCGGTGTCTCACGGAGGGCGGACCACGCCCGGGGCGGGAGCCGCGCGCTCCGCCGCGCCCGGGCAGGCTCCCGGCGGCGCACCGGGGACGTCACCGCGTACTCGACAGGAGCGCCACCGCACAGACGTCCCGGACGGCCTAGAACCAGCCGCGGTGGGCGCCGAGATGCTGGAGCTGCTCGTGCAGCAGACCGGCGAGATGGCGCCGGTCGGTGTCGTGATGGCCGACCCGCAGCCGGCTGAGCGCGTCCCCGCCGGCACGCAGCAGCCCGCCACGCCGGTCGGCCTCCAGCACCACGTCCACGCCGGCGGCGTCGACCAGGAAGGTCACTTCCAGCTCCTTGACGCGACGGGCGTACTCCCCGCCCGGATGCAGCTCGATCTCCTGGTAGAAGGGCAGGTCGGAGCCGGCCAGCCGGCCTTTCTCCACGTCCGCGGAATGGAACCGGAAACCGAGGTCGCCGAGCGCGGCGAGGACCGCCTCCTGGACGGGCAGCGGGTGCACGCTCACCGGGTCGAGGTCGCCGGGGTCGACCGCGCCCGGGATGTCCACCGTGGTCTTCACGCCGATCCTCATGCCGCGCAGGTGCCAGCCGCCCACGTCGGTGATGGGGGTCTGCCAGGGGACCGGCAGCTCGAAGCGCCCGCTGGTCTCCTGGTTGGCGGCGATGGTGAACTTCCCGCCGATGCCGCGGGTGCCGAAGCTGACGTTCTCGTACCAGGTGGAGTCGTCGGTCTCGACCTCGACGGTGGCCTCGAGGGCGACCCGTATCTCGTTGACCGCCTGGTCGACCTTGCCGCCCCTGATGGTCACCGTCCCGGTGACCAGACCGCCGGGCAGGACCTCGGAGCGGTCCAGGACCGTTTCGACGTCGGCGTTGCCCACTCCCAGCCGCGCCATCATCCGCTTCATGCCCACGTGCTCCGCTCACCCTCCATGTCGGTCATGGCTGTCGTATCCGCTGTATCTGTCGTGCCTGTCGTGCCTGTCGCCACGCGTGTCGTGCCCGTGATGCCCGTCGCGGCGTCCGGCGGCGCGCGTCCCAGCCGGTACCGGACACCATCGAGCGTCCATCGGACATCGTTGCCGGGCGCCCCTACGCTCTCACACACGGATTACCGCGACCCGCGACCGTCTCGCGTCATACAGCTTTACGTCACATGGCGGACGGGCCGTACCGCCGTCGAGGCACGCTGGCCGCCGTCGGCCGGGTACGGCAGGGTGGATGCCGTGGGACGGGTGACGGTACGTCGGCAGGTGCTGCGCATCCGCGCCGACGGCGGGCGGACGGCACGCCCCGACAGCATCGCCGGCGAGGAGCCGCTGGAACTGCGCGTGGCGGGAAGGCCGCTCGTCGTCACCATGCGGACGCCCGGGCACGACGTCGACCTCGCCTTCGGCTTCCTGACCGGTGAGGGGATCATCGGCGCCGGCTCGGACGTGCTGGGCATGCGCTACTGCGCCGGCACCGACGAGCAGGACGGGCAGGCCCACCAGCAGACCTACAACGTCCTGGACATCGCCCTCGCCCCGACGGTTCCCCCGCCCGACGCCAGCCTGCGACGGGCCTTCTACACCAGCAGCTCCTGCGGGCTGTGCGGGCGGGCCAGCATCGAAGGGGTGCGGCTGCGCGGCCGGTTCACCGTCGAGGACGACCCGCTGGTGCTGTGCCCGCGGGTGGTGCTGGCCCTGCCGGAGCGGCTGCGCGCCGCGCAGAAGGTCTTCGCCAGCACCGGTGGGCTGCACGCCGCCGGGATCGCCGACGCCGCCGGGAACCTGCTCGTGGTCCGGGAGGACGTCGGCCGGCACAACGCGGTGGACAAGGCCGTCGGTCACGCGGTGCGCGAGGGCGCGCTGCCGTTGCGCGGGCGGGTGCTGGTGGTCAGCGGCCGGGCGTCGTTCGAGCTGGTCCAGAAGGCCCTGCTGGCCGGGATTCCGGCGCTGGTCGCGGTGTCGGCGCCGTCGTCGCTGGCGGTCGAGCTGGCCGCGGACGCCGGTATGACGCTGATCGGCTTCGTCCGCGGGGATTCCATGAACGTCTACACCGGGGCGCACCGCGTCGGCACCGTCCCCGTGGTCCCCGTGGTCCCCGCCGTCCCCGCGGTCCCGTCCGACCCGTCGACGTAGCAGGCGCGGCAGACGTAGCAGGAGCCGCGGCGAGAGCCGGCTGTGACGACAACCAGTCGTGACGGCAACCTACTGTATCACTGGCCGTAGCACAATCTACTATTTTATAACATTTTGTAACTAATCGGACTCTACTGTGAAAGCGACCCGATCCATGCGTACTTGTCGGACATGGCGTGCATCCAGGGGATAAGATGCGCTCTTGTGACCTGCATCGTCGGTCTTGAGCATGACGGCAGGGTGATCATCGGTGGTGACAGCGCCGGGGTAGCCGGCTACTCCATCACCGTCCGCGCTGACACCAAGGTGTTCCGTAACGGCGAGTTCGTCATGGGTTTCACCTCGTCGTTCCGGATGGGCCAGCTCCTGAGGTACAGCCTGGTCCCACCCGCCCCCCAGACATGGGACATCGACCGGTTCATGGCCACCGACTTCATCTCCGCGGTGCGTGACTGTCTGCGCGAGGGCGGCTACACGCGCACCGAGTCGGGATCCGAGGCCGGCGGGGTGTTCCTGGCCGGTATCCGTGGCCGGCTGTACCGCATCGACTCCGACTTCCAGATCGGCCGCAGCATCGACCTGTACGACGCCGTGGGCTGCGGGGAGGAGTTCGCCCTGGGCTCCCTGCACGGCAGCGGGCATCTCGCCCCGGAGGACCGGGTGCAGCTCGCGCTGGAAGCCGCCGCGCACCACTCCTCGGCGGTGTGCCCACCGTTCCACGTCATATCCGCCCCGGGCCCCGGCTGACCACGGCGC
>NZ_CAKKTM010000328.1 GCF_920888515.1 Protofrankia sp. CiP1_Cm_nod1 | reverse complement strand
CCGCCCGCCGGGGCCACGGCCGGCCGGGGCGGTCAGCGCCGGCGCAGCCCGCCGCGCAGGATGGCGGTGACCCGGGCCCGCCGGCCGCCGGTCGGGGTGAACGTGTCGGAGGCGTTCTTCAGCGCGCCGTACTCCTCGTCGGTCAGCTCGATGTCGGCGGCGGCGACGTTGCTCTCCAGCTGGGCGACGCTGGAAGCCCCGGGGATCGCGACCACGTTCGGGTGCCGGAGCACCCAGGCCAGCGCGATCTGCGCCGGGCTCGCGTCGTGCGCCGCGGCGACGTCACGCAGGACGTTGAGCACCGGCCGGGCCGCGTCCAGGTTCTCCGGCAGGAACAGCGGATGCGACGTACGCGCCAACGACGTCGGACGGCGTTCCCGGCTGTAGCGGCCGGAGAGCACGCCCATCGCGAGCGGGCTGTAGGCGATGATCAGCCGGTCGTTCTTCACCGCGTGCGGCACCAGCTCCCGCTCGGGCTGCGGGTGCAGCAGGCTGAACTGCACCTGGTTGGACAGCACCGGTGCGCCGAGCGCCTCCTCGGCCGCCTGCCAGCGCTCCAGCGGGTAGTTGCTGACGCCGACCGCGTCGACGAGGCCGACCCGTTGCAGCGCCGCCATGCCGCGCATGGCGCTGGTGTCGCGCAGCACGGGGTGGGGCTGGTGCACCTGGTAGAGATCGATCTGCCGGACGCCGAGCCGGTTGGCGCTGGCCACCGCGCGCTGCTCGACGACCGGCGCGACCGGCAGCACCGGGAACAGCTTCGTGGCGATGAAGGACGTCTCGAGCGCGCCGGCGTCCCGCAGCGCGGAACCGAGAATCCGTTCGCTGCGCCCGAAGCCGTACAGCTCGGCCGTGTCGAAGAAGGTCACCCCGAGCTCGAGCGCCCGCCGGACGATCGCCGGCGCCTCACTGCCGGCGTAGGCCGCGCCGTAGCCCCACTCACGGGAACCGAACTGCCAGGTCCCCAGCCCGATCACGGAGATCTTCTTCTTTGTCGCTACTCCGTCGACATACCGCATGACTCCAGTGAACGCCGTCCGGCGCCGGTGCGCGACCCGGTCGCGTCGGTACACGACCCGGTCGCGTCGGTACACGACCGAGTGGCGCCGGGCCGGGCCCCGCCCGCCGGCCGGCTGCCCGAAGCGCGGGTCACTGGCCTGCTGTGTCCGTCGGCTGACAGGGTCCGGACCGCTGTGGGCCGTCGAAGAGATCCTGGCCGGGCTGCTAGTTTTCTAGACGCCTCCGGCGAAGCGAGCACCCGGGTAGTCCGGTTTCGTGCGGTCCGCGTCCGTTCCGGATGCCCGGCGTCGAGGCAGACCGACAGGTCGACGCTGAAGGGGAGCGCGGTGGTCCAACAGTTCAACCGGGGGCAGAAGAGCCAGCTGTCCGCGGTCACCCCGGGCACCGACCTCTACATCGGGATCGCGCTGACCGCGCCCGGTCTCGCCTGGGACGTCTCCTGCTTCGGCCTGGACGCGAACGACCGGCTCTCCGACGATCGCTACTTCATCTTCTTCAACCAGCCGGCGTCCCCGGAGGGGTCGGTCCAGCTCCTGGGCGAGCAGGCCGGTGACACCCAGTCGTTCCGGGTGACGCTGGACAAGGTGCCGGCGGGCATCCACAAGCTGTCGTTCTGCGCGGCGATCGACGGCGCGGGCTCGGCGTCCCAGCTGGCCGCCGGCTACTTCCGGATCGTCGTCGGCGGCGCCGAGGTGCTGCGCTACGCCTTCACCGGGGCGGACTTCACCAGCGAGCGCGCCATCATCATCGGTGATCTCTACCGGAAGGGTGTCTGGCGGGTCGCCGCGGTCGGGCAGGGCTTCGCCGGCGGGCTCGCCGAGCTGATCCGCTCGTTCGGCGGCGATGTGGAGGACGACACACCACCGCCGCCACCGCCGGCCGCGCCGGCAGCGCCCAGTGGGTTCGGCCCGCCGGCCGGCGCCACCCGCACCCAGGCGGCACCCCCGCCCGCGGCTCCGCCTCCGTCCTCGCCCGCCCCCGGATTCGGGGCACCCGCCGCGAACTACGCCAAGCC
>NZ_CAKKTM010000327.1 GCF_920888515.1 Protofrankia sp. CiP1_Cm_nod1 | reverse complement strand
CGCCGGGCCGGGCTACGGGCAGCCGGCGCCGGGCCATGCGCAGCCCGCCGGGTACGGTCCGGCCGGGGGCGCCGGCGGCGTCCCGCCCCAGCCGACGCCCGGCGGGTTCGGGCCGACCGAGATCCTGCCGTCCCAGATCCAGCCGGTGGCGCCGGGTGCGCTGAACAGCCTGAGCCCCTACCGGGAGGTCCCCGCGGCCGGCCGCTGGACGCAGCAGAACGGCAAGCTGGTCCGGGCCACCCTCGGCCAGGGGCCGGAGGTCCTCGCCCTGCGCGGGTCGATGGTCGCCTACCAGGGCGACATCGACTTCGACTACAAGAGCTCCGGCCTGCGCGGGCTGATAGAGAACAAGCTCACCGGGCAGGGCCTGAAACTCATGACCTGCAAGGGCCGCGGCGAGGTCTTCCTCGCCCAGGACGCCAGCGACCTGCACATCGTCGAGCTCAACGGCCAGTCGCTGTGCGTCAACGCGCGGAACATCCTGGCGTTCGACAGCTCCCTGCGCACCGAGGTCAGGCGTATCGAGAGCCCCGGCATCCCCGGGGGCGGCTTCTTCCACTTCGAGGTGTCCGGGCAGGGGACGATCGTGGTGATGACCAAGGGGACGCCGATGACGCTGACCGTCGCCGGGCCGACGTTCGCCGACATCAACGCCCTGGTCGCCTGGACGTCCGGGATGCGGGTGAGCGTGTCGACCCAGGTGCGCATCTCCCGGCAGATCTACTCCGGCAGCAGCGGCGAGTCCCTGGCCCTGCAGTTCATGGGTTTCCAGGGGCATTTCGTGGTCGTCCAGCCGTACGAGGTCTAGAGGTCCAGCTGCCGTGTGTGACGTTCTGGCCCGGGCCGAAAAAGCGCGCGAGCATGTTCTCCGCCGCGGCTTCGACGGCTCTCTGACCGTGGAAAGGAGGCGGCCGTGTACGGAACACTGATGGATCATTTCGGGCAGACGCAGATCATGGACCGGATGAGCAGGCACGGTTCCAAGATCGTTAAAGTGGTCATGCAGCCCGGGCAGGACCTGTTCGCCCGGACCGGATCCATGATCGCCTATGAGGGACTGATCGACTTCAACCCGCAGCCCCCGCAGCTCGGCCGCATCGCCTCCTCGTGGGCGACCGGCGAGGGCGTGCCGCTGATGACCGCGACCGGTCAGGGCCTGCTCTACCTGGCCGACTACGGCAAGGAGGTCATCGTCGCCCAGCTGGCCGGCGAGGGCCTGTCCGTCAACGGCAAGAACATCCTCGCCTTCGACGCCAGCCTGCAGTGGGGGATCGAACGTGTCCGCGGGGTCAGCATGCTCTCCGGCATGGGCATGTTCAACGTGGTCATCCGCGGCCACGGCTGGGTGGCGATGACCGCGAAGGGCAGCCCGGTCGTGCTGGACACCCGGGAGGCGCAGACGTTCGTCGACACCGACGCGCTCGTCGCCTTCACCGACGGCCTGCAGGTCCAGCCGCGGCGGACGGTCCGCCTCGGCGGACTGATCGGCCGCGGCTCCGGTGAGGCGTTCCAGCTCGGCTTCTCCGGCCAGGGCTTCGTCGTGGTCCAGCCCAGCGAGGACGAGCGGCCGAACTTCTCGGTACGCGGCTGACGCGGCTGACGCGGCTGACGCGGCTGACGCGGCTGACGCGGGTGATGTGAGTGATGCGGGTGCCACGGCTGGTGCGGACGGTGCGCGGGGCCGCTCCGGGGGCCGCGTGTGACGTGCCGGCCGCGCACGGGCGGGAGCTGCCGGTGACGCGGCGTCCGGCCTACTGCGCGGCACGCCTGGGTGAGAGGATTCGATGATGAGCCACGGTGGATTCGGCGGTCCGCCCGCGGGCGGCTACCCCGGCGGCGCAGCTTCCGGTGGATATCCTCCCGGTGGATATCCGCCTCCGCCCGGTCAGCCGGGCGGCTACCCGCAGCCACCCGGCCAGCCCGGCTACCCGCCAGCCGGCGGCCAGCCGCCGGGATACCCACCGGCCGGGTATCCGCCTCCTGGCGGGGCACCGGGCGGCTACCCGGGTGGGCCGGGCGTCCCACCCGCTCCACCAGGCCCGCCCGGCGGCCCGGCGGGCGGCATCCGCGGCAGCCTGCTCGGCAACCCCGAGGTGCAGTCCCAGGAGCGTTTCACCCTGCAGAACGGCAAGATGCTCAAGGCGACCCTCGGCGCCGAGGGGATGCGGGAGTTCTACGCCCGCAAGGGCGCCATGGTCGCCTACCAGGGCGGGGCCACCTTCGACGCCCACTGGGAGGGCTGGGGCCGTCAGTTCCGGTCGCTGTTCCAGGGCGGCGAGGGCCTGAACCTGATGAAGGTCTCCGGCGGCGGCACGGTCTTCCTCGCCTACCAGGCGCAGGACGTGCACATTCTCGACCTGCGCGGGGACGGGCTGTCAGTGGACGGCAAGAACGTCCTCGCCTTCGACGCCGGCCTGCACTGGGACGTCGTCCGCATCGACTCCCAGGTGTCGATCGCCGGGGCCGGCAGCTACCAGGTGGAGCTCTCCGGCAACGGCAAGGTCGCGGTCGTGACGTCGGGCGCCCCGCTGGTCATGCACGTCACCCCGCAGAACTACTACTTCGCGGACGCCGACGCGGTGGTCGGCTGGTCGTCGAGCCTGCAGGTGTCGATGCAGGCGGCGGTCACCTCGTCCTCGGTGTGGCGGCCGCGCGGCAACACCGGGGAGAGCTGGCAGATGCAGTTCTCCGGGGACGGGTACGTCATCGTCCAGCCCTGCGAGCTGCTGCCGCCGTACAACGCGCTCGCCAACGCCGGCCTCGCCGGGCACTTCGGGCTCGGCGAAGCCGGTTTCGCCGGCAACCAGCTCCAGGGCCACCGCGGCGGCCCACCGGGGCACGGAGGGCACGGAGGGCACGGCGACGGTGGCCTCGGCGGAGCGCTCGGCGGCCTGTTCGGCAACCAGGGCGGTCGCGGCGGTCTCTTCGGCGGTCGATAGCCGCAGGGTTCGGCCGTTGGTCGCTCGGGCGGCTCAGCCGTCAGCCGTCAGGGCCGCGGCGGCACGCTCGGCTTCTCGTGCTGCCCGGCCCAGCAGCCCAGCTCTCATCCACCGTACGGTTCTCGGCCGCGAGAATATTCGATCATGAGAATGAGTACGTAAACGGCTGCCATAACGACCGCTTGTTTCCTCGTTCTCGTGATCTGAAGGTCTTCGGTGGGGGATATGTCCGGTCGACGTTGATATGAACGTGTGTTGTCGGGATGACCTTTCAGGTGCTGGGGGAGCCAGGTCTTCCGGGGTAGCGCGGGGATTTGCAACGAAACCGTAACGACGTCCCGGACAACCTGCGGTTCTGGTCTCGGAGTAGGGCGTGGGATTGCAACCCGGGCGGGTCCGGACTCGTCGTACCTGGTGTGGGGCAGCTATCTTCTCGGCGTACAGATTCCGGACGCGGTGACCACGGCTTCGTGTTCCGCTCGGCAGCCGACGGCCGTGTGCGGCCGGAGCGGCGGGCGCGAGAGCGGGCGGCGGAGCGGGTGGGGGTCCGCATGAGCAGCCGGCGGCGCGCGTCCGGCTGGGGGGCCCGGCTGTGGGCGAAACCGTGGCTGGGGACCAGCGCCGGGATCCTCGGGGCCGCGCTGATCGGCTGCTCCCTGTATCTGTATGCCATCGGGGATGGGCGGAGCGGCGGTGCGAACGACCAGGCAGCGGTGCTCAGCGCCGTTGCCCCGCCGCGTGCCACCCCGTCCACCCCTGCGGGGCCGCTCCCCGGCGCCGCGCCACCCACCTCGGCCGCCCCGCCGTCCGCGCCGGTGGGCGC
>NZ_CAKKTM010000326.1:46509-60378 GCF_920888515.1 Protofrankia sp. CiP1_Cm_nod1 | reverse complement strand
GCGCCACCCACCTCGGCCGCCCCGCCGTCCGCGCCGGTGGGCGCCGCGGCCGGGCCGCCCGCGGCGCTCGACGACGAGCTGATCACCGCCGGTGTGCCTGCCGTTGGTGGCGGGTCACGCTCCCTGCCGCCGGTGCCCCAGATGCTCCCGCCCCACGTCACCCGGCCGACGGCGGTGGCGACGACCGGCGTCACGGCACGGCCGTCGCCACCGCGGACCGGCCCGCCCATCCAGCCACCGCCCGTCCAGCCACTGCCCGTCCAGACCGAGCAACCGCCACCGCCACCGGTCGTGCCGCTGGTCACAACGACACCGTCGACCGGTGTGCCGGTGCCCACCCAGGCGGCGGGCTCCTGACAGGAAGCCCGGCAGGGGCGTTGCGGCGGGTACGGTGGCCGGGCGGGTGGCAGCGCCGCCCAGGTGACCGGTGGGCCCGTTCGTCCGGAGGCGGCTGATACAGCGTCCTCATGGCCTGCCGGGCCCGCCGGGCCAGGGCGGCTGGCGAGTCGGCAGCGGCGCGGCCGTACCGCGTTCGTGCCACCGTCAGCGTCGTCGGAGGTCACAGATGCAGCAGGGGCAGGACACACGGTGATCAACGCCGGGACGGCGTCCTCGGCGCTGTCGGTGCGCTGCGCCGAGTGGACGTGGGAGCAGGGTGTCGACCCGATCGGCTCCGCCCTGGAGTGCGACACCTTCCTGCTCGTCGAGACGCCGCCACCGTGGCCGCGGGACGTCGGCGACATACCGGCCCTCGCCGACGTCGTGCCCGGCCTGCCGCGCGGTGCCCGGCTGCTCGCCGTCGCACCGGCCGACGGCCCCGCCACGGCCGCCGGCAGCCGGGCCGCGACCACGGCGGAAGCGGACAGGGGCGAAGCGGGCAACGGTACTGATCGTGGCGGAGGACGGCGCGGCGTCCGAGTCACACTGTGGCGCCGCCGGAACTCCAACGGTCTCCAGGGCAGCGACCACATCGTCCCCCGGGAGCGCCTCACCGAGGGCATCCTCGGCCTCCTCGACCGTGACCGCGGCCCCGGCCTCGATGCCGTCCGAAATCATGATCGGAATGGTGGCCGCGGCCTCGGTGTGCGTCCGGGCCCTGGCCATGGTGCCGAGCCCGGCGCCGACCCGAGGCTCGGCCGAGGCCGGGACGACGCCGACGAGTGGCCGCCGGCCCGGCCGGCTCCCGCCGAGATCCTGCTGTGCGGCCATGGCCGGCGGGACCGCTGCTGCGGCCGGGCCGGCGCCCGCCTGCACCTCGAGGTGAGATCCTCCTGGCCCGGCGTGCGGGTCCGGCGGTGCAGCCACACCGGCGGCCACCGGTTCGCCCCGACCGGTTTCACCTTCCCGGACGGGCGGGCCTGGGGCTTCCTTGACGCCCCGGCCCTCGACGGGATCGTGCGGCGCGCCAACACCCCCGCCGAGCTGCGCGGACGGTACCGGGGGAGCACCGCGCTCGACCAGTGGGGGCAGGTGGCCGAGCGGGAGCTGTTCGAGCGTTTCGGCTGGGGCTGGCTCGACCACGAGCTCACCGCCTCCCGCACCGAGGTCGCAGCCAGCGGCCGACTGGCAACGGTGGAGCTGGCCTGGCAGGGACCGACCGGCGCCGCAACAGCCACCGCGTCCGTCGCGGTGGTCCGAAACGTCCCCGTCCCGCTCTGCGGCGAAGCCCTGGACCACGCCGAAAAAACCAGCCCCGAGCTGTCCCTGCGCTCAATCGAGATCCGACGGACCCGCGGAACTCAGGGGCCGAGGATGGAGAACGACGCGACGGCGACGGCGGTAAGCAGGCCGTAGGCGAGGCCGGTCAGACTGATCTGGCCGGTTCCGGCTGCCGGTAGGTCTACGACGAACGCCACCCCGATGATCATCGCGGCCAGTGCGATCGGCACTGTCGCGGCTGGCCGTCTGCGATGAGTCAGCAGCGACCACAGGACGACGAGAGCGGGCGCCATGTTCTGTAGCACGATGGCCATGGCGACCGGCAGGCGTGCGATAGCCAGGAACAGGGCGGCATTGGCGGTGCCGACGGCCAGCCCGAACATGAGGGTGTGCCCGAACCGGGAGTGTTTCCACCGACAGGCGCTCGATCGCCGTCGCGGGTGTGCCAGACATAACTGAACAGGCCGAGGCCCACGGCGGTGATGTAGGTCCGTGCCTCCACCAGTTCGAGGGGGTTGACCCGCACGGCGGCGCCGCGGTCCTGGGCCGCGTGCATGAGCCCGACGCTGGTGTCGGTGGCCGGGTCGAGCCGGTCGAGCTCGTCGACGACGAGGACGACGTTCATCGCGGCCTCGACCGGGGCCCGGTGCGGCCCGGTGGTTGTCATCGGTTGCTCCTGCTTTGGGATGTGCGGGTTCAGCCGACAGCCGGGCGGCGGCCAGCAGAGGGACGGCCGCTACTACGCGGACGCCTGGTCGGACCGGTGGTCCTGCTCGCGGCGAGCGGCGGTCGCGATCGCGTCGTCGACGGTGGCGATCTCGGGATCGGTCCAGTCGGTGTGCGCCTGGGTGGTGTAGAAGCGGACCTCGTGACCGTCCGGGTCATGAGCACCGGGCAGAATCCAGCCGATCGTGGCGAAGTGCACGCCGGCATGGGCTTCGCCCAGTGCTGTGAGCCGCCGCGCGAGCGCCTCGAGGGCCGCCCTGGTCGGCACACCGATCGAGAAGTAGTCGAAGCCCGCCGCGCGGGCGGCTCGCTCCGGGTCCAGCCGCAGGCCGAAGGCCGGCCCGCCATTGGGGTGCACCATGACCACCCCCATCAGGACGCCGTTCTCGACGAACTCGGTGCTGATCTCGTAGCCCAGACGGCTCTCGTACCAGGTACGCGAGCGGTCCAGGTCGCTCACCGGGAGCTTGACGTGATGCACCCCGTCGAGCTCTGGCGCGACAGTGTTCGTCACGGCGGACCCCCGAGTTGTGTATAGCGCAGATGCAAAAATGCAGTCCAACTGTATTGCAGTTAGACTGCATCGTATGATGAGTGATGTCAAGGGCCTGCGGGCGGCCCGGGTCGCGGAGACCGAGGAGCGGATCCTGGCCGCCGCCCACGAGCTGTTCGTCCGCGACGGGTACGCGGCCACCACTCTCACCGCGGTCGCCGACGCCGCCCGCGTCGCGCCTCGCACGGTCTACGTGCGCTTCGGAACCAAGGCCGATCTCCTGCGGCGCGTCGTCGACGTGGCCATCGTCGGTGACACTCAGGACCTCGACGTGCAGAGCCGTGAGTGGTACCAGGCCGCGCTCGTCGCGCCCACCGTCGACGAACGGATCGGCCTGCTCGCTGACGGCAGCGCCGCGCTCATGGCCCGCGCCGGCGACGTGTTCGCCGTCGCGCAGCAGGCCGAACCTCTCGAGCCCGTCATCGCCGCCGCGGCCCGCGCCGGACGCGCGGCGACCCGAGACTCGATGCGCTCTTTCTTCACCGCGCTGCGCGACGACGGACTACTTCCCGCCGGCGTCGACCTCGACTGGCTGTGTGACACCGCCGGCGTGCTCGCGCACGCCAACACTTATCTGCTGGTCCGCGAAACCCTCGGCTGGACCACCGACCAGTACCGAACGTGGCTACGCGCCACTTGGCAGCGCCTTATCGCCGCCGCGGCCACGCCGGATAGGTGAGCAGCCCGCGCCGAACCCCAAGCAGCCGGGAGCCGGCGAGCTGCTTGCGACCCGACGGCTGCTGCTGTACCGTCCAGCTTCGAAGGCTCCCGGTCCACCTCTGCTCTGCATGCCGCCCGGAGCACGGTATTTTACCCGGCCGTTGCGCTTCCAATCTGGATCTTCACGCCGCGTGCCTGTTCGCTGTTACATAAAGATCAAATATCTCGTACCCGCCTGATCCTGACATCGCAGGACCAGAGTCCGCACCCGACTGCGGTCAAGCGCACTGAAGTGCGCGAAAACTGTTGACACGGCGCGCGGCGTGTCGGAGGGCTCAATGACCTGATCGTCGGAGCGGTGGACTGCTCTGCCTCCGGCCCTGTTGACAGTCGATGCCAGTACCTCACCGGCGTTCCGGGCGAGCCGGCCCGGGAACGGCGCGGCGTCCAGGTGCTGATCGATGGCGGAGGGAAGGCTGCCTTCGCGCCGTGATCACGTACCAGGCGGTCGCGGAAGAGCAGGGTGAGCACGTTGCGGGTGAGGCTGGGGCTGTCCGAATCGAGTAGTCCCGAGGGCCGGGCGAGCAGGCCGAAGCCGTCGGGATAGGCGAGAACGTCGCCCAGCCGGTTGGTGACGAACGCGATTCCTGGTTCGAACAGTCCTACCGGCCAGACCACACCGGCCCACTGCGCCGGCCTCGTTCCGGCCCTGATCTGTCGGATCCGGTGGGCATCATGTCCGGTATGCCTTCCCCGGCCCACGAGACGCCGATCGAACTGGTCCGGCTCGATCCGTCCCTGCCCGACTGGGTACAGACGCTGCTCGGCGACGACACCCCGGCCTTCGACCATGCGCGGCTGTATGACCCGAACGTCCGCCCGCGGACCTACCAGGCGGACGCCATGGTGCTGCTCTACGGGCCCGACGGCAAGCCGCTGCGCGCTGTCGTCTTCGAGGTGCAGCGCGGCCGGAATCCGGAGAAACTCGCTTCCTGGAAGCTCTATATCGGGCACCTCGAGCGGGAGTTCGGGATCAAGGCCTCACTTGTGGTCTTCTTCCCCGATCCGGCCGTCGCGGACTGGTACAGCAGGCAGATCGCGCAGGACACCGTCAGCGGCGCGCAGCTTCGACCGCGGTCCGTCAAGCCCGCCAACGTGCCGGCGATCGTCGATGAGGAGCTGGCGGCCGCCTGGCCGGCGCGGATGCTGCTCTCCGCGATGTGCCATCTCGCCGATGCCGACGTCGATCTGATATTCCCGGCGCTGCTGGCTGCGCTGCTCACGTTGGCGCCGGACGCGAAGATCTTTTATCATAATGTGACGGTGGCCAGGCTGACCGCGGCGGCCCGGGCCCGATGGGAGGAGTTCCTGATGACCACGGCCGTCGGAAAGCGCTACTACGACGACATGCTGAACGAGGTCGACGCCCGGGCTGAGGCACGCGGCGAGGCACGCGGTGAGGCACGCGGTGAGGCACGTGGTGAGGCACGTGGTGAGGCACGGTCGGTGCTGCTGGTCCTCGAGAGCCGCGGCGTGCCGGTGCCTGCCGCGATTCGGGAGCGAATCCTGGCCAGCGTCGACACCGGTCAGCTCGACCTGTGGCTTCGCCGCGCGGCCACGGCGACCACTGTCGAGGACGTCATCCGGGACTAGTGGCAAGGGGCTCACGCGCAGGCCGCGGCCGGGCAGGAGTGCAGCGCCCGCGTGATCCTGGCGGGGCGGGCGACAGACGCCGGTCGGCAGGCGGTAGGAGCGGTGTCACGCTTCAGCACGCCGGCTCCCCACGGCGGCTGGGATCGCGTTGGTATCGTTTTCCCACGGAGGCTGTTATCGATCAGGCTGGCCGGATCGTGCTGCCCAAGTCCATCCGTGACACGCTGGGCCTGCTCCCGGGTACGAGGGTGGACATCTCGCCCTACGGCGCTTGAGTGCAGGTCGTGCCGGCCGGCAGGACCGCGCGCCTCGTTGAGGAGAACGGCGTGCTCGTGTCGGCCGGCGACACGCCTGTCGATGACGACATCCTGTTCGGCCTCATCGACGCGGGCCGCCGGTGACCACTGCGGTCGACACGAGTGTCGCGGTTCCCCTCCTGGTGCGCTCGCATACGCATCACGTGGACGTGGTGCGATGGTGGGCCGGGCAGGAGCTCACGCTGAGTGGGCACGCTCTCGCGGAGACCTACTCGGTACTCACCAGAATGCCGGGTGACGCGAGACTGTCCGAGCCGGACGCCGCCAGGCCGACGAGCGCCTCGCGGAGGTCGTCCCATGCCTCCTGCTCGGTCGCGCCCTCGCCATGAGCGCCCACACCTGGTTGCCAGTTCGTCCCGCGATGACGCCGTGCCGACGCCCGGCGCGGTCGCGGCGATGGCTGCCGGCAGCCGGGTGTGTCCGGGCCTGGCGCAACAAGCTCGGTGGTCTCACCTTCGAGGTGGTCGAACGCCCAGGCACTGAAGCGGGACGGGGTGTCGAAGGGCCGGGGTCGTTCTCGGTTGACGGCGCGTAGGTTCTTAGTTGACGGCGCGCAGGGTGGCGCCGCGCCTTGCGCGCAGCCGGTCCAACGCGTCGGCGGTCGCGGCGTCGGCGGGAAGGAATACCACCATCTGCTGGGCGTCGGTGGGCGGAAGCTCCATCGTCTCACGGTCGAACCGCAGCTCACCGACCGTCGGATGGGCCCACCGCAGGACGCCGCGCGACGGCAGCGCGTACTGGTTCAGCCGCCGGGTGAAGTCGTCGCCGGCGATGGCGCCGAGCTCCGCCCTGAACTGGGCGGAGCGTTCGGCGGACGGGCCGAGCCACAGGTCGAAGGCCCGCTCGTCAGCGACGTGGTCCCAGTCCGGGAAGACCTCGCGGGCGCGCCTGTCGGTGAACACGAAGCGGGTGAGACTGGGGCTGTCCGAGTCGAGTAGCCCCGACGGCCGGGCGAGCAGGTCGAAGCCGTCGGTGTAGGCGAGAACGTCGCCCAGCCGGTTGGTGATGAACGCGATTCCTGGTTCGAACTGGACGAGCAGCCTGAGTACCGCCGGCCTGACGTCCGGTCGGGGCTGGGCGAGCGGGCCCCTGCACACACCGCTGCCGATCTTTGTCAGGTACCGCAGGTGTTCCCGCTCGGTGACGTCGAGGCGCAGCGCGTCGGCGAGCGCGTTGACGACCGCGGGCGACGGGTTGCGGTCGCTGCCCTGCTCGATCCGGACCAGGTACTCGACGCTGATGCCGGCGAGCGTCGCCAGCTCCGACCGCCGTAATCCCGGGACACGGCGACGGGAGCCCGCCGGCAGGCCGAGCGTCTCGGGTCGGGTGGCATCGCGCCTGGCTCGGAGAAAGTCACCCAGCGGCGTACTCACACGGCCCAGTGTACGAACCGGGGCCATCGTGCACCTGGTGCGATGGTGGCCCTGCCAGGGCCAGCCTGTGCCCGGTCTGGCGGCCCGGGACGGCGTGGCCGACCGTTGTGACCATGAGCGGAACCAGCAGACTCGTCATCGTCGTCGGCAGTGTGCGGGAGGGAAGGTTCGGCCCGGTCGTGGCCGCGTGGGCCGCCGAACAGGCCGCCGCGCACGGGGGTTTCGACGTGGCGGTGGTCGACCTCGCCGAGTTCGAGATCCCGCTGTCCCTGCCCGCCGAGTCGCCGAAGTACGCCGGGGCCTCGTACCCGCGGCCGGCGGGTATGGCGACCCTGACCGCGCGGCTCGACGCGGCCGACGCGTTCGTCTTCGTCACTCCCGAGTACAATCATAGTTACCCAGCGTCGCTGAAGGCTGCCATCGACTGGCACTTCACGCAGTGGACCGCGAAGCCGGTGGCGTTCGTCAGCTACGGGGGCGCGTCGGGCGGTCGGCACGCGGTCCTGCACCTGGAGAACGTCCTCAGCGAGCTGCACGCGGTGACCATTCGTGACCGTCTGGCATTCCCGAACTATTTCGTGACCTGGGACGCGGGCCGGCCGGCCGACCCGGAAGCGCCCGTCTATGCCAAGGCGATGTTCAACCAGCTCGCCTGGTGGGCGGCCGCACTCCGGAAGGCGCGCGCCGAGGCACCCTATCCCGGCTGACCGCGATCGCTCGGCGTGACGGAGCCCGAGCGGCGGGGGCCGGCGGCGTCGCGGCGCGCCGGGTGCCGCTCGGACCGAGCACCACCCGGCCGCTCCGCTCCGGGCCGACGTCGCTCCCCTTCGCCCATCCCGAAGCGAAGAAGAGGATCATGATAATGAGTGTGTAAGTGGCTGCTGCGCCAGCCACTTACACACTCATTCCGCTGAAGGGGGTGTGGATCCCTGGGGGCGCTGGTTGGCCGTCCGTCTGCATGGCTGTGTGCACGCTGTCACCGGCCGCGGGTTCTGTCGCCTGGCTGACGGCGGGGTAATACTCTTACTTTGAGAAGTAGGAGGCATCGATGCGGATCACGTCCAAGGGGCAGGTGACGATTCCCGTGGAGATCCGGGAGAAGGCCGGTCTCCTCCCAGGCAGTGAGATCGAGATCGTTCTCGATGACGATGGCGTCCACATCGTGCGGGTGGAGCCGGGGCCGGGTGGCGGGCGTGGCCGGCGCATCGTGCGTCAGCTTCGCGGCACGGCCCCGCCGGGCATGTCCACCGATGAGATCATGGCACTGACCCGCGGCGAGTGACGCCCGTCCTGGTCGACAGCAACGTGCTGCTCGACCTGCTTAGTGACGACCCCCGGTGGGGCGACTGGTCAGCGTCCGCGGTCGCGGCGGCCGCGGACGAAGCACAGCTCGTCATCAATCCCGTGATCTACGCGGAGGTCTCCGTCCGCTATCCGCGGATCGAGGAGCTCGATGACACGCTCCGGCCAGAGGTGTTCCGACGCGATGTTCTTCCGTATCCGGCGGCCTTCCTCGCCGGCAAGGCATACACGCGTTACCGCCGTCGGAGCGGGACGAGGACGTCGCCCCTCCCGGATTTCCTGATCGGCGCACACGCCGCGGTTGCCGGCTACCGGCTGTTGACCCGCGACGCCGCCCGGTACCGGACCTACTTCCCGAAAGTCGACCTCATCGCACCCTGAGCGTTGATGACCGCTCTGATGCACGAGTTCGATCCTCGAGAGGGCGGCTCGCGATCATGCCTGGAGGTGGCTCGAGGGCCGCGCCGGGTGACAGTCAGCCAGATCCTGAGCGGCCCGACCCACCGGCCTGTCCATCGGATTACGGATGCTGCCACGATCATATGCGAATCATGGCATGACCCTGATGTTTCAGGTGAGCGATCTGGCTGGTGCTCGCCGTCGTGAGTTCCTGGATGCCGCGAAGCACGGCGAGGCGTCACCGCGTGACACCGATGGTGCCGTGCTCGTGATGCTCACGGCACGTCGTGTCGCGGCCCTGACCGAGGCGTCCGCTGTGGCCGTTCAGTTGTTCGCGGCAGAGGCGGCGCTGGCATCCGGCATCAAGATCACTCCTGCGGCCCTGGGTTCGTTGGCCTGGCTGGCGGAGTTCGACGTCGATGATCGACTCAAGGCGCTGGAGGAACTACGCGATTCGCTGGCGCTCACCGTGGCACAGGCCGATCCGGAACCACTGCGTGAAACCCTGCGTGCCTGGCAGACTACCGCCGCTGCGATGCGTGACCCGCTCCGTCGCGCGATACACAACGGTAGGCCCGGCGGCGACGACTTCGTCGACGTTCCCGAGCCGGTCGATGGCTGAATCGGACCCGGAACCGGGCGAGTACCCTGTCCGCCAACTGGTCTCGCGGTAGGTCATGGCCACGCGGCGACCAGCGCGGTAGCCACCTGCCGGCGGCAGGTGTCGAGGGTCCTGCCGAGCTGGGCGGGCACGGGCACGGGCGAAGTTCCGCCGCTGGCTAGAGCCACTCGTCCAGTTGGTCCCATGCGACGGTGACCTCGACGGGGTCGAGGGCGTCGATGGCCAGGATGTCCTTTTTCCGGAAGGTGACCTGCTCCATCGCGTAGGTGCCGTCCGATGTCAGGCGGAGCATCTCGACGGACACGGCAGGGCCGTCGTTCCGGGCGAGCCGGATGATCCAGTAGAAGCCGATGCCCGCCCGGGCGTAGCGGACCCGCTTGACGAGCAGATCGTCGGAGACGGAGCCGGGTGACACGATCTCGATGACGATCAGCGCGTCGGCGGCGGTTGGCTTGCCTTGCCACCGTCCCCGGCGTGAGTCGTCGAGGCATCGGAAGAGCGTCAGGTCCGGGCGGCGGAAGTGGAACGGCACCTCGGTGAGCAGGACGTCGATGTCAGCGCGGACCCGGTGACAGGTTCCCGTGCGCTGGTCGTGTTTGCGGGCGGCCTCGGCGAGTGCGTTGAGCAGGGCATGCTGGACTGCCAGGCGTCTGTCGCTGGGCGAGTGGCAGACGACGATCGTCCCGTCCGAGACCTCGATCCGTCCGGCAAGGTCTTCAGGGAGCTCCTCGTAGAGTTCGAGGGTCATCTCGGGCGTCTGTGCCGCGGCGCGCAGCCACGACCAGTCGGAAGCCCGCGGCGTCGCCATATGCGCCACGTTACCCGCCGCTGGCAGCGCAACCGCCGGACCTGACACCGTTGCCGGCGAGGCCGACTTCGGGAGATCACCAGGTCTGGAGCCTGCTGAGCTGGAGCGTTCGCTGCAGGGGCCGTTCGGCGTTGCGTACCCGGTCCGCTTCCACGCCGAAGCCCGCCGCCACGACGTCGGTGGAGCTGCGCAGCCCTGACCGCCAGCTCACCATGCGGGTGACCGCCGCGGCCACCACCGGCGCGGGGCAGGGCGCGAGGGCGGGCAGCTCGCCCGCCCGCCACCACGCCGCGAGGCAGCGCAGGGCCAGGGCGAGGCCGGTCGCCGGCAGCGTCGTCCGCCAGATCGCCGCCGCCACCGGATCCAGCTCTCCGAGCGGGGACGGCACCCGCGAGGATGGCTGACGCGTTTCCCCCCAGCGGCCTGTGCCCAGCAGCCGCGGGCCCGCCGCGGCGCCGAAGTACGGCAGGACCTCGTACGCGACAGGCCGTCGTCCCTCGAGGCCCCAGCGCAGCGAGTAGGTGTACTGGCGGTGTGCTGTGCGCAGGACGCCGGTGGTCACCTCAGGCACTTCTGGCATCGTCGGCAGGTGGTCCACGCTCATCTCCGTGGGGATCTCACCTGGCGGGATCTCCGCCGCGTACAGGGCGCCGAGCGGCCCGAACAGCCGGATGGCGGCGCCCAGCGGGGACTCCGGCGCGACGAGCGTGCGCACCGTTGCGCGGTCGGCCGTCGCTACCGCGCGCCACAGCCTGGCGGTGAAGTCGCCGCCGTCGACGCGGATGGCCGGCGTTCCGTGGCGCGCCGCCGATCGCTGGGCCACCGACGGCTGTGTGGCCGACGGCTGTCCGGCTGACGGGCGAGTGACGGATGGCCGTGCTGTGGACGGCGGGGCTGCCGGGGGCTGCTTCGCGGCCCGGGCTGCTGGGGGAGCTGTCCCGGGTGCCGCCACGGGTGCCGTCCGCAACGCGCCGTTTCCCCGCGATGCCGACGCCGGGGCCGGGGCCGGGGCCGATGCCGGGGCCGGGGGCTGCGGCGGGTGGTGTGCCGGCACGCGCGAGGGGAGGCAGCGTTCGCAGCCGAGCCGGTCCTTGGCGGCGACCAGCGGAGCCGGCTCGCCACACGACGGGCAACGTACGCGAGCGAAAGTGGACACCCCGAACATCCAGTGCAGGAGCAGGGGATAACGGCGTGGTCCGCGCAGCACGTCCACCGGGAGCTCCAACGCCGGCACCTCGACCACGTGCAGCCGAATCGGCCGGATGTCGATGCGCGAGCGATGCTTGTCCTCGATCTCGGCCAGCCGGCGCACCCGTTCGGCCCGGGTGGCCTCGGCCCGGGCGTCGAGCATGGCGACCCGGTCGGCGCCGGCGGTGGCACGCCGGCGGGCGATCGAGGCGAGCGCGTCGGAGTAGTAGCGCTCCACACGCCGGATCTCGGCGGCGCGCTCGTCCTCCGCGTCCTTGGCGATCACCGCTGACCGTACGGCCGCTCGAGCGTCGATCAGCCGGTATGCCTCGCGGACCGCTCGGACCAGGTCCGGCGGAAGGGCGATGGGACGACTGGCGGCGGGCGTGTCGTCCGCCTCCGGGGACTGGGCGGCCAGCGCACGCCACACGCCGTCGGTGATCTCAAGGCCGGAGCGGCCGTCCACCCAGCAGTCCATCCGCTCCTGGAAGCTGCTCTCCATCGACACGTCGAAGTGGACGAGCGCGCCGACCCGCAGGACGGGCAGCAGCACCCGTCGGGGCGGGCCGGCGGCGTCGAGACGGCCATGGTCGACCGGGAAGCGGTCGCGGGCGTGCGCGAGCAGGGTGTCGGCGCCCGGTGGGACGCGGGTGGGCCACGCCAGCGTGAGCCGACCGGCGTCCCCGGTGGTCAGGATGGCGTCGGCGGCCTGGTCCAGCGCCGGATGGCCGGGTGCGATGAGGGTGGCCCCGTCCTCGCGCGCGACCTCGGGGTCGCTGGTGACGAGGACCTCCTCCGGGAGGCTGAACGCACCGGCCAGGCGCTGCGGGAGAACGACGAGGCTGGCCTGGGCGCCTTCCTCCCACAACGCCCCTTCCCGCGTGGCGTAGCGCAGCCAGAAGCGCAGGGCGGGATCGGTGACCGGCATGGGAACTACTCCTGTTCCTCGCCACCGGCGAGGTCGTCGATGGCGGCCCGGCTGGCGAGGTAGTCGACCCGGGCCCGGGCGAGAGCGTCGCCGAGCTCCTCCATCCGCGCGTCGAACTCGCTGTCGTCCGCCGCCGTGACGTAGGCGTCGAACACCTGGTCGGCGAAATCCGTCTCGTCGTCGATGCGGCCGAGAATCATGTCGAGCTCACCGACGACCAGTTCGAAAAGATTGATTTTCGTCTCGAGGACGCGCAGGATCCGTTCCTCGATCGTTCCGCGTCCGACGAGGTTGGTCAGTACGACGTCATGGGTCTGGCCGACCCGGTGCAGGCGGCCGAGGCGTTGTTCGATCCGCATCGGGTTCCACGGCAGGTCGAGGTTCACCATGACGTGGCAGAACTGCATGTTACGGCCCTCACCGGCGGATTCGGTGGTGAGCAGGACGGGCACCTCGTCACGGAAGCGGCCGATCACCCGTTCCTTGTCGGCCCGGGCCAGGCTGCCGTGATAGACGGCCGCCGCTATGCCGGCCTCGACGAGCGCGGCCCGGGCCGTCTCCAGCGTCGGCCGGAACGCGGTGAACACGACGACCTTCTCGTCGCTGGCGAGACGGCGGCGCAGCAGGTCGATGAGGGTCCGGGTCTTGCGGGTGACCCCTATCTCGCCGGCCTGGGCGGCGAGGTCGGGCCAGCCGGCCTTCGCGAGTGTCGGGGCGAGCGCAGCCGGTGACGATCCGGCGTGGTGGGCCAGACCGCGAAGCGTGAGAAGCCGGGACGGCGCCGCGCCCCGGGCCTCGCGGCGGATCCGCGCCGCGACGGCCGCGTAGAGCGCGGCCTCCGGGGCGTCGGGGGTGATCAGAACGGTTTCGGCCAGCCGCTGCGGGAGGAGTACCTCGACCTCGCTGCGCCGGTGCCGGACCATCACCTGACGGGTCCGCGCCCGCAGCTCGGCGACATTGTGCACCTGCGCGACATTGTGCACCCGTGCGGCCGTCGGGGCGTCGTGCGCCGGACCGGTGGCGCCTGGTGCCGCGTTCCCGTGCCGGCGGCGGAACTCCGCCGCGGTCCCGAGCAGGCCCGGCGAGACCAGGCTGACCAGCTCAAAGAGATCCTCGAGCCGGTTCTCGACCGGTGTCGCCGACAGCAGCAGCAGGTAGCGGGCGCGCAGGGCCCGGGCCAGCCGGCCCGACGCGGTGCGCGGGCTACGGACCCGGTGCGCCTCGTCGATGATCACCAGGTCCCAGTCGCGCCCGGTCAGCGCGGTGCGCAGCGGGTCCCGCCGCGCCGTCGCGAGCGAGGCGAGAACCACCGGCCGGTCGGCGGCACCGACGTCCGCCAGGGACATGCCCGCGCGCGCCACGACGGACGGCAGCGCGAACTTGCGGTCGAGCTCCTCGCGCCACTGGTCGACCAGCCCGGCCGGAGCGACCACCAGAGCGGTGGACGCGAGTGCCCGCATCCGCAGCTCGGAGAGGATCAGGCCGGCCTCGATGGTCTTTCCGAGGCCCACCTCGTCCGCGAGGATGGCGCGCCCGTGCATGCGCCGCAGGACGGTGCCCGCTGTCCGCAGCTGGTAGCCGAAGGGCTCGAACCGCAGGCGGGGAACCGAGATCAGGCTGTCGAAACCGGGCTTGCTCCACACGCCGATCGCCTCGTCGAGCAGCTCCGACCACTCCGGGT
>NZ_CAKKTM010000326.1:38462-46074 GCF_920888515.1 Protofrankia sp. CiP1_Cm_nod1 | reverse complement strand
ACTCCGGCGTCCTGCTTCCCCGGCGGGCGCGGTATACGGAATGAAGGCTAGCGAACCGCGAATTTTGCGATCATGCATGGCACCGGTGACGCGCCGTCAGCCGTGGAAAGCCTGATCGACAGTGACGCTCCCGGGTGCGCCGCCTGCGGGGCCCGGCGCCGCGTTCCGCACGCCACCGCCCGCAACGCCCGCTGGTGCCGTGCCGGCGACCCGGACGGGTACGCGCCCGGTGGATACTGACCGGGCGGCGGCGGCCCGGGTGGATACGTGGCCGGCGGATGCTGGTCGACGGCAGGCGCGATGGCGACGACCCAGCCCACGACAGTCCAGAGTCCAGCCGAGGAGTGTGCCCCGCGGGGCGCGTTCAGGGGGTTTCGCCGCCGAGGGAGTCGGCGAGGGCGGTGAACTCGGCGAGGGCGGCCTGGAGGTCCTCGACGATCTCACGGGCGATCAGCTCGGGGGGCAGCAGGCTGTCGGCGTCGTCGAGGGCCGGGTCCTTCAGCCAGGTGATGTCGAGGTTGACCTTGTCGCGGGCGATCAGGTCGGCGTGGTCGAAGGCGCGGAAACGTTCGGACTCGACCCGCTCGTCGTGGGGCTTGCCGGGCAGGTAGGCCTCGACGAAGTCGTCGAGGTCCGCGCGGCGCAGCGGGCGCTGTTTGAGTGTGAAGTGCCTGCCGGTGCGGAAGTCGTACACCCACAGCTTCGAGGTGTTGTGGCCGCCGCCGCCGCGGGGCGGCTTCTTCTCGAAGAACAGGACGTTGGCCTTCACCCCGCCGGCGTAGAAGATGCCGGTGGGCAGGCGCAGGAGGGTGTGCAGGTCGAACTCCTCGAGCAGCCGGCGGCGGACCTTCTCCCCGGCGCCGCCCTCGAACAGCACGTTGTCGGGCAGGACGACGGCGGCCCGGCCGTTCATCGCCAGCAGCGACATGATGTGCTGGAGGAAGTTGAGCTGTTTGTTGGTGGTGGTGGCGCGGAAGTCGGCTCGCTCGTAGGAGATGTCCTCGCGTTCGGCCCGGCCGTCGGTGCCGACGACGGTGATCGCGGACTTCTTCCCGAACGGCGGGTTGGCCAGCACCAGCGAGGCGTGCCGGCGGGGCTGCTCGGCGAGCGCGTCGGAGACGGTGATCAGGGATGGGCCGTCGGCGTCACCGATGCCGTGCAGCAGCATGTTCATCGCGGCGAGCCGGGCGGTCCCGGTGACGAGTTCGGTGCCCCAGATCTTTCCCGCGCCGAGGGAGAGCCGGTCCTCGCGGGAGATGTCGTCCATGTGGTGGGTGCGGATGTAGTGGTGGGCGGCGATGAGGAAGCCGCCGGTGCCGCAGGCCGGGTCGGTGATCGTGTCGGTGGGGGTCGGCTGGGTGACGTCGACCATGGCGTCGATGAGGGCGCGGGGGGTGAAGTACTGGCCGGCGCCGGTCTTGGTGTCCTCGGCGCCCTTGGCGAGCAGGCCCTCGTAGGCGTCGCCCTTGAGGTCGGTGCCCTGGATCGTCCACTCCTCCCGGCCGATCAGGTCGATGACGAGCCTCTCCAGCAGCGCGGGCTCGGTGATCCGGTTCTGCGCCTTGGCGAAGATCGTGCCGAGGGTGGTGCCGGCGTTCTTCGCCAGCGCCTCCAGGGTCCGCCGGTAGTGGACCTCCAGGTCGACGCCCTTGAGCCGGGCGAGCGCCTTCCAGTCGAACGCGGCCGGGACGACCGGCCGGGCCTCCTCCTCGGTGAACGGGTCACTGGCGATCTCGTCGGCCATCTTGAGGAAGAGCAGATAGGACAGCTGCTCGACGTACTCGATGGTGGACAGCCCGCTGTCCCGCAGCACGTTGCAGTAGTTCCACAGCTTCGCGACCAGCGAGCTGGTCTGCGCATGTGCCTGAGCGGGGGAAGCGGGAGTCACAGCTTAAGCTCCTGTTGAACAGCATCAGCGGGGACGGACGCCGCGCCTGCAAAGGCCGACGGCCCATCGACTGTAGCCGCAGGTTTGCGAGGACGACGGGCGGCACGTCTGACCCCGCCCTTGCCACCCCGGGCACCCTGAGCCTCACGCTCAGCCCGAATCCGCTCCAACAACACGGATGCCGGCTCATCAGCCGAATCCTGCGGGACGAGTTCGCCGCTGAAGGCGCGGGCGAGGATCGCACGTCGGAGAGCCTTCGATCTCTTCGTCGCCTGTTCCGACAGTCTGGCCGTGGCAGCGAGCATCGAGAGCTGTCCCTCGATGCGTTCCAGGATGGCAGCCTGCTCCTCGGGCGGCGGGACCGGAACCGGCAGCTGCTTGATTTTCGACAGGCTGATGGACGCCAGGTTCACGCTCTGCTTGCCGTTGGCCTCGAACCAGCGGGCGGCACTGTTCGCATACCAGGAGAGCAGCTTTGGATGAATGATGTTCTCGCGAATCCGGGCGCGAAACACATGGTTCTGGTGGATCACGCCGGGGATCTGCTCCTCCCAGACCCACCCGCGCCCCAGCTTGTCGCGGTCCCCGCCCTCGTTCAGGAGAACGTCACCCGCCCGCAGCGCGAGCTGCGCGGCTTTCGCCGCCGGCACGCGAATCATCGCAATCTTGGAAAGATCCAGCCACCCTCGCTGGACGTTCGCCACCCGTAGATAGGGAACCTCAGGAAAATCGGGGTCGGACTGCTTCTTCAGGTCCTTGGTGATCCCGCCGACGACATCGGCGATCTCCCCCAGCCGCAGCCACGTCCAAGAGGCTGGGATTCGGGGGAGCAGCCCGTCATCCGTTCCGCCCGGTGTGGGCGGGGCCGCGGCGGGCTCGCCGGTTGGCACGTCATACCCATAGGCGATGGCTGAGACGGCTTCTTCAAGATGTCGGGCCCGGACGGTGGCCCGAGCGACCAGCCGCTCGGCGCTGTCGAGGCGGGAGAGGTGCTCTTCGAGGGATTCGACGATGCGATGCTGCTCCGCGAGTGGGGGCAAAGGAATGCGTGTTTCACCAAGAAATTTCGCGGGAACACGGCGTAGGCCGACAGCGCCCGACATGCTCCGCTCGGCCGCCGCACGAAAGCTGCGCTGCAAGAGGTAGTGAAGTATGTAACGGTGAGAGACTTCTTCTGAAGGTCGCAGAACGTGAAATTCGGTACTACCAACCCCTTTTTTGTCGCGCAAGCCAGATGCTATCGCGATCTTTCCGTTCTCCATACACGGAGTAACTTTGGCGAAAAGTATATCGCCTTCCTGGAATCTCGTGTACGTCTTCTTTTCAACCTCTGCCCACGCCCGCTCGGCGGACGCGTCGATCAGTCCTGTTTCAGCCTCGACCGCCGCCATGGGGACGAAGGATATTTTTTCGTCAGGCGCAGGTTGAGTCTCCCACGTACGTGGGTTGATTTCACAGATCTGATCAAGTGGAATCCAGATCCACCCACTCGGCAGAGCTGAAAATTCGATGGCACTCAAGCCAGTTCTCGATTCAGCTCGGCCAGGAGGGAGCGGGCGTTGCGGTTTGGGAAGGCGTGGGCGAAGCCGCGGCCGCCGCCGTGGGCCTTGAAGGGCTCGTGCCTGAAGTCGTCCGGGCTGATGCCGGCGCCGGTGGCGACTACGGTGCGGATGGAGTGGAGCCACCAGAGCTGGTCGTCGGTGAAGGCTGCTCCGGTCTGGTGCTGGCGGTGTAGCCAGGTGTCGAAGCGGTCCTCGACCGTTGCCCGGTACGGGCGGAGCTGTTCGTCCACGCCCAACTCATACCTGATGAGCGAGATCAGGTCGGGGATGCCCGCCTCGCGCCCGTCGGAGCGGACGGCCACACCAAGATCCTCGTAGTACGTCCAGAGTACCTGGGGTGACCAGGCGTAGTGGGGGCGGCGGATTTCCGCGTTCAGTGACCGCAGCGCCTCGTAGGCTTCCGCGGGCGCGGCCGAGCGCGGGCTGGTCAGGGCGATGGTCACCGCGGGGAGGCGGTCGCGTTCCTCCCGCAGCAGCCGGGCCCAGCGGGCGATCTGCTCGCGGGCCCGCTCCGCGCGGGGGATCTCGTGGACCCTGGTCACCTCGACGGCGGTGGTCTCGTCGATGACGTAGTCCTTGTCGCGGCGGATCTCGATGATCTGCCGGCGCAGCTCGGGGCTGCCCGTCAGCGGCGCGATCGCGTCCTCGACGAGCTGCCGGGCGGCCGCCTTGCCGCCGTCGGCCAGGGCTTCTTCCTGCCGGTCCGGGTCCACCGCCCGCACGATGGCGCCGGCGATCTCGGAGAGGGTCCGGCCGCCCGCGGCCCTGGTCAGGGCGTCGCGTTCCCCGGTGGTGAGCTGCTGGTTGAGGCGAGCCAGCCGGCCGGCCAGGATCTCGGCCTCGCTCAGGGCGATCGACTTCGTGCCGGCCCTGTCCAGCAGCTTCGCCAGCGAGACCTGCCGTTCGGTGGCGGCGGCCAGGGGCTTCGCGTCGACCAGCGGGGAGTCGGTGACGCCGACCGCGTCCACCAGGATGAAGCGGTCCTTGCGGACCGTCTCGTCCGCGTCGGGGGTGACCTCCTGGAGCTCGGTCGGGTCGATGGTGCGGGCGCCGCGTCCCTTCATCTGCTCGAACAGCACCGCGCTGCGCACGTCACGCAGGAAGATGACGCACTCCAGGGCCTTGACGTCCGTCCCGGTGGCGATCATGTCGACGGTGACGGCGACCCGCAGGCGGGGGGAGGTGCGCAGGGCGCGGATCAGCTCGTCCGGGTTCTCCCCGGCCTGCCGGCTCTTGTAGGTGATCTTCTTGGCGAAGTCGTCGCCGCGTCCGAAGATCTCCTTGACCTGGGCGAGGACGTCCTCGGCGTGGTCCTCACCGACCGCGAAGATCAGAGTCTTGGGGAGCTCGCGCCGGTTCGGCGGGAACCAGCTCCGCCAGCTGTCCCGGTAGGCGGTGAGCACCGCGCGGATCTCGTCGACGGCGACCACCGACCGGCCGATCTGGCTGGTGGTGTAGGTGAAGTCGTCGTCGAGCTCCTGATAGCGCTGCCGGCGGGTCTTCCTGTCCCGGACCCGCACGGTGGTGCCCGACTCGATCGTGGCGACGCCCTTCTCCCGCAGGTCGGTGTGTATGCGCACGACGTCGAAGTCGACGTTCACCCCGTCGGCGACCGCCTGCTGGTAGGTGTACTCCGACACCAGGTTACGGTTGAAGAAGCCAAGGGTCTGCTGGGTCGGGGTGGCGGTCAGGCCCGCCAGATGGGCGTCGAAGTAGTCCAGGACGCCGCGCCACAGGCCGTAGATGGAGCGGTGGCACTCATCCACGACGATCACGTCGAACGCCTCGACCGGGACGGCCGGGTTGTAGGCGACCTCGGCGGGCTGGTCCAGCGCGTACGGCTCGTAACCGGCCCCGCTGGCCCCGTTGGCCCCGTCGGTCTCGTCCGCGTCGTCGGTCTCGATGTCGGGGAGCTGCTCGCCGCGCAGCAGTGCGTACATCCGCTGGATCGTGCAGATGACCACCGAGGAGGTGTCCTGCAGCCCCGCCGGGCCGAGGCGGTCGATGTTGTAGAGGTCGGCGAGGCGGCGGCCGTCGTCCGGGGTGGTGAACCGGCGGAACTCGTCGTGGGCCTGGCGGCCCAGGTTGGTGCGGTCGACGAGGAACAGGACCCGGCGTGCCCCGGCGTGCCGCAGCAGCCGGTAGGTGGCCGCCACGGCGGTGTAGGTCTTGCCGGCGCCGGTGGCCATCTGGATCAGCGCCCGCGGCCGGTCGTCCCCCAGAGAACGTTCCAGGCCGTTGATCGCGTCGACCTGTGCCGGGCGCAGCCCGTTCGGTTCCAGCTCGGGGAGCTGGCGCAGGGCGGCCCGCCAGGTCGGGGCGTCCGGGTGCTCGCCGGCGCGCCGCATCCAGGCCGCGACGGTCTCGGGCCGGTGGAAGGTGAAGACCGCCCGGGAGCGGGCGTGCGGGTCCAGCCGGTTGAGGAAGTAGCTCTCGGTGCCGGTGGTGGCGTAGCGGAAGGCGAACGGTTCGGACTCCCGCCAGACGGCGTTGCGGTGCCGTTGGAGGACGCCGGCCGCGTACCGGTCGTTCTGCTCGACGGCGCTGGAGAGATGGTCGCCCTCACGCTTCGCCTCGATCACGCCGACGATCCTGCCGTCGACGTAGAGGACGTAGTCGGCGCGGCCGGTGGCCAGCGTGAACTCGCGGACCGCCACTCCCTGACCGGCCGCGGGATTGACCTGGTCGCGGTCCTGAACGAGCCAGCCGGCCTGGCACAGCATCCCGTCGATGGCGGCCCGGGCCTGCGTCTCGTTGAGCGGCGCCGGGCGCTGGGCGCGCTGGATGATGACCTCGCGCTGCCGGACGTCGACCTGACGGGGCTGCTGGCGGGTGGCCTCATAGCTGGCGTGCTGGGTGTCGCGGAGCCGCTCGAGCCGGGCGGTGAGCTGTTCGACGGTGTCGAGGAGCTGCCGGCGGTTCGCGTCGGCGCTGGCGATCAGCCGTTCGGCCTCGGCGCGGGCCCGCCGCTCGGCGTCCAGCGCGCTGGTGGATTCGGCGAGCCGCGTACGGGCCTGGGTCAGTGCCTGCCGATGGCCGGCGAGGGCCTCGCGCAGCTCGGCCAGCTCGGCCGGGTCTGTGATCGTGGCACCGTCGCCCGGGTCGGTGGGTGGGACGAACTCGGCGATCGTCCGGCGGCCGGAGACCGCGTCGTGGAACCAGATGCCCAGCTGGTAGCAGATCCGCACGGCGACCAAGGCGCGGGTGCTGTCGAAGAGGTACTCGTGGGCGGCCCTGTTCCTGTCCCGGCGCAGCCGGTCGAAGTCGGTGCGGACCCGGGCGCTGAGCACACCGGCCTTCGTCAGCGCCGCGAGCCGGTCGACCTGCCGGGTGCCGTCGAGCCGGATACCGATCCTGGCGATCATCTCTTCGGCCAGCACCTCGCCGAACTGGCCGGACTGGATCAGCGACGCGTTCGGGTTGGTGAACACCGTCGCCTCGGCGAAGGCGCCGTAGACGGCCAGCAACGGCTGGAGCGGATACAGCGGCCCGAAGTTCGGCGACCCCTTCGCGGCCCCACCGAGCCGCTCGTCGACCAGCACCATCCTCGCCCTCGCCCCCGCCCAAGGCCACCAGCAAGCCCCTAACCATACGAGACCCCGGATACCGGCCCACTATCACCTCAACCCCGCAAACCCCCCGGCAGGACAACAGCATGACCACACTCCTGGCCAGAGCGGACCCCGCCGTCGCCGGCCACAACATGCACCCCGCGACCGACGACATAACGGCTTACCCGCCGACCGGCCCCGCGCGTGCGAGGAGGTGGGCGGCCTGCTCGGCAAGCCTGGCGAGCAGCGCGGTTATCTCGTCTGCCGTGGACTCATAGCCGCCGCTCACGCGGTGACCAGGTCGCGGGCGGGGACGAAGATGCTGAGTTCCTTCAGGAAGCCCGGGGTCCTGGCGATGACCTGCTCGCGGGTGAGGAACGGATGGTCGGGAATCCACGGCTCCGGCAGGCGCCTGGGCTCGCACCATGCCGGCGGTCTGACACCAGCCTGATCGAACTCACGGCGTGTCAGAACGGCGAGCAGGGTGTCGAATCCGGCGCTCCCGGTGGTCGGCGGCGCGGCCTTCCAGCCGGAGACCGCGGGATCGCCGTCCTTGAGGAGCATGCCCAGATGGTCGCGGCCCTGGGGGTGACCCGCGCGGTGGCCACCTG
>NZ_CAKKTM010000326.1:36804-38150 GCF_920888515.1 Protofrankia sp. CiP1_Cm_nod1 | reverse complement strand
GCCTAATTACCATTACCCCTGTTTGGACGCCACCGTCGGCCGCCCTTACACGCTGTACGTGCATGGCAACAACGACACGATGGGTGCGGTGCGGGCGGTGGAGTCGATCGCGACCGGCCTGGGCTGGCGACGGTTGCGCGAGCCGGTGACGGTAATCGGTACCCCGGATGCGAAGGACCGGGATGCCTGCTGGGAGCTGGGCGCCAGCACGGCGGCGAGTCTGATGCCGTAGCGCTCGGGTCTGGTGGGTATCGAGGAGGATTCATGCGCCATGCATGAAAGTGTGGTAGCGTGAACAGATGAGCGAGTCCGCCGACCTGGGCATCATCCAGGTGCGTGATGTCGATCCGACGACGCTCGCGGTCCTCCGCGAGCGCGCTAGATCGCTCGGCCAGTCACTGTCCGGGTACCTGCGGGACCTGATGGATGCCGACGCGGCTACGGAGACCAACGCCGAGGTCATCGCCCGCATCGCCCGCGACAGGGAACCGGTGGAGCTCACCATGGACGACATCCTCGCGGCGCGCGACGCGGGGCGGCGTTGACCCTCACGTACGTGGTTGACTGCTCGCTCGTCATCGATGTGCTGTCCGTGCGCAATGGCGACGAGGTGCTCCGGCAGCGCCTGTCCGCCCCGCGCACGCTGCACGCCCCGCACCATCTCGACGTCGAGGTCGCGTCAACAGTCCGCGGGCTTGCCGGCGGAAAGAAGATCACGGACCATCGCGGCGAGCAGATGCTGGCTGACTACGCGCGCCTGCGGATCACCCGTCATCCGGTCTGGCCCTACCACCCCCGGATGTGGGAGCTACGGCACAACCTCGGCGCCTACGACGCCGCCTACATCGCGCTCGCCGAAGCACTTGGCTGCGAACTGCTCACAGGCGACACCAAGCTCAAGAACGCTGCCGGACACCGCGCGACGGTCATCGTCACCCGGTAAAGGATCAGGCAGACTTCGACGGGTGTCCATTCAGGGGTGTGCGCCCCAGCACCCTGATGTTGATGTTGGTTTAGGCGGCGAGGGGCATGCTGGGAGCTGGGGGCCATGGTGGCCGCGCGCCTGATGCCGTAGCTGACCGCTAGTGGTCGAGCGTTCCGACTCGACCAGACGGGTGGTCGTGAGGAACGACGGGCGGTGACCAGGGTCGGGGTGTAGCTGTGTTGTGGTGGCGGGGCGAGGGTGTCGGTGGGTGTCGGTAGGGTGCGGCCATGTCGAGTCCGTCCACGCCTCATGACGCGGTGTTTCGCCGGATTTTGGGGACGCCGTCGAACGCGGCGTCACAGTTGCGTGCGGTGCTGCCGCCGGGGCTGGTGGCCCGGCTTGATCTGGACCAGCTGGCGCT
>NZ_CAKKTM010000326.1:0-36196 GCF_920888515.1 Protofrankia sp. CiP1_Cm_nod1 | reverse complement strand
CGTCATCTGGCCGATAATCCAAGGGCGCGTCGGCTGCCGGCGGTGGTCCCGCTGGTCGTGCATCACAATGACCATGCCTGGACGGCGCCGGTCGAGGTGGCCGATCTGGTCGATCTGGACCCGGGTCTGACCGAGGCATGGCGGGATTACCTGCCTCGGTTTCGGTTCCTTCTCGACGACTTGGTCCGTGTCGACGCGGAGGTGCTGCGGGAACGGCCGTTGACGTCGTCGGTGCGGCTGACCTTGCTCCTCCTCAAGATCGCTCCGGGGAATCTGTCGCTGGGGAAGGACCTGTGGCCGTGGGTGGACGAGCTGCGCGCGGTCCTGGAAGGCCCTGACGGCAGGGAGGAGTTCACCGCGCTGCTGCGTTACATTGAGCTGGTCGGGGAGGCAGACACACGTGACCAGCTGCACGACCTGATGGCCGCTCTTGGCCCTGAGGCGGAGGAGGCCCACATGACCATCGCGGAGATGCTCCGCGCCGAAGGCCGCGTCGAAGGCCGCATCGAAGGCCGCGCCGAGACGCTGGTCCAGCTGCTGACCCTCAAGTTCGGCCCGCTTCCCGATGCGGTGCTGACCACCGTGCACAACGCCTCCGCCGACCAGCTCCAGGCCTGGACCGCCCGGGTCCTGACCGCTGACACGCTCGATCAGCTCCTCGACTGACCAGCAGCCCGCCACGACGGGCCTGTACGGTTCAAGGACGATCGGCGGCATCAGGCCGCCGCGGTGACGGACACCTCCCGGGGAATCCCGAGCTCCTCGATCAGGCCGACGAGCGTCTCGCGCAGGTCGTCCAACCCGTCCTGCCCGGTGGCCCCCTCGTATGGGCACCCACACCTGGACGCAGCTGCGCATGCGCGCACCAGACAGCGTCCTCGTCGCACTCGACGAGGATCGGGAGGGCGTTGGACAGGGCCTCCGATCGACAGCGGCGGCGAGCCCCATGCGACACGTGGTGTGACCGTGCGGCGTACGCGACTTTGTGGTGCGCACCGTGAGGAAATGCCGCTGGGATGTCAGGGACGGTATGCGCCGCGGCAGTGGTCGATGTCGAGGACCTGTATCTCCCGAGTGCCGTCGTCGATCCGGTAGCGGACACGGTACTCACCCCGTCGCGCCCGCCACAGCCCCTCGAAGGGCTTGCGCAGGGGGCTTCCGACGACGCGTGGACGATCCAGCAGCGGACCGGAGATGAGCTCCCACGCCGCGAAGGCCGCCGCCTCCGGCAGATGTTGGCTCAGGGCGCGGCGAGCGCCGGGCGAGAGGACCAGCCGGTAGGGCGGCCCTGCGCCGTCAGCCTTCACGCTGCTCGTGTCGTCGCCGCATGATCGCGGCTATTTCCGCGCCGGTTGTCACGTCACCGGCGGCGACGGCCTCGTCCGCCGCTCTGATCCTGGCCACGGCCGCTGGATCGGAGAGGAGTTCCAGTGTTGCCTCCATGGACGCCAGATCTTCGGCCGACATCAGGACGACGTACTCGCGGCCGTTGCGGGTGATGTGGACACGTTCGTGTGTGCGGTCGACCTCGTCGGCGATCTCTGACAGCCGGGCCTTGACGTCCGAGAGAGGCAGCGTCTGCATAGACCAGAATTCTAGTCTTTCGGCCGTCCGCTGTCGATCTCGTGATCGAGGCCGAGGCGCGGACCGGGAGCGGCGGCCTGCCCAGCGCCGGGCGGAGCGGCTCACCCGCCGGTCGACCGCTCGCGTGCGAGAGATCTGCCACCCGTACCTCGAGGCGACCGTCGGCCGGTCCGGCGCACCCCACGTCCACGGCGGCAGCGACACTACCGGTGCCGTCCGCGGCGTCGAGACCATCACGACCGGCCTGAGATGGAAGCGGTTGCTTGACCCGCTGGCCGTGATCGGCGAGGTGGACGCCGCCGGGCACGAGGCCTGCCGGGAGCTCGGGCCACAGCCGCTGCCAGCCTGACGAAGGCTGACGCCCGTCCGCCGACGCGACACCGCGGCATGCGGTCCCTGAGGTTCGTGCACGATCCGCTCAGCGGCCGAAGTATTCCCTCAGCGCCGAAAGCAGCCGGTCGATGTCGTTGTCGTCGTTGTACGGCGCCAGCCCGAGCCGCAGACCGCCGGCGTCACCGAGGCCGAGCCGATGGGAGGCCTCGTAGGCGTAGAAGGAGCCAGCGGGGGCGTTGATCCCGCGCTCGCCGAGGAAAGCCCGGATGTCCTGCGGGTCATGGCCATCGAAGGTCGTGAGGAGGGTTGGCGTGCGGCGGACCGCTCGTGACCAGAGCGTGACCCCGGGCAGCTGGCGCAGCCCCGTCTCGATCCGTTCGCGTAGGACGTCCTCGCGAGCCTGAAGCGCCGCCATCGAAGCGAGGAGCCTTCCGCGCCGGTCCGCGCCTGCGCCGGCCGCGCTGGGCGCCAGGTCGGCAAGGAAGTCGATGGCTGCCGTCGTGCCGGCCATCAGCTCGTAGGGGAGGGTGCCGAGCTCGAACCGCTCGGGCACGGCATCGGTCGCGGGCCACAGCTTGTCGGGGGAAAGCCGCTCGAGGAGATCGGGCCTGCCGTAGGTGACGCCGCAGTGGGGGCCGAGGAACTTGTAGGGGGAACAGGCGTAGAAGTCGGCGCCGAGGGCCGGTACGTCGATCGCCGCGTGCGCCGAGTAGTGCACAGCGTCGACGTGCAGCCAGGCTCCGACGGTGTGGGCCAGCTGGCTGATCGCGGCGATGTCGGGCATGGTGCCGATCAGGTTGGAGGCCGCCGTGACCGCGACCAGCCGCGTGGCGGGGGAGAGGACACGCTCGATCTGGTCCGGCTCGAGCTCGCCGGTCTCGGGGTCGAAGTCGGCGAACCGGACCGTCGCCCCGACCGCCCGCGCGGCGATCACCCAGGGCCGGACGTTGCCGTCGTGGTCGAGCCGTGTGACGACCACCTCGTCGGCCGGACCCCACCGTTTCGCGATCGTGCGGGCGAGGTCCATCGTGTTCTGCGTCATACTACGACCGAAGATCACGCCGTCCGGCTCGACGCCGAGGAAGTCGGCGAGGGCGGTACGGCAGGCGACGACTGCGTCCTCGGCGTTGCGCTCGGCGAGCGTCACGGTGCCACGGTTGGCCAGCGGGCGGATGAGCGTGTCGTGGACCGCCCGCGCCACGACATCGGGAGTTTGCGAGCCCCCCGGCCCGTCGAAGTGGGCGGCGCCAGCGGCGAGTGACGGGAAGCGGCTGCGGACCGCGGCGACGTCGTAGGCGGCGATGCCGTAAGCGGTAGCGGCGTCTGGGACGGTGTGGGGCTCGGTCACCACCCCAAGCCTGCCAGCACCGTTCGTCACCGTCGGGCCGTCCGTATCGGCACGGGACCGCGGGTGATCAGGACCTCAGGAGGAGGGCCGGCGGAGCCGTGCCGGTCACGGGGCCGATGGACGAGGCGTCACGGGGGCGCGGCGGGCGGCCGGCACACGGTCCTGCACCTGGAGAACGTCCTCACCGAGCCGCACGCGGTGACCATCCGTGACGGTCTGGAATTCCCGAACTATTTCGTGACCTGGGACGCCGGCCGGCCGACCGGCCCGGACGCACCCGGTTACGCCAAGACGATGTTCAGCCAGCTTGCCTGGTGGGCGGCCGCACTTCAGAAGGCACGCGCCGAGACACCCCATCCCGGCTGACCGCGATCACTCGGCGTGGCGAAGCCCCTGCCCGTCCGAAGCGAAGAAGAAGATCATGGTAATGAGGAAACAAGTGGCTGCCACAGCAGCCACTTACACACTCGTTCCGCTGAAGGAGCTGAAGGGGGTCGTGTGGTGGGTGGTGTGGGCAGGTTGGTCGGGTGTGGCGACGTGTGGTCCCGCCCCTGTGCCACCACCTGCCAACCGGGCGCGCGGTAGGTCATGACCACGAGGCGACCGGCATGGTGGCCACCTGGCGGCTGCCGAGGGCCATAGCATGGTCGCGATGCCGACCCTGCTGACCGTTCACCACACGCCCTCGCCGACCATGCAAGTGATGTTGGAAGCGGTGCTGGCCGGTAGCCGAGACGAGGCGATCGAGGGCGTCGATGTCGTCGTCAAGCCGGCCTTGGCGGCGACGGCTGTCGACGTGCTCGCCGCCGACGGCTACCTCCTCGGCACGCCGGCGAACATCGGCTACATGTCCGGCGCGCTCAAACACTTCTTCGACCAGATCTACTATCCGATCTTGGAAGCAACGGTTGGTCGCCCGTACGCCCTCTACGTCCATGGCAACAGCGACACGACCGGAGCGATCCGCGGGGTCGAGGCTATCGCGACCGGGTTGAGGTGGAAGCGCCTGCGCGAGCCGCTGTCGATCGTCGGCGAGGTAGACGCCGTGGGCCGAGAGGCGTGCCGGGAACTCGGAGCCACCGCGGCCGCATCACTGATGTTCGACTGATGTGAGCCAACCGACGTACTGTGGTAGATCCAGGGCGGCACACGGCATCGACCGAAGCCATCGCATCGTCGAGACGCCCATCCTCCTGATCGTCCACGACGCCGTCGCCCGCCCGGTGCGGACCGGCGACGCGGGCGAAACCGAGTGCCGCGCGGTTGTCGTGTCTGCGAGGATCGGGGCATGGACGAGACGCTCGTTGGCATCGCGACGCGTGACGCTGTCGCCGTGCTGCGTCAGGCAGGCGCCCAGTTCGCCTATCTGCACGGCAGCCGCGCCGTCGGGTGCCAGCGGGCGGAATCGGACATCGATATCGCCGCCTACTTCGGCGGGCCGCGGCCTCCGGACTCCTTCGACATACTCCTGCCACCCGGCGTCGACCTCCTTGTCCTCGACAACGCGCCGCTCGAGCTCGCGGGCAGGGTCGCGGCCGGCGGGCGGCTGCTCTTCGAGGACGACCGGGCCGCGCGGGTGCGCTGGGAGGCGATGACCAGAAAGATCTACTTCGACGAACTCCCGCGGATCACTCGGGCGCACCGCGAGTTCGCCGCAGCTCTTCTGGACCGGAGCGCATAGCAGGTGGTCGACGAGGCCCGGGTGCTACGCCTGCTCCGCGCGATCACCGACGACCTGTCCGTGCTCCGCCGCGAGTCGGATGCCAGCGATGAGCGCCGCGCGGACCCGATCTGGCTGCGCGGGGTGAAGTACACCTTCGTGACGGCGATCGAGGCCTGCGTCGACGTCGCGCAGCATATCTGTGCGACGCAGGGCTGGGGACCGCCGGCGGACAACGGCGATGCGGTCCGTCTCCTTGGCGTCCATGGAGCGCTGGCCTCTGCGCTCGCGCTGTCGCTCCGCAAGGCTGTCGGCTTCAGAAACGTCCTCGTCCACGACTACATCGACGTCAACGATGAGATCGTCGTTGCTCGGCTGAACGCCCTTGATGATCTTGACGAATTCGTCCGGGAAATAGCGGCGTACGTGTCTGTCGCCGGGGCGTAGCCGGGGGCCCGTGCGCGATCGCGGTCCGACCCCTGACGACGGCACAGGACAACCGGGTTCCGCTGGACGTGGAGGCCAACCTCATTGTCACGTAATGTAGCTAGCTGATGCACCCGAGTTCCGGGCGCTTCTGCGACCAGATCTACTATCCGTGCCCTGAGGCGACTATCGGCCGGCCGTACGCACTCCACGTCCATGGCGGCAGCGACATGACCGGCGCCGGCCGCGGTGTCGAAACCATCACGACCGGTCTGAAATGGAAACGCCTGCGCGGCCTGTTGGGAACTCGGGGCGACGGTCGCGGCCGGTCTGATGCCCGTGTGATCTGGACGGGCCAGGAAGATCGTCAGGGAAGGACGGCTGTTCGTCTTTGCGAGACGACGCGACGGCCGTCGATGGCCACTGGTGCTGGTGCCGACACTGGAAAGGAACCCGACGAATGGGTACGCGGTGCGTTGTTCTTGACATCGGGGGTGTGCTGGAGGTGACGCCGCCGACGGGATGGGTGCGGCGATGGGAGCAGGAGGCGGGGCTGGCGGCGGGCATTGTTCTCGAGCGCCTGCATGACGTTCTCCTCGCGGGCTCGGTGGGGACGATGTCAGAGGCTGAGGTGATCGCCGCGGCCCGCACACGGTTGAGTGTCCCCGAGGACCAGCTGACCAGCTTCTGGACTCTCGTGTGGGAGGAATACCTGGGGACGTTGAACGTCGAACTGTTCGCATGGTTCCGGGGGCTCCGGCCGCGATTTCGCACTGGAATTCTGAGTAACAGTTTCGTCGGTGCGCGCGAGCGTGAGCAGGAACGCTATGGCTTCGCAGACGTCACCGATGTGATCGTGTACTCCCACGAGGTCGGGTTTGCCAAGCCGGATCCGCGGGTGTACGCATTGACGTGCGAGCGGCTGGGAGCCGCTCCAGGCGACATGGTCTTTCTGGACGACACCCCTGCGGCCGTCGAGGGCGCTCGCGCGGCCGGTTGGCAGCCGGTTCTCTTCCGTGCCACCGCGCAGGCGATCGCGGACGTCGAGGCATGCCTGGCGATCTGATGGTCTGCGCCAGGCCGCCTGCTCCAGGTGATGAGTTGGGTGCGGTTCGTCGATTTTCACGCGGCGGGGGTGTCGGTGCTGCGCAGGATGTACAGGTCGTCGCCGAAGACGGCGGTGATCTGGATCCGGCATCCGAGGGCCTGGACGACGAAAATGACGCGGACCCCCACTCGTCCACAGCGCGAAGTTTAGCAAACCCTCGACATCCGAGCATCGGACCGGCGCGGCGGAGCCGGCTGCCCCCGACAGTGGAACGTCTGCCGGCAACGCCTCCCATCGCTCATCGATGCGACGAGGCGCGTAGCGTTGTCGCATGTTGTTTCGTGTGCCGGAGGTCGACGCGGCCGACGAGCGCGTGCTGGCCGAGCTCGAGCGGTTCCGCGGCGAGCTGCGCCACCAGGTCGTCGAGCCGCGCCGTTGGCTGGGGCAGCTGCGGCGCAGCCTGATCGCGGGCGCGATCCGGGGTTCGAACACGATCGAGGGCTACACCGTCGACGTGGCGGACGCCGAGGCGGTGGCGGCTGGCGAGGAGATGCCGACGGCACACGACGCGCAGACCCGTGCCGCGGTCACCGGCTACGCGGAAGCGTTGACCTACGTGCTCCAGGCCGCCCGGTTCGAGGTCTTCGCGTTCCACCCGATACTGCTGTCGGCACTGCACTTCATGATGCTTCGCGGTGACCTTGACAGGTCGCCCGGCCGGTACAGAGCAGGGCCGATCTGGGTGTCCGGCGCGCCGGACAACCCGCCGCTCTACACCGGGCCGGATGCCGAGCGCGTGCCGGAGCTCATGGACGAGCTGTGCCAGTGGCTCCAGAACGGGGACCAGGATGCCCCGGTCTTCGTCCGGGCCGCGATGGCACATCTGAACCTGGTCAGCATCCACCCATGGCGTGACGGCAACGGGCGGATGGCTCGCTGTCTACACACACTGGTGCTCGCCCGGCAGCTGATCCTCGCGCCGGAGTTCTCCAGCATCGAGGAGTGGCTCGGATCGTCCCCCCACAACACCGCGATGTACTACGCGGCGCTTGGAGATGCGCAGGGCGGGAGCTTCCAGCCGGAGCGCGACGCGCACGGCTGGCTGCGCTTCTGCCTGCGCGCCCACCACCTGCAGGCCCAGCTGGTCCAACGCCGCCTCGACATCGCGGCCGAAATCTGGAAAGTGCTGGCCGACCAGGTAGCGGCCGCCGGGCTCGGCGAGCGCACCGTCGCCGCCCTCTACGCGGCGACCCGGCCGGAGGGCGCGCGCCGCGCCACCTACATGCGCGACGAAGGGCTGACCCGCGACCAGGCGATCCGCGACCTGCAGGGGCTCAGGGCCGCCGGCCTGATCGAGGAGGCCGGCCATGGCCGCACGCAGCGCTACCTCGCCGCCGGCCCCGCCGCCCAGGCCGAGCGCTCCGTCCGCGTCGCGATCACCGCCCAGCCGCTTCGCGACCCCTACGGCGTCGACTGATTCCCTGGCCCGTATCCCTGATGATCAGGGTGCTGGCTCGGCCGCGGCCTGATCACCGCAGACCCCGAGCGTCAACCAGACCGGGGGCCGACCCTGCTATGGGAAGGGCAGCGAGCTGGCGACTCACAGCGCCGCCGCTCTCCGGCGGGTCAAGCACACCCTCAACAGGCGATCCCGCCCCACCCCAGGGAGCCGTCGTGTCACCCGCGGCTCCGCGCATGTGTTCCTCAGCTTGCCCGAGCAGGTGATCATGGAGCGCTTCGAGTGCGAGGAGGTTCGTGCCGTCCTGGCCAACATAGCGTCATGGTCGAACCTGCCGATCCAGGAGGACACGTCCGCCGGCGCCCACCCGTTCGGTGCCCTCCACGCCTGGAGCGGTCGGACGACCGCCCGAACGGTCGAGCGCACGCTGCGCCGCCAGGAGATCAGCGATCGTGTTCGCAGCCGTGTCTCGAAGGCCCGGCTCTCATAAGTACGGTTATGATAACTGTGCTTACGAGAATCGATGGGGAGTGGCTGATTGGTTACGCTGGAGCGTCCGGTGGACATGTTCGACCGGGAGTTCGAGTGGGACGCGCTGACACGGTTCGCGACGGACGACGCGATCGGCGCGACACTGGGGGTTGTGTCCGGCCGGCGTCGGCAGGGCAAGACGTTCCTGCTCCGCGCGCTGTGCGAGGCCACCGGTGGGTTCTTCTTCGGGGCGGACGAGGCCACGGACGGCGAGTCGTTGCGCCGGATCGGTAGTGCGTTGGCCGATCGGGTGGGCGCGCCGGCGCCGCTGATGTTCGATGACTGGTACCCCGTGTTCGACGCCCTGCTCGAACTGGGCCGCGAGCGTGCCATGCCGGTGGTGATCGACGAGTTCCCGTACCTTGTCCGGGCGAACCCGCGGCTGCCGTCGATCATCCAGAATGTGCTGGCGCCGCGGCGCTCGCAGCGCGACGAGAGCCGCACGCGCCTGTTGCTCTGTGGGTCCGCGATGTCGTTCATGGGCGGCCTGCTCGCGGGCGGTGCACCGCTGCGTGGCCGGGCCGGTCTCGAACTCGTCGTCGCGACGCTCGACCACCAGCTCGCGGCCCGGTTCTGGGGCGTCGACGACCCCGTGACCGCGCTGAAGGTCCACGCGATCGTCGGCGGCACCCCGGCCTACCGCCGCGAGTTCGCCCGCGATGACACTCCAGCCGGCCCCGACGACTTCGACGCCTGGGTAACCCGTACCGTGCTCTCGCCGACCAGCGCACTCTTCCGCGAGGGCCGCTACCTGCTCGCCGACGAGCCGGACCTGCGTGATACCGCGCTCTACCACTCGGTTCTCGCCGCGATCGCCGAGGGCAACGCGTCACGTGGCGGGATCGCGTCCTACCTCGGACGGAAGTCGGGGGATCTCGCCCATCCGCTCACCGTCCTGGCCGACTGTGGACTGATCACTCGGGAGCCGGACGCGTTCCGCGACAACCGCACGCAGTTCCGCATCGCCGAGCCGCTGGTGACCTTCTACCACGCCGTGATGCGACCCATGTGGTCCGATCTTGAGCACGCACGCGGTACCCGCCGGCTCGCCCAACTCTGGAAGATCGGCCAGCGCCGTTTCGTCGGCAACGTCCTCGGGCCGCACTTCGAGCGGGTGTGCCGATCCTGGACCGCGCACCACGCCGCGCCGGAACGATTCGGTGGAGGTCTCGTCAGCCGGGTTGCCACGGGCGTCGTCAACGACCCGTCCGCCCCCACCAGCCATCAACTCGACGTCGTCGCCTTCGGCTATGACGACGACCAGGAACGTCTCCTGATGATCGGTGAGGCCAAGTGGGGCGACACCATGGGCCTCGCCTACCTGGAACGGCTCAGGAGAATCCGGGAACTGCTCAGCGCCCAGGACCGCCCGGGTGCGGCCACCGCGCGACTCGCCTGTTTCAGCGTGGCGGGTTTCAGTGAACAACTGGTCGCGGCCGCCGGCCAGTCACCGGACATCCTGCTCGTCGGCCCGGCAGACCTTTACGAGCCGATCTGACGGGCGCCTTCCCTCGCCGCGCTCGCCCTCGCCTCTCCGTCTGTGTGTCACCGGCACGGTCCGTCGTTGCGACGAACTCATTAGGATCATGGCCGTGAAGGCGGACGTGGAAGACGCGATGATCGCTGTCCCGGCCGGGCGGGTGACGCTGTCGGACCGGCGAACGCGGCGGCGGTGGTCCGTCGAGCTCGCGCCATACCATCTCGCCGCGTTTCCGGTCACCCAGGCGCGGTACGCACAGGTCACCGGTGAGCGGCCCGGCGCCGCCCGGGGGGACCGGCTGCCCGTCGAGAGCGTTTCCTGGTGGGACGCCGTCCGGTTCTGCAATGCGATGTCACAACACGAGGGGCTGGCCCCCGCGTACGACATCCGTGCTGGCAGCGAGGATGTCGAATGGGATCTCTCGGCGGACGGGTACCGGCTGCCGACCGAGGCCGAGTGGGAACACGCCTGTCGTGCCGGCACCACAGGCCCACGGTATGGTCCGCTCGACGACATCGCCTGGTACCGCGCCAACTCGGACGAGCGCATCCACGAAGTGGGTGGCAGACAGTCCAACCCGTGGGGCCTGTACGACATGCTGGGTAACGTCTGGGACTGGTGCTGGGACATCTACGACATCGAGGTCTACGGCACATACCGGGTGTTGCGTGGCGGAGGGTGGTTCGACCAGCACTGGAGCTGCCGGGCGTCCGTGCGCCGCCGCGGCCATCCGAACTTCCAGGTCGACGACGTGGGGTTCCGCGTCGCGCGGTCCGTTCCCCGCTGACGCACGCGTCTTTGCCTCGATCGCCGGACGCCCCGCCGGGGTCTGCGGGCAGCGCCGTCACAGCGATCCGAGTCGTATCGCCCCGGTCAGCGTCGCCAGCGCTGTGGCCCGGGCGCGCGCTGGATGAGTGGCGTGGCCGGAGTTATCCCGGGTGCGGCCACATGATGGAGACTGGCGGAAAGGGTTGACCTTCACGTCCGCGTCAGGGTTTAGCGTCCGGCGACATGACCGGATTCCAGTCGTCCTCCGTTGTTTCGGACCAGCCGCCGGCTCTCGCCGGGGACAGCGTTGGTTGGCAGGTGCACCTGGCCGCCCGTCCCGTTGGGACGCCCACTCCCGCTGACTTCGCTCTCGTGAGGACGACGGTCCCGCCGCCGTCGGCGGGGCAGGTGCTCGTGCGCAATCTGTTCCTGTCCCTGGACGCGGGAGCGCGGCTACGGATGAGTGACGTCGGTGTGCCGATTCCGCTGTACGCGGTGGGCGCGGTGATGGACGGGGACGCCGTCGGGGAGGTCGTTCTCAGCGCCAGTCCGGATCTCGCCGTCGGCGATCTGGTTCACCATGGCATGGGGTGGCGCGAGTACGCGGTCGCCGACGCGGCGCGGTTCCGCCGGGTCGACGGCCGGGTCTTCCCGACGCTGTCCGCGCATCTCGCGCCGTATCTGACGGCGTGGGCCGGGCTGGTCGACGTTGCCGGGCTGACCGCCGGGGACACCGTCTTCGTCTCGGGAGCCGCCGGCGCGGTGGGCGGCCTTGCCGGCCAGATCGCCCGGCTGAAGGGTGCCGGCCGGGTCGTCGGCAGCGCCGGCTCGCCGGCCAAGGCCGCCCACCTGGTCGAGGAACTCGGTTTCGACGCCGCGTTCGACCACCACGACGGCCAGCTCGCCGACCGGCTCCGGCAGGCCGCTCCCGGCGGCGTCGACGTGTACTTCGACAACACCGGCGGCCCGCAGCTCGAGGCTGCGATCGAGGTGATGAACCCGCACGGCCGGATCGCGCTGTGCGGAGCGCTCGCGTCGCAGAACGGCGGTGCCGGCGCGGCCGGGCCGTCGAACCTGGTCCTCGCGATCGCCAAGCGGCTCAGACTGCGGGGATTCCTCACCAGTGACCACCTGAGCCGGACGGACCAGGCCCGGGCCGAGGTCGCCGAGTGGCTCCGGCAGGGACGCCTCCACCTCGACGAGACCGTCGTCGACAGCCTGGAGAACGCCCCGCGGGCCTTCGTCGACATGCTGGGTGGCGCGTACACCGGCAAGGTCGTCGTCCGGCTGTCGCGGTAGACCCGCCCGGCTACCGTTACCCGGGGAAGCCTCGGGGAGACGTCGGAGAAGTGTCGGGGCCGGCGTGGGGCCGGCGTGGGGCCGGCGTGGGGGAGAGGTGAGAACCATGCGGATCGGTGAACTGGCCCGCGCGGCCGGTACGACCACGCGCACGCTGCGGTACTACGAGGAGCAGGGGCTGCTCAGCCCACGGCGTGCCCCCAGCGGCTACCGGCTCTACGGCAGCGCGGACGTCACCCGGGTCGACAACATCCGCAAGCTGCTCGCGAGCGGGTTCACCGTCCGGGACACCTGTTCCTTCCTGGGTTTTCTCGACCGCCCGCTGCCGGCCCGTTTCCGTCCGGCGCCGATGTGCGAGGACGCGCTGGCGGTCGCCGCTCGCCGCCTCGCCTCACTCGACGAACGCATTGCCGCCCTGACCCAGCTCCGCAACCGCCTGGCGAGCCGCCTCCCCGAACTGACGGTGAACAGCATGGATGACGATACGATGGCTAATGTGGACGGCAGTTCTTCGGTATCGGCAGCGATGACGTTGGTGAACGAGGGGGATGGCGTGGTCGCCGTGGCCGAGACGAACATGCCCACGCTCACAACCGACCTGGTACGTACCACACCGGAAAACGTCAGGTGATAAGGATTGCTGGCCGTCCGCTGCCAGCGCGCCGCCGTATCCTGCCGAAATTCATGAGACCTCGGCCATAATCCGTTCGCCATCGCCGCGGGTAAGGCGGCCGCGATTACTCATTATGTAGTACCCCGGGACGCCAATGGCTTTGAGGCTTTTCGTTACATCTTTCAGGTCATCCCGGACGTCTTTTCTCCCGCGAGGCATCCGCTCCTTCGGGTCACCGGTGGCATGATGATCGTCTATTTGTTTCCAGTACTCGTAACCGAGCCTCCTGAACTCCTCCAACGGGGCGTCGACACCCGGTTTCGCTCGCCACTTCCTGCCGGTGACGTCCATTTCCTGGCGGGCGGTTTAGATGACGGGGCTGATCCGGTGCTCTTTCCCGGGCCTGTGTGGCGAGGGGCTACGTGTCCATGCGCTGGCCTCGAAGCACACCGTCAGCCAGAGGGCCTCGGTGATGTCGAGTATCACATCGCCCACGACAGGGGTATGTGTGAATGTGTGATGGCGTCGCGTAAACCCGCGGACACAGGGCGAGAGGCGAGCTCACGGGCCAGTCCATCGAACCGCAGGTCCTCGGGTGATATGTGCTGGGGCTCCCATCCATACGGACCCGCCTGCTCCCAGCGGTCCGGTCGTTCCGCATGCGCGGTGTGTCCAGCGCTTGTTGGATCTCGACTGTGGTTACTGTGAGTGTGCGGAATCTTGGTCGTGCCGCGGCTACCCGGGATGGCCGTGCCCACGTGGGAGACCAGCGGTTCAGCCCTGTGATTCATCCGAGGCCTCGTTTCGGCAACGTGCGGCCTACATGGTTGCCTCGTGTCGGCGGCGGTTGGCCTGTCTTTCCATCGTTCCCCGTGTGAGTCGTCGAGGCATCGGGAGGGCCGTCAGGTCGGGGTGGCGGAGGTGGAACGGCACCGAGATCCCGCTACCGGAATTAGATGTCGGTGCGCGTCTGTACGGTGCCGCTATGTCGAGTTCGTCCTCGCCGCATGACGCGGTGTTTCGCCGGATCCTCGGTGCGCCGTCGAACGCGGCGTCGCAGCTGCGTGCGACGTTGCCGTCGGCTCTCGTCGAGCGGCTTGACCTCGATCGGCTGGTCCTTGTTCCTGGCAGTCTGGTCGATGCCACGCTGCGGTGGCGGCATACTGACCTGCTGTTCACCGCTCCGCTCGACGGTCGTGAGGCGTTCATCTACGTTCTCATCGAGCATCAGAGCAGTAACGATCCGCTCATGGCGTTCCGGATGCTGCGCTACGTCGTGCGTGTCTGGGATCGTTATCTGGCCGATCATCCCGGAGCGGTTCGGTTGCCGGTGGTGGTCCCGCTGGTCGTGCACCACAACGAGCATGCATGGACCGCCCCGGTTCAGGTGCTTGACCTGGTCGACCTGGACCCGGAGCTCACCGACGCCTGGGGGGAGCACCTGCCCCGGTTCCAGTTCCTCCTTGACGATCTGGTTCGCGTCGACGAGCGGGTGCTGCGGGAGCGGCCGCTGACCCATTCGGTGCGGCTCACCCTGCTCCTTCTCAAGATCGCCCCTGGCAATCCCCGGCTGGGTCTGGACCTTTGGCCGTGGGTGGACGAACTGCGCGCGGTTCTCGAGGGCCCTGACGGCAGGGAGGAGTTCGCCGCTCTGCTGCGTTACATTGAGCTGGTCGGCGAGGCGGACGCCCGTGACCAGTTGCATGATCTGATCGTCGCTCTTGGTCCGGAGGCGGAGGAGACCTACATGACCATCGCAGAGATGCTTCGTGCCGAGGGCCGTCAGGAGGGCCGTCAGGAAGGCCGTCAGGAAGGCCGCGTCGAGACGCTTGTCCAGCAGCTGACTCTCAAGTTCGGCCCGCTTCCCGAGGCCGTGCTCACCACCGTGCGCAACGCCTCCGCCGACCAGCTCCAGACCTGGACCGCCCGCGTCCTGACCGCTGACACCCTCGACCAGCTCCTCCGCTGACCGGCTGCCACGCCACGGCGAGCCCTGCCCGTCGATCTGGTGATCTGTGTGGAGATCCCCATCCTCCGCCCACGGGCCGAGGGGTTCGTCGGTGTGTCCGTGACCTCGCGGCACCGCGGCGTCGTTCCGTTCGGCCTCGGCCGGCTGACGTCGGCTCGCTGACGCTGGGAAGCGCTGGAAGATGGTCGGTGGGATGAGCGCGACGCCTGTTGCCAAGGAGGTTGCGGCTGCTCGCGGTGGCCGGAACCTGTTCGACCGTTTCCTCGTGGGCCGGACAGGGCGATGACGCGGCCGACGGGCGTGCGAGAGCCCGCCGCCGGCCGTCGGCGTCAGCGGCCGAGGCCGGCGTCGCGGGCCTTGATGATGGCGGCGGTCCGGTCCGGAACCGCCAGTTTGACCAGGATCTGCGAGATGTGGTTGCGCACGGTCTTCTCGGCGAGGAACAGCTTGCCGGCGATCTGCCGGTTGCCGTCTCCTGCCGCGGCGAGTGTAAGCACTTCGCGTTCGCGGGCGCTCAGCTGTGGGAAGGGAAGGTTGGGTCTGGTGGCTTCGCGTAGTCCGATCAGCCGGCGGGCCATCCCGTCGCCGAAGAAGGCGTGGCCACGGGCGACCGACCGTACCGCCTGCACGATGTCGTCGCGGTCGGCGCTCTTGAGCAGGTAGCCGAGCGCGCCGGCATCGAGCGCGGCCTGAAGGGCGTTGTCGTCGGCGTGCATGGTCAGGATGAGGACGGCGACGGACGGGAAGCGCTCGCCGATCTGGCGGGCGGCTTCGGTCCCGTCCATCTTGGGCATGGTGAGATCAGTGAGGACGACATCCGGCGTGTGCCGGGCGACGGCTTCCAGGAGCTCCTGTCCGTCGGCGGCGTCGCCGACGACCTCGACCTCGTCGGTGGCCTCCAGCGCCGCGCCGAGCCCGAACCGGTACATGGGGTGGTCGTCCGCGATGACGACCCGGATCGGCCGCTCGGCCCGTGGTGTGGTCATGCTGCCCTCCGTGGCTGGCCCGCCAGCGGGAGTGTGGCCAGGACGATGGTCCCGGGCTGGGCATCGATGAATGCCAGCGTTCCACGGAGGTTCGTGGCGCGTTGCGTCATGCTCTCGATCCCGACACCTACCGGTCGCGGTGCCCCGGTGATTCCTCGGCCGTTGTCCTGGACGGCCAGGATGAGCGCTTCGGCCCCGCTGTCGACCGTGAGCCGGACTGTCGCGGCGCCGGCGTCGGCGTGGCGGACCACGTTGGTCAGTGCTTCGACTGCTATCAGGTAGGCCGCGTTCTCCACATCCGTGGGCAGCCGCGGTAGTTCGCCAGTTATTTCGACCCTGACCGGCAGCCGCGCGGCCAGGGTGCCCGCGTGTCGCCGCAGCGCCTCGACGAGGCCGGCCTCGTCGAGCGCGCCGGGCCGCAGGACGCCCTCCACGACCGCGCGGAGCAGCTCCGGCTCGTCGGTCGCCGCGACACTGTCGCCCAGCCGGGCGACGGCCTGCATCGGGTCGCGCCGGTCCCCGTAGACGAACCGGTCGACGAGGTGCTGCAGCCGGTTCCGAGCCGGGGTGAGCCCGACGGCCACCAGCGCCGCCGCGAGGACACCGGGCAGCCCGCCGCCGCCGAGCCCCGTGCCGCCGGCGGCGGTCACCGCCAGGTAGGTCCCGCTGACAGCGGCGGTCAGCACGGCGTAGACCAGGGTGCGGCGCAGCACGACCTGGATGCCGAACAGGTTGTGCCGGAAGACGCCGACCGCGATCGCCACCGGTAGCAGGCAGCTGAGCAGCGCGAGCTGGGCACGGCCGAGGAAGAAGGTGCCGCCGAACACCGGCACGACCGCGGCGGCCAGCCAGGCGAGCTGCGCCCGTTCCGCGCCGGCCGCCCGCGCCAGACGGACGGCAGTGTGCGCCCAGATGGCTACCAACGACACCACGAAGACGACCGCGGCCACGGCGAACGGCGGTAGGTACAGCCAGTCCGGGAGCCGCAGCGGCGACTCGCCGTCGGGGATGACGTCATCATAGGAGCTGGGGAACAGGTCCGTCGTCGCAACCAGGACCGCCAGCGAGCCGGCGGAGGCGACAGCCAGACGGCGCTGCCACCGCTCGCGGCCGTTGGCTGCGGTCCCTCCCACGAGTCGGATCGCCCGCGGCCCGGCCCGGGCTCCGACTCGGCGTCTGGTCAGTCCGGCTCCGGTCAGTCCTTCAACTCGGAGTCCGGCCAGTCCGGCGGGGTGAGCTACACGGAACTGCTCGGCAGGTCGGTCAACGATCCGCTGATCGTCAGGTACTCGACCGAGAACGGGTGCGAGCTCTACGGTTCCCAGCGCCAGTGCAGACTGGCCGGGACCATCCTGTTCTACAGGGACAGCGGCCGGATCCATCAGGTCAAGATGTATGGCCCAGGCATCGGCGGAACCCGCGCCTACCAGGGGGACCTTCCGCGCGGCCTCCAGTGGAGTGACTCCCATGCCGCGGTCGTCGCCAAGCTCGGTCAGCCGGTCAAGGTGGTGCAGGCGACCACGAGCACGCTGCCGTGGGCGGATTTCGGCTCCGGTCGGACGCTTCTCATCGTCACCTACAACCGAGAGGGCAGCGTAATCCACGACGTCCAGGCCGGCGAACGGGCCTGACCGATGCTGATCGACCGCGCGCGGGTGACAGCCGCGCTACCCGTCTACGAGCTGGGTGCCGAACTCGGCGCCGGAAACTTCGGCCTGGTGCTCGCTGGCCGGCACCGCCGCCTGGACCGCGAGGTAGCGGTCAAGATCCTCGCCGCGGCCCACGAAGGCGCCGAGGCCGGCTTCGAAGCAGAGGCCCGGCTGCTGGCCACTATGGACCACCCACACGTCGTCCGGGTCTACGACTACATCGAGCATGACGGCCTCTGTCTGATCATCATGGAGCTGCTGGCCGGCGGGACTCTGACCCGTCGGCGCGGAACGGGCCTTTCCCTGGAGGACTCCTGCGCGGTGGGGCTGGCCGTCGCCGAGGCCCTGACCTGCGCGCATGCCCTGGGGGTGCTACAGCGCGACGTCAAGCTGGACAACATCCTGTTCGACGCGAACAGCCTGCTGAAAGTCACCGGCTTCGGAATCGCAAAGATTTTCAAGGGATCGGCGGCGACCGCCAGCATGGTGGCCGGAACCCCGAAGTACATGGCCCCCGAACAGATCATCGGCGGCCGGCTCGAACCAGCCACCGACATCTACGCCCTCGCCGTCGTCCTCTACGAGCTGCTGACCGGAGCGCCACCGTTCGACCCAAAACTGCCCCTCCACGCGCTCTACCACCAGCATCTGAACGTCATGCCCGCCCGGCCGGCCGGCGTGTGCCAGACGCCGTGGCGGATGTCGTCATGCGCGCACTGGCGAAGGACCCGGCCCAGCGCCACCCCAGCGCCCATTACTTCGCGGCCAGTTTCGCCCACGCGGCCACCGCCAGCCTTCGGCCAGGCTGGCTCTCCCGGACCAGCATCCAGCCCCGTCTCAGTACCGAGGTCCGCGAGGCCGCCGAAGGCCAGGCCATACCCCCGCTCGCAGCTCTGCACGTACCGTTATTGCTACCGCGCCACCCGGCACCACTGGACCCACCGGTTCCCCTGTCACTGCCGGCCTCGCAGGCTCCCCCGACTGTCCCTCCCGACGCGGCGCCGTTCCCGACCGTGGCCACAGGTATGGCGCAGTCACCTCCACGATCACCACAATCACCCGGCTGGTCGCCGGACCCGCCGCCCGGACCCGCCGCACGGCGCCGCGGCCGGCCGTTCGCGGCCCTGTCCCGGCCACTCACCGCACCGGCCAGCCGCCAACGGAGATTCCCGCGTCGCCCCTGGATCGCCGCTGTCGCGCTGCTCCTCGCGGCGGTTTCCGCGGCCTCTGCCGTCGTGGTCACCCGGCCCGACAGCCGGCCCAACAGCCCAAAGCCGCGCAACGTCATACCAACCCTGTCTCCGCGTAGCTCGACGGCACTCGCGACGCCCAGCCCGGTGCCCGCCAAGCTGAAGCACCTCGCCACCCTCGCAGGCCACGACGGACGGGTGCTGACGGCGAGCTTCTCGCCCGACAGCACGGTTATCGCGACTGCGGGCGCGGATGACACCGTGATTCTCTGGTCCCTGTCGGACCCGAGTCTCCCTACTCGTGTCAAGACGATTTCCGAACAGGTCGACGACGTGAGCACGATCGTGTTCTCAGCACACCAGCCGAGGCTTTTCACCAGCGGCAGGCGAGCGGTCCGCTGGGATTTCACGAACTCAACATCCACCTGGGAAATCCTATCCACCGATCTTCCGTCGCCGTCGTCGCTGGCGGTCTCCCGGGACGATAGCTCCCTGGCGATGGCCGGAGGATTCAAGGTGGCGGTGCTCGACCTGGTGGCGGATCCCCCCGTGCCCGCACCCACAGCCACGCTGGACGTCACGAAGGCGATCGGCGGGCTCGCTTTCACTCCTGACCTGGGCATGCTGGCGTCCAGCCATGACGGCCTCCTCGCGCTGTGGGACACGTCAACCGCCGGTCGGGCACCCCGGATAGCCACCCTCCCCTCCGGCCTTCGCCTCGACGACATCTTCAAGCCCAAGCTGACCTTCTCGCCAAACGGGCGCATGCTGGCGGTCGGAACTCTCCTCGGTTTCGAGATATGGGACGTAGAAGAACCGCGCCGACCAGCCCGGGTCGCGACAAACGACTACACGAGAAAGGGCTACTATATCCACTCGCTTGCGTTCTCGCCGGATTCCTTGAACCTGGCCGTCGCCGTCACCTCCGTCGAGGATCCTCGGGTCAAGCTGACGGTGTGGGATGTAGCGAACCCGGTGGAGCCGGTCCGCTACGTCGAGACCAGCCACAATGCCGGGGTGGAGTGCGTCGTGTTCTCCCCCAACGGAAAGAACATCGCCGTCGCCGGAAGGGACGGAACCGTGAGCCTGTGGGCGGTGGTGTGAAGCGATGGCCACGCCACCGCCCCTGCGGACCGGTCATGGCAGAGCGTCGGCGGCCCATATCGGGCTCGCGAACTCGACCACAAGCCAAGCGTTGCTACGGGCGGGTGCTACGTGGCGGAGGGTGGTTCGATCAGCACTGGAGCTGCCGGGCGTCCGTGCGCCGCCGCGGCCATCCGAACTTCCAGGTCGACGACGTGGGGTTTCGCGTCGCGCGGTCCGTTCTCCGCTGACGCACGTGTCGCGCGGCTGGGGCTCTTGCCCGGCCACCGCCGCGATCCAGGCGGCACCGCTATGATCAGACCGGCTGTCTAACACCTGTTAGACTCATGGTATGACTACCGTCAGTATGCGGGATCTCAGCCATGCCGTGGGTACCTGGGTCGATCGCGCTCACGCGGGGGAGTCGATCATCATCACTCGCAACGGGCGGCCATGGGCAAGACTGGTACCGGAGCTGACCCAGACTGGTAGCGACTACCTGGATCAACTTGTTGTGGAGGGGCGTGTCGTCGTCCCCACGGCGAGCCTGGCTGATCTCCCCGAGCCGGCTCCCACCGGTGCCTGGGACGGGCGCGACTCCACGGACGTGGTCGCTGAACTGCGCGAGGAATCTCCGTGATCTATTTGGATTCCAGTGCGCTTGTGAAGCTGGTCCATCCGGAGCAGGAAACACACGCGCTGCGATCCTGGCTGGCCGCCCGGCCGGGCGTCTCGGTGTCATCCGCGCTCGCCGTGCTGGAGGTGACCCGCGCACTGCGCCGCAGCGATCCCGCCGCGCTTCCCCAGGTGCCTGATGTCCTGTCTCGCGTCACGCTCGTGCCCATCGACCAGCCGGTCATCGTCGCAGCCGCGGCCCTGACAGATCCTTTGCTGCGTTCGCTGGACGCTCTTCATCTCGCGACGGCGCTGCGGCTCGATGCGCCGTCGCTGGTCTTCGTCAGCTACGACAAACGTCTTTCTGCCGCTGCCGTTCAGGAACGCCTGAACGTCGCGGTGCCTGTCTGAGCCCGCGGCAGTGCTGCTACGGCGAGCCGGGTTGTGTCGGCTCGTCCAGCGCCGCCGGCGGAGCAGTCCCAGGCCGAGGCGGCGAATAGCTCGGGCAAGGGTGTCTCCGCGCCTACAGCCGATCGGTGAACCGCCCCGGCCGCGTTGGAGCGTCGGGCCGATCTGTGGCGTGCTCCGCCCTCGACGTCATCGAGCATGCTCTGTGGGCCTGCCGGAACGAAGGCGTCGCGGCTCGTCGTCAGTCCCGCGATTCGTCCGGGCCTCCGTCCGCCGTCCACGGATCGAGGGGTCTCTCCTGGCACTGGTTGGATGATGCCTGGGAGGTGGTCGGTGGGATGAGCGCAACGCTTGTTGCCAAGGAGGTTGCGGCTGCTCGCGGTGGCCGGAACCTGTTCGACGATCTTGATCTGGTCGTCGGGCCGGCGGAGCGGGTCGGGCTGGTCGGGCCGAACGGGGCCGGCAAGTCCAGCCTGCTGCGGATCCTCGCCGGGCTCGACGCGCCGGCGGCCGGCAGCGTCCGGCTGGCGCCGTCGAACGCGTCCGTGGGCTATCTCGCGCAGGAGCCGCAGCGGCGTCCGGGCGAGGTCGTGCTGGACTTTCTCGCCCGGCGGACCGGTGTCGCCGAGGCGACCCGCCGGATGGACGCGGCCACCCGGGCGCTGACCGACGACGAGCCGGGCGCGGCCGACACCTACGCCGACGCGCTGGAACGCTGGCTGGCGCTCGGCGGTGCCGACTTCGCCGAGCGGGCCGACGCGTCCGCCGCCGACCTGGGGCTCGCGATCGACCTGACAGCGCCGATGACCGGGCTCTCCGGCGGCCAGGCCGCCCGGGCCGGGCTCGCTGCCCTGCTGCTCAGCCGGTTCGACGTCTTCCTGCTCGACGAGCCGACCAACGACCTCGACCTGGACGGGCTGGAGCGGCTGGAGTCGTTCGTAGCCGGACGGCCGGCCGGGACGGTCGTCGTCAGCCACGACCGCGAGTTCCTCAGCCGGACCGTCACGTCCATCCTGGAGATCGACGCGCACCAGCACCAGATCGCCTTCTACCGGGGTGGCTACGAGTCCTACCTGGAGGAACGCGCCCGCGCCCGCGGCCACGCCCGCGAGGACTACGAACAGTACGCGGCCCGGCGGGACGCGCTGGCCGCCCGCGCCCGCATGCAGCGGGCCTGGATGGACAAGGGCGTCCGCAACGCGCGTCGCAAGGCCAGCGACAACGACAAGATCCGCCGGAACCTGCGCGGCGAGACGTCGGAGAAGCAGGCCGCGAAGGCCCGCCAGACCGAGCGGATGATCGAACGCCTGGAGGTGGTCGCGGAGCCCCGCAAGGAGTGGGAGCTGCGGATGACCATCGGCGCGGCGCCACGCTCGGGCGCGGTCGTCGCGACGCTGCGTGACGCGGTCGTCCAGCGCGGCCCCTTCACCCTCGGGCCGGTGAACCTCCACGTCGACTGGGCCGACCGGATCGTGCTCACCGGCCCGAACGGGGCGGGCAAGACGACGCTGCTGGCCGCGATGCTCGGCCGGGTCCCGCTGGCGGCCGGTGCCGCGACGCTGGGCCCGGGTGTGGTCGTCGGGGAGGTCGACCAGGCCCGCGGCCTGTTCGCCGGGGCGGACTCCCCGCTCGACATCCTCGGCCGCTTCCGGCCCGAGATGTCCACCGCCGACGCCCGTACCCTGCTGGCCAAGTTCGCCCTGGGCGCCGACCACGTCGGCCGTGCCGCGGCCACGCTGTCACCGGGGGAGCGGACCCGGGCCGCGCTCGCGCTCCTGCAGGCGCGCGGGGTGAACCTGCTGATCCTCGACGAGCCGACCAACCATCTCGACCTGCCCGCGATCGAGCAGCTCGAGTCGGCGCTGCACGGCTACCCGGGCACCCTCGTACTCGTCACCCACGACCGGCAGATGCTCGCGGCCGTCGACGTCACCCGCCACCTGCACGTCGAGGCCGGAAAGCTCACCGAACTCGACCGCTGAGCCATCACGGGACGCCGATCATCGTGACGGACAGCCTGGATCTCCCGGAGCCGGGTCGTCACGTTGCCGAGTGAGGAGAGGGCCAACCGTCGGGCCGCCCGGCGCACGCACTCATGGTGAGTCGACGGGCGTTGCTCGTCGACGCCTGGCCGGAACTGGTTCTGCCCGCACCGGTCCGGTCCGGTGGGAGTGGGAGTGGGAGTGGGAGTGGAGGACTCTCGTATGATCATGTCGTTGCAACAGACTGTGGCACGGCTGCTCTTCACCCTGCCGAAAACACCATAAAACGGGCGATTGTCCGCCGATGGTCCCATCCGTCGTGCACCTGGAACAACATCGACTATCGGTCGAATAGGGGAAAGCGGTGCCGGAGAACGGCGACGAACTCTGTTGAGCCCCTATGAACATCACAAACGTGGCTGCTGACCAGCGGATCCCCGTCGTCTCCTGACGTCTGATCGCTACTTGCCGTACGCCGCGCCCCTGGACTCAACTCCGAGGTGATACGAGCTGAGATATGGGTATAGGGAAGGCATGGGTATAGCATTGAGTCTCGGGATGTTGGCTCTGGGAGCCATCCTCGCGTTCGCTGTGCATGCGGACTCCTCCGGGCTGAGCCTTCCCACGGTCGGTCTGATCTTCATGATGGTCGGTGCGGTTGGGTTCGGTGTATCGATCTACAGGGATCGCTGGCGTCGGCATATCGTAGAGGAGTCCGTCGAGCGTAGGGTCACGCCTCCGATCATGTTCGAGGACGATATGATCATCGAACGGGAGCCTGCGAAAAATCCGACCGCCGGTGCCGCACGCGAAGACGCGCCGGAATCACCGGTACGGACCTCACCGTAGCTTTCACCCGCCCAGTCGCAAAGATCGCCGGATTGCTGGGAGAATCTTCGACGGCTGAACAGTCCGCCCTCTCGCGACCGGATTCCATGAGCGCCGATTCCGGAAGAAACGCCGTCGATCCCGGATAGAAAATCGCCGGCGCGGCAGATGGTCTCGCGATACATGTCGCGGCAACCGCGCACAGCACCTGCGACACCGCTGTGCAGACGGCCGGTACGGCCCGGGCGAAGATCCGCCAGAACCCACAAGCTACCGCGACGACCGAGAAGACGCCAGGTATCCGCGACAAGGCCGCCGGGACCTTCCGCGGGCAGGTCGAGCATCACCTCGGGTTGCCGCGGCCGTCGAGAAGACCGTGGCCAGCGAAGACCGTGGCCAGCGAAGACCGTGGCCAGCAGCGACAAAGCCACTCGCGTCGCAGGCTGGCAGGCCCCGGCGCCACCGGTGGGGCGGTTGCCGGCGAGATCGTCCTGCCGCCCGTGCACTGGGCGGCCCGTCACCGTCGCCGCGCCGGACTCCGGCCGCAGCCGGCGATGGTGACCTGAATCAAACGAAGCAAGAGATTCGGCAGGTTAAGGCAGGGGAAAACACATCGGTAATCATCACGACAAGGAGGAATGGCAATGGTTGAGTTCATCATCGTCACGCTGCTGCTCGGACTCGTCGTCGGTGCCGTCGCCCGCCTGGTACTACCCGGTCCGGACCGCATCGGTATCGGGGGCACCATAATCGTCGGGATCGTCGGATCCTTCGTCGGCGGGTTCCTCGGTTATGCCCTATTCAACAAGGATGCGGGTGAGGGTCCGTTGCAGCCCTCCGGTGTCGTCGGCTCCGTAATCGGTGCCGTTCTGGTACTGCTGGCGTGGCGTGCTGTGAACGGTCGCGGCTCCTATCGGCACCAGAGGTATGTCCGCCGGTAAACGCGGGGCCGGCCGAGCCGGGCTGGGAATCCGTCCCATGCGCAGCTTGAGGTCCTGGGTGAGTCGCCGGGAGCGGGATTCTCCTCGGCGGCTCACCCAGGACTGTGACACCCTCCACATTCGACTAAGAGCATGTCTCATGTGGAGGGTTTCTTCCCAGCAGGCCAACGCGGCGGGCGGCGAGGGAGAGAAAAACGAGGAAACTGTGAGCGTGCCTGGGCCTGTTGCCGAGGTTGAACTCGTGATAGCGCCGGGCCCGGCGGCGCGGGCCGACCAGACGGTCCGGGAGGCATACGCCAGCCAGCCGCTACGCGACCCGTACGGCTCCCGGTAACAGCGAGTCCCGGTAACAGTGGGCATACAGCGGCCGGCGGAAGCGGCGATCGTTTGCCGTCCGACGCTGTGATGTTCTTGGTATCGGACTGGTATCGTTACCGACATGGCCCTGACGGTACGTACCGACGAGGAGCTGGAGCACGCCCTGACGGTGCTGGCAGCCAGCGAGGGCGCCTCCCGGCAGGAGATCATCCGACGTGCCGTCCTGGAGCGTTACGAGCGGGCCGGTCATGCTGCCCGGGTGCGGGACAGCGCTGATCGGATGCTCGAGCGGTGGGGGGATGTGCTCGCCCGCCTGGGCAGCGTGTGAGCCCTGTCGAGTACCTGGACCTGGAGGATCTGCTCACCCTGGTACGCGGCCTGGGCACCGCTCCGGTACAGGACGTCGGCCTGCTCGACGCGGCGGCGGCCCGGGCGCGATCGAGCGCGTTCGGTCAGGACGCCTACCCGACCCTCGCGTCGAAGGCCGCCGCGCTCCTGCACTCGATCGCCCGCAGTCACCCTCTGGTCGACGGCAACAAGCGGCTGGCCTGGCTGGCGGCAGTGGTGTTCCTCGACGTCAACAGACATGCGACCGGCCTTTCCGACGACGAGGCGTTCGACCTTGTCATGGACGTCGCCCAAGGCGTCGCGGACGTCGAGGAGATCACCCATCGGCTGCGTGTCGTGCCGTTGGACGGTGATTGAGCACAACGGCTGGCCAGCTCATGCCGGAAGGCTGACGACGCCAGGAGCTGCCACAACCTGCTTCCGACCGAGTGCTTGTAGACCAGGTGCTTGTAGACCTGTAGTCATCATAACTGTACTTATGACAGATCTGGATCTTGATAGGTCCGGATCCGCGGTTCCTGGAGCCGGCCCGGCTCGGGACGCCAGGCAGGGGGCACCTTCCTGGCCTTGGCAGGCGACAATGGCGGTCGTGTCCGCTGACGCCTGCGATACGGCTCCTGTGACGACCGGCCCCGCCGGCTCCTCCGGTTTTCCTCCTGGCTCCGCCGAGCCCTCCACTGCCGAATCCTCCGCTGCCGCGCGTCCCGTGGCCGCCAGCGCCGATGCCCGCCGGGGACTGGCGGTGGTCACCGGGGCCAGCAGCGGGATCGGTGCCGCCAGCGCGCGGGCGTTGGCGGACGCGGGTTTCGACGTCCTGCTCGGCGCGCGCCGCGCCGACCGGCTGGCGGCGGTCGCCGCCGACATCGGGCCGGCGGCCCGCAGCCGTCCCCTGGACGTCACCGACGCCGCGTCCGTCCAGGCGTTCGCGGCCGGTGTCGCCTCCTGCGAGGTCGTGGTGTGCAACGCCGGCGGCGCGCTCGGGCTGGCCCCGGTGGCGGCGGCGGACGAGGCCGAGGCCGAGGAGGAGCGATGGCGGTGGATGTGGGAGGCCAACGTCGCCGGGGTCGCCCGTACCGTGCGGGCCTTCCTGCCCGCGCTGGTCGCTTCGGGTGACGGCCGCATCGTCGTGGTCACCAGTGTCGCCGGCCATCAGGTCTACCCGGGCGGGGGCGGGTACACCGCGGCCAAGCACGCCGCGGCGGCGGTCGTCCAGACGCTGCGGCTGGAACTGCTCGGCCAGCCGGTGCGGATCATCGAGATCGCCCCGGGCATGGTGGACACCGAGTTCTCTCTCGTCCGCTTCGACGGGGACGCCGGACGGGCCGCCGCGGTCTACACCGGCACCGTCCCCCTCACCGCCGACGACGTCGCCGACGCCGTCACCTGGGCGGTCACCCGCCCACCGCACGTGACCATAGCCCGGCTGGACCTCTTCCCCCGCGACCAGGCCTCCGCCCGCGACGTCCACCGCCGGCCCTGACACCCCCGCCCACCCGAACCGGCGGCCAAGCCGAGGCGGCCGAGTCACGGGAACGAGTATGTAAGTGGTCGCTGGAGCAGCCACTTACATACTCGTTCCGTCCCCTGCTCCGGGTCAGCGGCGGCTGCTGTTGGCGGCGGGGTCGCTTGGGGGATCGTCGGAGGGTCCACGTTCAGCTTCGTTCCGTCCCAGCGGAAGGTCACGTCGGCCGTTCCGGCGGAGGGGCAGCGGATCCTGTCCGCGGGGTCGTACAGGTCGTAGCGCGGTACGACGGGCTGCCCGGCGAGACGTTGGTCGTGCCCCGAAGACGCTGTCCGGCTTTGTCCCTTACCCGCGTAGCAGGGTGATCGGGCGGCCAGCGGGGCTGGTGACCGTGGTGATGGCGGTACGTTCGTCGATGGGGGGGGCCGCGGGGCGCTGGTCGAAGATGGCCAGGGTGCCGGTGCCGAGCTGGAAGCGGTCGAGATAGCGGTCGAGCTGCCTGAGGCCCTGGCGGAGCGGGTCCGTCTTCTTCGAACGCCAGGTCTTGATCTCCAACGCCTCACGCTGGACACGGCGGGAGCCGTCGGCGGTGACGTAGGGCCAGCGGATGTGCAGGTCGACACGACCCGTGCCGACCGCGTACTCACGCTCGACAAACCCACCGCCGTTCACGACACGCTGGAGGTATCCCATGAGGATCAGCTGGGGAGCCGCCTCGTGGTAGAAGCCCGTCCTGACCAGAAAGTCACCGTTCTCGATCCACCAGTCGGCGAATTCGTCGAGCACCCTGGGGAAGTCGAAACCGCCCTCCGGGCGGACGAACGACCGGGGATCGGCGGTGACGCTCTCCTGGATGCTCGACGACAGGACCCGGGCGATGACCTCCCGATAGATCGGGTTCGCGACCCGGACCGGAGCCTTTGGCGCGATCAGGCCGAGGTCACGAACATAGACGAGATCATCGTCGTAGGGCTCGAGAGCGAACGGATCACCCGCCAGGAGGGGGCCGATGATCCGCTGGACCCGCGGCTGCGCGAGCTTGGCCGCGAGCGAGTCCAGGTGCGTGGCGCGGTCCAGGACAAGCCGTTCCTTCGCGTCCTCGAGGTGCGCGATGGTGACTGGTTCGGGTGCGGGCACGGCCATTTTCTCGACGACCTCGCGGGCGAGTGCGTTGACCAGCCACGGCTGGCCGGCGGTGAGCTCGTAGGCGTGTTCGACGGCACCCGGGGCGAACCGCTGCCCGGTCTCGGCGGTGTGCTGACCGTAGAGCTCGGCGACCTCGTCCGGCGTGAAGTCTCCGAGCCGAAGGGACTCCAGTTTGACGTTGAAGGGACTCGCGGTCCCGAGACGGTCCGGATCTCCGCCGGCGAGCGCCTTGTATTCGCGGACATCACGCAGGCCGCACAGGGCAACCGAAACGGGGAACTCCTGGGATCGGGTCGGGAACCCGGCGCGGAGCTGGCGGAGCACGCTGATCAGGCTCTGTCCGCGTAGCGCGTCGATCTCGTCGAAGAACAGCACGAGTGGGCGTGGGCACGCCAGCGCCCACGCCCGCAGGGCCACCTGCAGCAGGCTGCCTTCCGACTCCGCGGACCAGGCCGGCGGGCGAAGATCCGTTGCCAGCTGGCTCTCGGCGTTGATCCTGATCTGGGTGAGGATGTCGCGGTTGGCCGCGCCGTAGTCGTCACCGGCGGCTTCGGCGACCTCGCAGGAGAAGTGCAGCGCCGCGTAGCGGCCCCGGGCGGTCAGGTCCTGCGCAAGCGCGCGCAGCGCGGTCGTCTTGCCGGTCTGGCGGGGGGCATGAACGACGAAGTAGGCATTCTGGCCGACGAGGGCCGGCGCCGCCGGCAGCCGTTCCAGCGCCGGGATCATGTAATGGTCGACGGGGCTGCACGGACCAGCCGTGTTGAACCGACGGCTCATCCGGTCCTTCCCCTCCACGGTCCCGCGGTGGCGCGTCCTCTGCGTGCCAGCCTACCGTGATCGACGATCAGCGACCCGCTGTGACGTCAGGAGAGCCATACTTCCTCGGGGCGGCCGCATGGCTCTACGTGTTTCATCCGGCTTCCCCGTGAAGTCACCGCCGAGTCACTCACGCCCGCGGCGGGTCCTCGTCTCAGTGCCATGCTCCGAATCGCCGGTCTCGCCCTGACGCTCGGCGCCCTCATCGGCCTCGGCGTGGGTATCGACTACGCACTCTTCATCATCACCAGGCATCGCGCCGGCCTGAAGGCCGGCCGGTCCGACACCAACACCGCCCGCACCATGGCGCCGCCGAGCTTCCGGCATTCCTCGCGGGCGGCGGCGACCTCGCCGAGAACCGTCAACGAGCCGCCCGGAGGCTTCCAGCGCAACCGCTCGTGATCGTCGCCACTGCTCGAACCGCGCCAGTTGTATCGCCACCGTGCCCATAGAAAGGTATACAGAGCATGCGTCAATACCAGATCCGTAATGAGAGGGACACGCATTCGTGGTAGCCGGGGGCGGACGCAGGCACGCACACTGGACGTATGTACCTGGCGAAGGCTGACGCTGGAAGGCGCCGGACGGTTCGGGTCGGCGAGCCGGTGGTCTGCGAGCTGCCGGAGACGCCGACCACCGGCTACCGCTGGCAGGCGCAGACCGACCCGGCCCTGCTGCGAGCGATCGGCGACCGCTACGAGGGCCCGACCGAGCCGCGTGGCGCCGGCGGCATGCGGATCTTCACTTTCGAGCCGCTGCAGCCCGGCCCGGTGCTGCTCCGGCTGGTGAAGAAGCGTAGCTGGTCGTCCCAGGTGACCGACACCTTCGACGTTCAGCTCGACGTGGCGGACTGATCTTCTCTTTGCTCCGTCGCGGCCGTCTCGCCGGCGGTGGAATCCGTGCATGCGCACGCGCGGCGAGTACCGGCCGGCTGCGGAACTCGGCGCACCGCAGACGTCGTAGAAATGCCAGCCGTCTGCGTCCCGCTGTGTCAGAATCATCGGTGGCGCGTCGTCAATGATGATCAACGCGTCCGACGTGACAACCGGAGGTGGCTGGATGGCCTCGCTTCATGGCTTACTCGAAAGCGGCTTGCTTTATCGCAAATACGAGGAGACGGTCCACGAGGGAATGCGGCTCGGCCGCAACCTGTGGCTGGATGCTCGAAGTCTGGCGTACATGGTCGAGAACGATGTCGCGGCGATGTCCGGGAAGCTGGTGGACCAGCTCTGGGACCGCCGGATTGTCATCCTCGACCAGGGCGAGCTCGGGTCGTGCACCGGGAACGCCGGCACCGGGGCGCTGGGCACCGAACCCTTCTACAGCGCGGTCGGCAGTAGGGCTCTGCCCGCGGCGGGCAACGGCAAGGCGCTGGAGGACTTTGCCGTCACGCTGTACAAGGATGCCACCGTCGTGGACGGCTATCCCGGCACCTACCCACCGGACGATACCGGTTCGTCCGGCCTGGCCATCTGCAAGGTACTCAAGTCACGTGGCACGATCAAGGGATATCGGTTCGCCCGCACCGCCTACGGTCTGCTGCAGCTGCTCCAGCACGGCCCGGTGCTGCAAGGAATGCCGTGGTACGCGGCGTTCTTCCACCCGGACGCCGCCGGCTTCATCGACGCTGACCCCAAATGGCGGTCCAGCGGGGTCGCCGGCGGCCACGAGGTCGAGGCGATCGGGGTTGATCTCGACACGCGGAACGTGTTCGACAGCGTGATCGTCTACGCAAACAGCTGGGGCACCGGCTGGGGCGACAACGGCCTTTTCCGAATGCGCCTGCGGACCTACGACCAGCTCAGCGGCGTGGACCTGCGACAGTACCAGGTGTAAATACCTGATATCGAATACCGCCAATGCCGACGACTGGGCTCGCCGAGCCTTTCCCGGTAACCACCCGTCGTGCCGTGCAACAACAAGGGTGCATCTGCACGACGGGTGTCGGGCGTTCCGCGAGCCTCGATGTCGCGCAACGGATCAGCTTTCCAGACCGGGTCGACCGCGTTGTGCCCCGGAAGACCTGCTGTGATCAGTCAGCTGCCCGCCCCGTCCCGCCTCTCGTCGAGCACCGACGGAACCTGCGTGAACGGCGCGGCTGAACGCAGGCGAGCCGCTTCCGCCGGTCAGGTTCAGGTGCCGGCCGGCGCCCACCTGACGAAACGTCGATCAGCAGGACCCGTCATCTCGAAGGTGAGACCACCGAGCTCGTTGCGCCAGACCGGACACACATGATTGCCGGCGGCCATCGCCGCGACCGCGCCGGGCGTCGGCGCTTCGTCATCCCGGGGCGAACCGGCAACCATTTGATCACAGTAGCCAGCCCTCAACCGGGCCATCCGGGACGCCGCGGCGGTGGTGCCGGGTTCCTGGCGGGCTTCACGGACCGTGGCGAGCGTTCCGTGCCAGGACAGCGCCCGCGATATCGTGGGCGTATGGCGGCGTCACGCACGACTACGGTCACCGTCCCGATCGTCATCGAGCGTGACGAGGACGGCGTGTGGTGCGCGCATGCCCAGCTGCGTCCAGGTGTGGGCGCCCATGGCGAGGGCGCGACCGAGCAGGAGGCATTGGACGACCTCCGCGAGGCGCTCGTCGGCCTGATCGAGGAGTTCGGGGTTCCTCGGGAGCTGTCCGTCACCGTGGCGGCCTGATGCCTCCGGTTCCCTCCGTCCGAGGCATCCGTGTCGTCCACGCGCTGGAGCGCCACGGCTTCAAGGTGGCGCGAGTCAACGGCAGCCACCACATCATGCGTCACCCGGACGGGCGTGGAACGACGGTCCCGGTACACAGCGACCGCGACCTGGCCAAGGGCACCTTGCGGGGCATCCTGAGCGACATCGGCCTGACGATCGACGAACTCGCCCCGTAGCAGCCGCGCCCGACGACGGGGGCGTGTGGTGGACGATCAGGAGCGTCGGCATCGACGCCATGCTATTGGCCCGGTCACGGCTATTGGCCCGGTCACGCACCAGTCGTCCTCGTGCTGGAGCGAGACGCTCCCCGGCTTGGCTCGTGTCCGGTGGAGCCGCGGCATCTGTTCTCCGGTGTTCTCCGGCGCGCCGCCGGCGGCATGCGGTCCGGTGTCCGGTCTTCCATGCCCTATCTCGCTTATACCTACTACTTGACAATGCCAGGTACTCGGCTTAGCTTTCATCTATGACGCCGACGCATGATCCCCAGCTCCTCAAGGGCGTCCTGTCGTTGCTGCTGCTACGGCTGCTCGCCGAGCGTGAGTCCTACGGCTACGAAGTCGTCCAGCGACTGCGGGAGCTCGGGTTGACGGACATCAGCGAGGGCAGCGTGTACCCGGCGCTGGCACGCCTGGAACGCGAGGGCCGGGTGGAGGCGCGCCTGGTCGCCTCCCGGTCCGGCCCGGCCCGCAAGTACTACCGGTCGACCGCGGCCGGGACCCAGGCTCTGGCGGAAGGCACCGCAAGCTGGCTGTCACTGGCCGAGGTGGTCCACCCCGTGCTTGTCCGGCGCCTTCCCGACCCGCCCACCTCAACGGAGGACACCTGACATGGCCACCTCGCGGAGCACTCTCGACCGGCTGCGTATCGAACGCGCCGTGTGGACGATGAACGCCCGGCTGCAGGACCTGCCGCGTAGATCCCGGATCATCCGGCGTCGGGAACTGCGCGACAACCTGCGGGCCGCGGCCGAGGACGTCGGCGCCCGGCAGGCCGTGCGCCAGCTCGGTGATCTGCGCATCCTCGCGGCCGGCTACCTCGCCGCCGAGTACGGCGAGCTGTCCCGGCGGCCGTCCTGGACCGCCGCGGCCGTCACCGTTCTCGGCGTCGACGTCCTCATGACGCTGCTCGAGCACGCCGGAAGGACCGCCTTCGACGCCGGGATCACCACGATCGCCCCGCATGCCACCGGCACCTTCCGCTGGACCGGGGTCCCCTATCTGATCAGCGACGAGACATTCACCTATCTCGACGGAACGCATACATCCGTCGGGGGAGCCTGGACCCCGCTGGTCTACGTGCTCATGTTCGCCGGGGCTTTCGTCACCGGACGGATGTGGCGGCTGATATCCGCCTGGCAGCGGCAGCGCCGCCAGGCCCCACTGGCCGTCGAAGAGGAAAGAAGTGGCGGCCGGGCATGACATCGCGGCCCGGCGCTGGAGCCAGGCGGATCCGGCCTGTCATACCGGCGAAACCGTTGGAGATCGCAATGACATGGCATGCATTCCGCGAATTTGTAACCGACACGTGGCGCCGCTCACCGGACGTGCGCGGCCCGCACCGGGCACATCGGCTGAAGTCTTCTGGCACGGTCCTCCCGGTCGTTGCGTTCCTCGCGACCGTCGTTCTGCTCTCGCCCCTGCTGGCGGGGGCGGCACCAGCCCTGGCCGGCACGGCAGCGCATCCCGCCCCCGAGCCGGACACGTCGAGGATCGACCCCGAGCTGCGCACGCTGCTGAGCGACGGCATCGCCGCCGGCGTCCCTGGCGCGGTGGTCCGAGTGCAGGACCACCGTGGGATCCGCCAGGCCGCCGCGGGGGTCGCCGATCTGGCCACCGGTGCGCCGTTGCGGCCGCAGGCCCGGGTACGGGTGGGCAGCATCACGAAGACGTTCGTAGCCACAGTGGTACTCCAGCTTGTCGGGGAGGGACGCCTCACCCTTGACCGTCCCGTGGAACGCTGGTTACCAGGCCTGCTGCGGAACGGAAACAAGATCACTGTTCGACAGCTGCTCAACCACACCAGCGGCCTGTTCGACTACACAGCCGACCCCAGCCTGGTGGCGGGCATCGTCCGGAATCGGGTCTTCGCCCCGACGGAACTCGTAGCCATCGCCGAAACCCATCCGGGTGCGTTCGCATCCGGTACCGCCTGGGAGTACTCCAACACCAACTACATCGTCGCCGGCCTGCTCGTCGAATCGATCACTCACCACCCGCTGGGCGAGGAACTCCAACGACGGATCTTCAAGCCACTGGGCCTGGCCGACACATCATTCCCCGCCACCACCGGGGAGCTACCCGGCTACTACGCCCACGGATACGTCCCGGCCGACCTCGTTCCCACGGCCGACGGCAGGCCGTTCGACGTGACCGGGCTCAATCCCTCGCACGCCTGGGCGGCCGGTGCCATCGTCTCCAGCGCCAAGGACGTGTCCCACTTCTACCGGTCCCTGATGGGCGGCGAGTTGCTCCGTGCCCGGATGCTCCAGGAGATGAAGACCACCACGGTAGAGAATCCCGCCGACCCGGACTTCCGTTACGGCCTCGGGATCGAACGGGTCCAGGACCGCTGCGGAGCGAACTGGGGCCACAGCGGCGCCATTTTCGGATACCAGACCATGGCGTTCTGGAACGAGGACACCACCCGTACGGTCGTCCTGGCCAGCACCATCCACCCCGCCCCCGCGGCCGCCGAGGCCGCGCTCGCAACGGCAGCCGACCACGCTCTGTGCGGGATACCTCGTTCCTGACACCACCGGCCGATGGGATATCTCGCCGTTTGGGAAACGGGATTCCAGGTTTCCCGCGCTGTTGGGACCTTCTGGGCATACGCGGACCCGGTAGGAGCGACGCAGGGACCCGAGGGCCTCGCGCCCGGCACACCGCGTGCCGGCCGGGGCTCTTAGCCATCTCCGGAGCCCGTATCCGCCACCGACGGCCCGGCCGGCTGCGGACGCCCGGTCACGGTAGGGCCGCCAGGCCGGAACATGATCCGGGTCAGCGGCGGCTGCCGTTGGCGGCGGGGTCGCTCGGGGGGATCGTCGCGGGGTCCACGTTCAGCTTCGTTCCGTCCCAGCGGAACGTCACGTCGGCCGTTCCGGCGGTCGGGCAGCATGTCTGGTCCGCGGGTTTGTACAGGGCGTAGCGCAGCACGACGACGGTGTCCCGGGCCGTGGCGACGCGGATGCCGGCGCTCGGGTCGGTGAAGTCCTTGCCGATCATCTCGGTGCCGACGAAGAAGAACCCGAACTGCTGGGGGACGGCCGGGGAGTCCGCCTTCCTGCCGATCAGGACGTTGAGGGCCCGTCCCCGCACGAAGCCGGAGCGGTCGGTCACGGTGAAACCGCGCTCGTTGAGCATGTTCGAGGCCTCGGCAAGGGTGAGCTGCCCGGCCGTCGCGTCCGCCGTCGGCGTGCCGGTGCGCGAGACCAGGGGGGTGGGGGTGGCGCTGCGTGGGCTCGCGGTGGGGCTGCGGCGGGCCGTCGACGTCCGGGCCGAGCTGGTGACCTGCGGGTATGACGGTGACGCCACGCTGGTCTGCGCGCTGAGCTGGGAATCCCGATCACGCAGGGTCAGCGCGGTGGCCACCCCGCCGAGGCCGGCCAGCGCCAGCAGCGCCACCACCACGGTGGCGAGCCGGCCGCGCCGGCGAGGCCGTGACGGGCCGGGCGGCACCGGCCCGTACGCCGGGCCCGGGCTGTGACCGGGGCTGTGACCGGGGCCGTAATCAGGGCCATGGCCCGGTGCGTTGTGTGGTGGGTGGTGATGGCCGGCCGGTGTCTGGTCCCACTGCGGCTGGTGGGCCGGTGTGTGCCCGAACCCCGGTGGCGCCGTCTGCTGGTAGGGCGCCTGGGGATAGGACTGCTGCTGGAACGGCTGCTGGTAGGCGTCGGCCGGCGGCCCGGCGGCGGGCGGCGGCCCGGCGGGCGCCGAGGTGGGCGGGGGTGTCAGTAACCACCAGCGGGCCAGGGCGGTCTCGGTCGCCCGGACGGATTCGCCGGCGTCGGCGACGTCGTGCCCGACGAGCCGGGCGACGAGGTGCGCGGCGGTCGGGCGCCGTGCCGAGTCCTTGTCGAGCGCCGTGGCCAGCACCGGGGCGAGGTGGGCGGGGACGCCGGTGAGGTCGGGCTCGGCGGTCATGATCTGTACTGCGACCGCCTCGGGCCGTTCGCCGGCGAACGGCTGGCGGCCGGTGGCGGCAAAGGCCATGCAGGCGCCCCAGGCGAAGATGTCGGCGGCGGGGCCGGCGCGCTCACCCCGCAGCTGCTCGGGGGCCATCCAGACGATGGTGCCGATCAGGGTGCCGGTGCGGGTGTGGCTGGTCGAGTCGGCCGCCCGCGCGATCCCGAAGTCGATGACCTTCGGGCCCTCCCAGGTGACCAGGATGTTGGACGGCTTGAGGTCGCGGTGGATCACGCCGGCGGCGTGGATGGCGACCAGGGCGTCGGCGAGCCCGACCGCCAGCCCGTCGAGCAGGTGCCCGGTGAAGGGCCCGCGCCCGGCCACCGCGTCGGTCAGGCTGCGGCCCTCGACGTATTCGGCCGCCATCCAGGGGCGCGGGCCGTCGAGGTCGGCGTCGAGGACGGCGGCCACACTGCCGCCGCGTACCCGCCGGGCGGCGGCGACCTCAGTGCGGAAGCGGCTGCGGAACTCCGGGTCGTCGGCGAGGCCGGGGGAGGGCACCTTGACCGCCGCCGGCCGGCCGTCCGCGCCGAACCCGAGGTAGACGGTGCCCATGCCACCGGCGCCGATCCGGCCCTGTAGCCGGTATGGCCCGATCTGTCGCGGGTCGTCGCTGGACAGTGGCTGGAGCACGCTTCTCCCTTCGGACGCCGTCCACCCGCGGCACCGGCGGCTGGCGCACCTGATTCTCCCTGATACCCGTCACCCGCTGCCGGCGCCAGGTGGCTTATGTCGATCATTCGGCGTTATCGACGTAGGGCAAAAAAATTTCTCTGGATCTCGGAAATTTGATCTAGTATATTAATGATCTCAAGGTATCAACGGAAAGATTTCTTTTCCCTTGGGGAGCTCCGCACGGAAAGGGGAAGCAGGATGTCGACCACCTCCACATCCGGCGCCACATCCGGCGCCACCGCCACACCGACGCCGACGGCCGCGCCCGTCCGGGGGTGGGCCGCCACCGCGGCCCCTCCCGCGCGCACCCGCCCGGCCTGTCTCTTATACACATCTGACGCTGCCGACGACTAG